>CAZSWN010000005.1:0-12164 GCA_964611135.1 uncultured Coxiellaceae bacterium | reverse complement strand
GGAAAACGTAAGCTGGGATCTGCCAATAAAACGCGTCGTAAAGGGATAGAAAACAAGATGCCTAAGATTCCCCCGGTTAAGGAAATAATAACAGTTTGCCAATAATCGAAGTGTTGCCAATAGTGAAGAATTATTAAAGCCGGCAGGATGAAAGCCGTTCCCGCAACGAGTGCTTCTCCAGCAGACGCGCCTGTTTGAACAATATTACTTTCAAGTATTGATGAATTCTTAAAAAATCTCAGTATCCCCATAGAAAGGATAGCGGCAGGTATAGAGGCTGAAATAGTTAAACCTACTTTTAGACCTAAATAGGCGTTCGCAGCCGCTAAAATAACTGCTAGTAAAATAGCCAGTAGAACGGCGCGAAAACTTATTTCAGAGGGTTGTGATGACATGGAATGGAATGTTTTTTAGTAATCATTTTATTTACCACATTGCGCTCAAGAGGTCAAAAAAAATGTGAAGAAATACGCGATATTTTTAAACGTAGGTCAGAAAAAAATTTTACTGAAAATAATTATTAAACATAAATTTTTTTATTCGTAGTAAAGTATTTTTAAGCTTAACTTACTGGGTTTCCGCTAACCAGTCCAATATAACGCGCCGGGCCATTTCAACGCCAATAGGGGTTGTTGCTGAAAAGATTTGAACCCGCCAATCTTTGCTAAGGCTAGTCAATTGCTGTTTCGTTTGCTTTAAGGCATGAGCTGCTTGATTGCGTGTCAACTTATCGGCTTTAGTCAACAAAATATAGAGAGGTATTTGATGATGTAAGGCCCAAGTTAGCATGGCTTGATCACGTTCTTTTAGGGGATGACGGATATCCATCGTGATCACTAGGCCTCTTAAGGATTTTCTTAGCTTGAGATAGCTGGAAATGGTTTTTTCCCATTCTTCTTTTTTGTCACTAGGGACCTTCGCATAACCATATCCAGGTAGATCGACTAAGCGTTGTCGATCGTTTATTTGAAAAAAGTTTAATAATTGGGTGCGACCTGGGGTTTTGCTGGTTTTGGCTAAGCCTTTTTTCCCCGTAATGAGGTTAATAGCACTCGATTTTCCGGAATTTGAACGGCCGATAAACGCAACCTCTGCCCCTTGGTCTTTAGGCAATTGATCGAGTTGCGCAACACTTTTTAAGAAAATAGTAAGTGGAAAGACGAGGGCATTCAAAAATATCTTCCGCTTAATAAAAAAAGAAAAATTCCCTGGCCTTTCTATTATTTTTATAGTTTATCAAAGCCTGGAAAAACTATAAACTAAATAACTTGGTTTGGCAACCACAATGCTTCTTGTCGCAGCCATCTAGAGAGTAAAGCGAAGCGCTAAGATATTCTATGTCTCGTTATAAGAATTTTATTTTTTTCTTCTTTTGCTGTTTTCTATTCGGCTTAGTGCCGAGTAACGCTAAAACGCTTAAAAAACCATTTATGCGTATTGTGGCAGATTGCGCGCTATGTCATGATGCGGACGGAAACGCATCGGCGCATAAAAACTGGCCTAAATTAGCCGGACAGAATTTTAACTATCTGCTTAAACAATTGCATGACTTTCACCCTAATCTAGAACCTCGACATGGGCGTTATAACCCCATCATGAGCGCATTAGTCGCATCCTTGTCAGAAAGTGAAAAAATAAAAATCGCAAATTATTACGCCAGTTTACCAGGAAGTATTGATACCGCTGAAACTAATTTACTTTCATTAGGACAGCGACTTTATCGGGGTGGTGATTTTAACAAGGGGATCCCGGCCTGTTTAGCGTGTCACGACCCAGCCGGTTTAGGGAATCCTCTGGCCGGATTTCCACGTCTGAGTGGCCAACATGCGGTTTATATTGAATCGCAATTGAAAGCATTTCGTGATGGGATACGTCACAACGATAAATATCAGATGATGGAAATTATTAGCCAAAAAATGAGTGATATAGAGATTAAAGCGGTAGCCAATTATATTTCAGGACTTTATTTCTAATATATTTAGCGCCGCTGTTTAGATTATTATTATGTTTTTTGAAAAATAAATAAACCGGTTTTAACCATTTGATTTTCTTGTCGACGCCCCGCAACGCTTAAATAGTTTAATAGTTTTAAATTATTTTTTTTAGCCAATTCTTGTATATAAATCTTAGTGTGCTGATAGCGGCCTGTTGCTTGTAAGGTATAATGAGTAACAGCCTTATCTGCAAGCTCAATAGAGCAGGCGAGTAAGCCATTTTTTTGCAAATGTAGGGTTATTTGAGCGAATAAGACATTGAGATCCCCAAAGTATACCAGTGTATCGATACATAAAATCAGATCAAAGTAGGCCTCTAAACCATTAAGTGCGCTGATAATATCTTTTTCAATTAATACATCGTAGCAGGCTTTTTCTTTTGCTTGGCTTAACATATTCGCAGAAATATCAATGCCCATTAATTTTTCAGCCATATCTGTAAAAGACATACCGCTAAGGCCAGTACCACAACCTAGATCAAGTAATGTATATTTTTTATTTTCGAGATAAGGAGTTAACTGTTCACGTAGTAGTTGCGGTGTTTTATAGGACAAGGTGTCTTGTAAGTGGGTATCAAACTGAAAGGCATAGTTATCAAACAAATTTTTAACGTATTCGATAGGGGCGCTATCAGGCGTTGATTGTTGTGTTAAGGCACTGGTCATATAAGAGGCGATCGAATGATCCGATTTTAAAGTTAAAATGATCTGATAATGCGCTAAGGCAGCCGTTTTGTTATTTAGCTTTAGATAAATAGCGGCAAGATTACAATGCGTATCTAGTTGTTGATTATCAAGGCTTAAAATCTTTTTTAAATCATTTAGGGCGGCATGCAATTGGCCCGTTAACATAAATCCGTGCGCCCGATTAAAAAGGGCTTCTTGATCAAAAGGCTCTAGATTAAGGTATAAAGAATAATGCCAGATTGCTTCTTTAATTTGATTTTTTTGCAGTAAGCTGGCGGCCAGATTACTTCTGGCCGCTTTATGTTTAGGATCGATAGTTAAAGCTTGTTTGAAATAATCAATCGCTGTATCCGTTTGATTCTTTTGTAGCATGAGCGCTGCAAAATTATTCAATAGTTCCGATGAAGGCGCTCCGAGCTTGAATATTTTTTGATAATGATAGTCTACTTTCCCTAAATCATTATCTTGCCAATAAATACCCGCTAATTGCCAAGGGGCCGGAATAGAATTCGGATACAGATTCAGTACCTTATTAAATTGAGTTATAGCGGCGCTTTTTTCTTTTTGCGCTAAAAAAAGCAGGCCTAAATTAAAGTGCGCTTCGAGATAATTTGGCTTGAGATGGATGGCCTGTACGTAATGTTGGTGTGCTTGGGCAAGTTTATTTTGTTGGTAAAATAAACCGGCTAAATTGTTATGTGCTTCAGCATATTGTGGGCTCCAATACAAAGCGGTTTGATAATGTGATAATGCGGACTCTAATTTTCCACTATGTTTAAAGGCGTTTGCCAAATGATGGTGAAAATGGGCTGAATTAGGTTCGATAGTTAAAGCCTTTTGGATCCACGCAATGGCGTCACCCCACTGTTGGCGAGCATCCCTAAGCCGTGCATTGCCTGCGCGTGCAGGGGTTGTCGGGTTACTAGGTATTCATATAAATCTTGCGCATATTTTATTTCACCTGCCTTATGCGCGCTTAAAGCCTGTTGAAAAAGTGATGCGATTGATTTATTTTCGAGCTGAGCTGCCGTGGGTTGCTTCTCTGCATTAGATAGTTCCATTTGACTATTTATCGGCATTAAATCTGTCTCTTGTTGAGGGGCTTCGATATTCAGCTGCGCATCATGAGTCTCGGAACTAAGTAGGCTATCCTTCATGCGAGGGCTCAATAAAAAAAAGTAGCTCTCCTTGTCCCGTTAATAAATCATCCCAGTTTTTGATGTCAAATCTGAGCGAAATAACGCCAGCGGGCGGTAAAATAATCGATTTAGTGCCAAGACAAAGCTTATGAGCTAAGTAGCTGAGATGGGGATTATGCCCAATTAAGAAAAGGTGCTGGGATGTATTTGGTACACAAAGCGTAGATAAAATATCTTTTAAATCACCCGAATAAAGCTTGGCATGCAGGTTAATGGCTTTAGGGTTTATGTTGAGTTTTTGGCAGAGGATTTCAGCGGTTTGGACGGTTCGTACCGCAGGGCTGCATAATAAATAATCGGGGAAGCATCTAATTTTTTGTAATTGTTCGGCGACATTTTCGATTTGATGTCGACCGATATCCGTAATGCAGCGGTCTTTATCCGTTTGATAAGCGTGTTGCAAATTAGCCGAAGCATGTCGGATAAGGGTCAAATTTTTCATAAGCCTTGGATTATTTTGCGATGTAGCGATTCAGGGTAGGAGCGTATCGCTTTCATATTTCAATTGCTAGATCGACGGCGATGATATAAACCGTCTTTAAAACTATCAAAAAAATAATCTAACTCAGGGTGTTCCACCGGATCAAGCGCATCATCTTTGGTTAAATTTATTTCAGCCGCATAGGCATGATGAACGGAACCGTGGACTAAAATATGGTACCAAGGCTGATTTTTAGGTGGATTTCCAGGCGCATTTTTACTATACCAGGCATCATCACCTTGAAATCCTGCATCCGCATCTACAATAACACCGCGATAGCCAAATAAACTATGTTGAACAATTTCTCCGATTCCAAAGCGTGCTTTTATAGTCTCTATCATATTTTAAATCCTAGCTGATATTCTGATAACTTGCTATGACAGGGACGTGATCCGATGGTTTTTCCCATAAGCGAATTTCTTTATCGATGTTGCAAGCAATGCAGCGCGAAGCTAAGGCATTGCTCGTCAATATATGATCAATACGTAAACCATGGTTACGGCGAAAAGCGCCGGCGCGGTAATCCCACCAGGTATAATGACCGGGTTGATTATTAAATAAACGAAAGCTGTCTTTAAATCCTAAGGTTATAATTTCTTTTAAAGCTTGTCGTTCTAAAGGGCTAACAAGCACCTGGCCTTGCCAAACCTTCGCATCATAAACATCGCTATCTTCAGGCGCGATATTAAAGTCACCGAGTACAATTAAATCTGGGTGTCGCAGTAATTCTTGCTCAAGGTAAGCTTTTAGTTGTTTTAGCCATTGTAATTTATAAACATATTTCTCAGAATCTAGGCGAGCACCATTTGGAACGTAAATATTCACAATACGCAATGAACCTAGGGTTACAACTAAAATACGTCGTTGGGGATCATCGAATTCAGGAAAAACGGTCACTAAATGCTGCATAGGGACACGACTGATAAGTGCAACTCCATTATAAGTTTTTTGGCCATTAAACAAAACATGGTAGCCGGCTGCCTTAAAGGGCGCTTCAGGAAAATGTTGGTTTTCTACTTTCGTTTCTTGCAAGGCGAGTACATCCGGTTGATTTGAGTTAAGCCAAGCTAGAACATGATCGAGTCGGACGCGTAATGAATTAACATTCCAGGTGGCTATCTTAAATAATTTATTCATTTGTTAGTTTTTATAGTAAAAAAATTTAATATCGGTAATGAATTTTTCTGTTAGCATAATTTTTTTTAAGTTTTGTTCTAAGTCAACTTGATGCATCAAAGTGATGGGTAATTTTAATTCGATACTAATTTTACCGGCTAAATAGTGAAAAGTAGCGGTTTTAATCGCCATTTTGGGCAGTATTCCATCCCATCGTTTTTCTAAAATATTTAGTAAAGTAGCGCGATCGGGTAAATAACACGAGGGATTATTCTGTTCATCGTCTTCAGTATCAATATGAACAATCACATCGGTGATATCAGGAAATACGGCAATTAAACGTTTATTAACTTCTTGACCGATATAGTGTCCTTCCGAGACACTAATCTTCGGGGCTACTAAAACATGAACGTCACAAAAGATTGAACCTGCAATGGAACGAGTACGTAATTGATGGATTGCTTTTACACCGGGAATTTCTTTTATAAATAATTTAATCTTTTGGGTCTCCTCGCTGGTAAGCGCGGTGTCGACCAGTTCGCGGATACTGTGCCAACCAAAATCCCAAGCAATTTTAAATATCATCAGGGCCACAATAATGGCGGCTATCGCATCTAATTTCGGAAAGCCTAACCAAACCCCCATAACACCTAAGGCAACAGCGATAGAAGAAGCCGAGTCGCTGCGATGATGCCACGCATTGGTCATTAATAATTTTGATTTAATTTGTTTTGCAACCCGCCTTGTCGCGTAATAGAGTAATTCGTTAAGCAAAACAGAGCCGAGTGCTATCCATAAAACATAATACGAAGGTGTGATATGACGATAAGGCGCCGCTATCGTCATAATAGCATTGATAATAATTGAAACCGCGGCGATAGCTAGAATTAAGGCTAAAAGGACGGTAGCCGCTGTTTCAATGCGGCCATGGCCGTAAGGATGATCTTCATCAGCGGCTTTACTGCCAAATTTGGCGGCAATAATAACCACGCTATCTACGACTAAATCTGAAAGTGAATGAATCCCATCGGCTAAGAGGGCATGGGAGTGACCCGTGATGCCAAAGATTATTTTTAAGCTGGCTAATAATAGGTTTTTTAATCCACCACATAGTCCAATAAAACGGGTTTGATGATAGCGCTGTGTTTCCATCATGAGGGATTACCTATTTGTATCGTCATGAAGATCTCTCGATATTGCGTACTACTTGATAATAGATCGTGGCCATGAACTCGACACCAAGCTGAAATATCGGATAAGCTGCCTTTATCGGTACACACAACCTCTAAGATATCACCCGTTTTTAATTTTTTGGCTTGTTCTTGAACTTTAATGACAGGCAAAGGACAAAGTAGACGACGCGCATCTAATTGATGCGTTGTAATCGTATTAGTTTTTTGACCTAGCATATCTTGCAATCATTTGGTAATAATGATGAACGAGTTTCAAACGAGTAAAATAGCCGCCGCGCTTAAAACAGCTCGACTAAGCTGAAATATACCACTCTTTATGGATTTGATCTGCAGTAAAAGGAGGCACGCGGAGTGTTGATCGGGGTTTATTTTGTGCCTTAACTTCCAAAGTAACGATATCATCGGGCTTAGCGTCGCTAAATCGAGCTGCAATCTGTGCGGCTTGGCGAATAGAGGTAGGAGTGATTTTTCCATCCACTAAAGTGAATGGACCTAAATGGCTAATAGGTTTTATCGAGGTAAATTGACTTCGGTAAGATTCAAGAAAGTGATTTTCACCTTCATTTCGACCAATAATAAGTTTAAAATCAGCCTGAGGTCTAATATGTCGACCTATCTTGAGCAAGACAATATCATCAAATTCGTAGTCTCGTTTGCCGCGATGTTTCCAAAGATCTTTTAGTTTTTTGCTGTAATGAGCGTTGGTTAAAAAGCAGCAACCCCCAGCAGGTTGCGCATAGTCTTTAACATCAAGTTGTTTCGCAAGATTAAATTGTGGATTGCGACTGCGGCCTGAAAAAGCATGGAGTTTTTCACGGTCCACCCATCCTTCGCGCTCAGCGCGTGTTGGCGTTAATAATTTAGCGCAAAGCGGACGTAATAAGATATCATCCGCTTTGGACTCGCGCGCGACTAAGGGCATACTTTTTTTTAATTGTGATTTAGGACGTTGGCCAATTACTTCGCCGGTAATAATAAAATCAAATTGATGTTCATCCATCCACTGCTTCGCTTTCTGCACCATAAAAATTTTACAATCAAGACAGGGATTCAGATGCGCGCCATAGCCATGTTTGGGATTTAAAACGATACTTTTATATTCTTGGATAATATCGATAATATGTAATTTGATCCCGAGTTGTTCAGCCACCCATAAAGCGTTATGGCGTTTAGGTTTTACCAGTTCGCGATTACGAATAGCCTGTGTATGGCCTTCGATACAAAATCCGGTATAGAAATTAATGCCTTCCACATATATCCCTTGTGCTTGGATAGTGCGGGCAGCAAGCATTGAATCTAATCCACCGGAAATGAGGGCAATTGCTTTTTTCATAGAGGATAATTGTTAAAATAGAATCTATTTATTCTAGGACGCCAATGCTTGACTTAGGTCATCGATGAGATCTTCTACCGCTTCTATTCCCACTGATAAGCGAATCAGGCTATCACTAATTCCTAGCAGCGCGCGAGTTTCTGCGGGCAAAGCCGCATGCGTCATAATAGCGGGGTGGTCAACGAGACTTTCTACACAACCTAGGCTTTCTGCTAGGGTAAATAGTTGGCAACGTGATAGAAAATGGCGAGCTTGTTCTAAATCACCTTTTAACACAAAGCTAACAATACCACCAAACCCACGGCACATTTGTTTTTTAGCTAGCTCATATTGTGGGTGACTCGCAAGACCTGGATAAAAGACCGATTCAACCTGAGCATGATGTTGCAAAAATTGCGCGATAGCTAATGCATTTTGGCAATGTTTTTCCATGCGTAATGCTAAGGTACGCAAGCCACGTAGGGCAAGAAAACTATCAAAAGGGCCTTGTATAGCGCCTGTCGCGTTTTGTAGGTAGGTCATTTTTTCAATCAGTTCTTGATTATTACCAACAACCACAATGCCTCCTACCATATCAGAATGACCATTTAAATATTTAGTTGCAGAATGCACAACGAGATCGCAGCCCATGCTTAAGGGTTGTTGTATCCACGGGCTTGCGAATGTGTTATCCATTACGGTAATTAATTGGTGCTGGCGCGCAATACTAACTAGCCGTTCAATATCGACTAATTTCAGCAAAGGATTGCTAGGTGACTCTAGCCATAGTAATTTAGTTTCAGGCCGGATATGTACACTGAGATTATCTAATTGTGTCATATCGACATACGAAAAACGTAATCCGGCGGAGCGCCGTTTAACTTGATTAAACAAACGAACCGTTCCGCCGTATAAATCATCCATGCCGATAATATGATCGCCGGGTGTTAATAGCTCAAGCACGGTATTAATAGCCGCCATTCCAGATGCAAAAGCAAAGCCAGCGTGACCGTTTTCCAAATCAGCGATACAGCGTTCATAAGCAAACCGAGTGGGATTTTGCGTTCTAGAGTATTCAAAACCTTGATGCACACCCGGGCTTTCTTGCGCATAAGTTGAGGTGGCGTAAATGGGCGTTATGAGCGCCCCTGTACTAGGGTCAGGCATTTGTCCCGCATGTATACTGCGCGTAGCAAAATGTAATTTTTTCGTTAAGATCGTCATGACGATAAAGGAGCATGATAAAATGAGTTAATGGTTTTAACTAAGCGACGACAAATCTCGTCGGCTTCTTTTTCTTGTAGAATGAGTGCCGGCAAAAGACGAATGGTATGATCGGCAACGATGTTAAAGAGGATGCGATGTTTCAATCCTACGCGAGGGAGCTCGCGACATTCACGATCGAGTTCGATGCCTATCATGAGTCCTCGTCCTCTTATCGATACAACATGGGGGTGTTGATCAAGGCTAGCTTGTAATTTTGCCATTAAATAATCCCCGACCTTTGTTACATGTGCGGATAAGTTTTCTTTTTCTAAGGTGTTAATTACCGTGGTAGCAACAGCACAAGCCAAAGGACTTCCCGCAAAAGTAGAGCCATGCTTCCCGGCCGGAAAAATATTATTGGCTTTGCCACGTGAGCAATAAGCACCGATAGGAAAGCCGTTTCCTAAGGTTTTAGCAATGGTGACAATATCCGGTAAAATGTTATACGCCTGATAAGCAAACCAAGGCCCGGTACGGCAAAGGCCGGTTTGTATCTCGTCGAGTATCATCAGCCAGTCGTATTCATCACAATAATCACGAATAGTGTGTAAAAAATCGGGTGTTGCGATTTGAATCCCGCCATCGCCTTGGATAGGTTCTAGCAGGATGGCGACTATATTTTTTTGGTATTGTTTTATCGTTTTTTCTAAGGCAAGTACATCATTGAATGGGGTATGAACAAACTGTGCTAATAAAGGTTCGAATCCAATTTGCAAACGTTCGCTGCCAGAAAGGCTAAGAGTCGCCATCGTTCGCCCATGAAAGGCATTTTTCATGGCAATGATTATCGGTTGTTCGATTCCTTTTTTACGCGCATAAAGACGTGTCATCTTAATCGCGGCTTCATTAGATTCGGCGCCTGAATTGGAAAAAAAAACTTGGTCCATCCCGGATAAACGGGCTAAAGCCGAGGCTAATATTTCTTGTTCAGGAATAAGATAGGTATTCGATGTATGAATTAAGTGCGCTGCTTGTTGGCAGAGTGTTTCAGTGACAGCCGGGTGCGCATGACCTAGACCACATACCGCAATTCCCGCCAAGGCATCTAAATATTTTTCTCCTTCGGTATCGGTTAGCCAAACACCTGATCCTTGCTTAAAGGCGATGGGTAAACGCTTCGGGTAGATGGGCATCAAGGCAGACGACATGATCAATTTCTCTCGTTATGCTTGGAAATTTTTGGCGACAAAGTCCCAATTTACGAGCTCCCAAAATTTTTCTAAATATTTTGGGCGTGCATTGCGATAGTCGATATAATAAGCATGCTCCCAAACGTCACAAGTCAGTAGACAAGATTTACTATCGCGGATAGGGGTTAAGGCATTGCCGGTTGTTTGGATGGCCAACCCATGCGCGTCTTTAACTAGCCAGGCCCATCCCGAACCGAATTGACTCATAGCCGCTTTGACAAAAGCCACTTTAAATTTTTCCACAGAACCAAAGGAGTTACTGATAGCCTCTGTTAAAAGCCCGGTTACTTTATTTTTAGCCGCCTCAGGTGTCATACAATGCCAGTAGAAAGTATGGTTCCAAACTTGAGCAGCATTGTTGAAAACGGGACCGATAGGCGCCTTTTTAACGATCTCTACTAGTGGTAAATCTTCAAACTCTGTATCCGGAATCAATTCATTGAGCTTGTCGACATAAGCTTTATGATGCTTTCCGTAGTGATAGTCTAAGGTTTCCTTGGAAAGGACAGGTGCAAGTGCGTCTAAGGCATAGGGCAAAGGGGGTAATTCATGTTTCATGGAAGGATCCTATTTTTATCGATTTGCTAAAGCGGCTTGCTCCAGTTTAAAATCCAGACCATGATAAGGCAAGCGTTTAAATCAGACTTTTTGCAGATTCAGTGAGGAAAATAAATGACTACGATTGAAAAAAACAGCTTTGAAACAATTGAACAACAAATAGCACAACATCCGCTTATTCTTTATATGAAAGGGACTCCGGATAAACCCTGTTGCGGTTTTTCGGCGCGAGTTGTGCAAATTTTAAAAGCATGCGGGGTAAAATTTGCCCATGTGAATGTGTTGACCAATGCTGAAATTCGTCGCGATTTACCGCAATATTCAAAATGGCCGACCTTCCCACAACTTTACCATAATGGTGAATTGATAGGCGGTTGCGACATTGTCGAACAACTTTACAAGAACGGTGAGCTAAAGGAAAAATTATCAAAAATTTGATTTTAGTGGATTTAACATCTATTTTCTTTTAATTAGCGATAGGAATAAATTTTTTCATTTGCGCGCTAAAGAATAGCAGGAGTATTTTTAAATGAAGCCATTGACATAGGTCGTAGCCTTCGGTATAAAAAGCATTAACTGCTAGATCTTAATAAAAAACGTTTTTTCAGCGAAAATAACACGGTTTCTTCCTTCCAAATAGCTGAAGATTTTAAAAAAATATAAATACAACGGTTCTGTAAACCGCTAAGCAAGTCTCCGTTTTAGAGTTTGCGAAGCCAGGTCAGGGTTGTTTAATTTTCGCTGATATGGCCTTAATAAAGACAGGAATGGAAATTAAACAGCCTTGCTAGAAAATAACAAGGAATAAAGTAATGTTTCCGGATTATTTTTATGCAAGCAATATATTCCAAGTTTATCGGTGTATTGCGAGCATAAAATTAAAGAGATAATAGCTTTTTGCAAGCTTAAATGCTTTGTTTACTTTGTGATGGACTAGTGAGCAATGAATCAAAAAAGCATCAGCTAATGCAAAGGGTCTAAAGTGGAGTTAACAACCTATTAAGGAGATGGATGAGTATGAAACTCAAAACGATAGTTGCCTCACTCGTAACACTCGGGCTTAGCGGACCTGTGTTAACGGCGCAAGCGATGATGATAGATACATTCTATCAAATGGATGTGATGCGGGATCAAGTCAACAAAGTGGACATGGTGTTAAATCAGAATCA
>CAZSWN010000004.1:33086-47998 GCA_964611135.1 uncultured Coxiellaceae bacterium | reverse complement strand
TAAGAGGGCTTAATGCCAGAAGCCCTTGGTTAGCACTGATAATGCTATTAGCGATGTTTTCTATGGCCGGTATTCCACCGACGGTAGGCTTTTTTGCTAAATTAGGTATCTTATTAGCCCTAATTGGGGTAGGTCAGCTATGGATGGCCACTTTAGCCATTATTTTTGCGATTATTGGGGCTTATTATTACCTTAATGTTATAAAAGTCATGTATTTTGAGGAGCCTGAGCCCACATTACCTCGTTTAATTGTAGCGCCAGATGCCTACCTTGCCCTTAGTATTAATGCTATACTATTACTCGTTCTAGGTTTATTTCCTAGTCAATTAATAGAGTTGGCACAAGTGGCCTTTCTTACGATTAATCATCCTGTTTATTAGAGGTTGGGCAATAGAAATGAAAAAAATCTTTATTATTTTAATCTTATCCTTAGGCTTACAAGGCTGTCTTGCCGGTGCTTTTGTAGCGGGTAGTGCCACAACGGGTAGTTTAGTGACAGATCCTCGTTCTATTGATACGATTAAAAATGATGAGGAAATTAACTTTAAGATAAACCGAAAATTAGCCAACGATCCGGTTTTAGCGGCTGAAACGCATATTTCAGCGGTAAGCTATAACGAGGTTATTTTGTTAACCGGTCAGGCTTATGATGAAGAGTTAAAGAATATGGCCGATAAATATGCCAAGGCAACACCGGGTGTCAAACGGGTATTTAATGAAATCACCCTAGGTATTCCTACTACGGTGTATCGACGTGCTCAAGATGTCGCGATAACTTCAGCGGTTAAAGCAAAGATGTTTGCGAGTCGGAATCTAAAGTCCAATAATTTTAAGATAGTGACTGAAGACGGCGTTGTTTTTATTCTCGGTACGGCAACGCCAAAACAAGCTAATTTGGCGGTCTCAATTGCCAGAGAGACGACCGGCGTTAAGAAGGTGGTTAAATTAATAGAATGTAGAGAAGAATAAGATCAAGGTCTCAGTGTTAATAAAACAGATGGAGATTTTATCCTTGAGTATGTTAGCTTAGAATAAGTTAGCTTAAGGACATTAAAAACGCTAGGATAGCGGTAAAACATAAGAGGTTAATTGTGGAAACATTATTATACGGGTTACTGAATTTATCATTTTGGGGTTATGTAATTGCTTTATTAGTATTAACGCATATTACAATAGTAGGTGTTACGGTTTATCTCCATCGATCACAAGCGCATCGTGCCTTAGAATTGCATCCTGCGATTAGTCACTTTTTCCGCTTTTGGATATGGTTAACAACGGGGATGGAAACCAAGAAGTGGGTATCTATCCATCGTAAACATCATGCCAAGTGTGAAACTGACGAAGATCCACACAGTCCTCAAACCCGCGGTATCAAAAAGGTATTTTTTGAAGGCGCGGAACTTTATCGCGCAGAAGCTAAAAATCAGGATACCATGACCCGTTATGGTCAGGGAACACCGGATGATTGGTTGGAACGGCATGTTTATACGAAGCATAGCGCGGCGGGCATAGCACTCATGTTTGTGATTGATATTGTTTTATTCGGTATTCCAGGCGTTACTATTTGGGCTTTACAAATGTTGTGGATTCCTTTGTTTGCCGCCGGTGTAGTTAATGGGATAGGCCATTATTGGGGTTATCGTAACTTTGAATGTCCTGATGCCTCGCGCAACATTCTATCGCTAGGCGCCTTTATTGGTGGGGAAGAATTGCATAATAATCATCATACGTTTCCAACTTCGGCTAAATTTTCGGTAAAATGGTGGGAGTTTGATTTGGGTTGGGTTTATATTCGCTTACTACAAGCCTTAGGTTTATCGAAGGTCAAGCGCGTATCGCCAAAACTTGGAAATATTCCCGGTAAGTCCAGTGTGGATTTGGATACCTTAGCAGCACTTATTACCAATCGTTTTCAAGTATTAGCGCGCTATAGTCGAGAAGTGCTATTACCTGTTTTACAAGAAGAAAAGCTAAAAGCTAATATGAGTAGTAAAGCGCTATTAAATCGGGCAAAGTTATCGTTGATCCGTGCCGAGTCTTTATTAAATGATGAAGGAAAACAACAGATTGCAGCCGTCATCGATAACCATCATGTATTAGCTTTAGTGTACCAGTATCGTCTTAAATTACAGGCGATTTGGGGCCGTACTACCGCGACTCAACGTGAATTATTAGAAGCTTTACAAGATTGGTGTAAACAGGCCGAAGCGACGGGCGTTTTTGCACTGCGAAAATTTGCCGCTAGTTTAGCTGGATTTTCAACGCAGAAAAAATTAAGTTAGCAGATAAGACAAAACAATATGTGGCCGTCAGCTGAAGATAATATTCTTAAAAATACTTAAAAATAGGTATAAATCTTAAGCTATGTTTGAAACAGCGCCTATTATTCAGAAGCTTAAAGCGCTAGAAAACCGCGTGCTTGAATTACGGGGGTATCTTTGACTATCCGGCTAAGTCTGAAAGGTTACAAGAGCTGGAATTAGAATTGCAAAACCCTACTATCTGGAACGATCCTGAAAAGGCACAACGAGTAGGTAAAGAACGTGCTCAATTGCAGCATGTTGTCGATACCTTTCAGCAATTAGAAAAAGGTCTTACCGATATTAAAGATCTCTATGCATTGGCCGTTCATGAAGCGGCCGATGATCTGCTCGCAAGCCTAGCACCTGAATTACAAAAAATAGAATCACAGCTGGAAAAACTTGAATTTAAGCGTATGTTCCCTCGAGAGATCGATGCGCATTCGGCTTATCTGGACATACAATCGGGATCCGGTGGTACTGAGGCACAAGATTGGGCGGAGATGCTATTGCGTATGTATCTGCGTTGGGGGGATCAAAATCATTTTAAAGTGGAGTTGATAGAAGCCTCTGCCGGCGAAGTCGCGGGTATCAAAAGTGCAACGCTTAAGTTAGAAGGTGAATACGCTTACGGTTGGTTGCGCACTGAAACTGGCGTACACCGCTTAGTTCGATTATCACCTTTTGACGCCAACAAAAGGCGTCATACTTCTTTTGCCGCGGTATTTGTTTCACCTGAAGTGGATGAAAGCATCGATATTGATATTAAGCCGGCTGATCTACGCATCGATACCTACCGTGCCAGCGGGGCAGGGGGGCAACATGTCAATCGTACCGATTCAGCCGTACGAATTACCCATATCCCAAGCGGTGTTGTGGTGCAATCCCAAAGCGATCGCTCGCAACATAAAAATCGCGATCAAGCCATGCGGCAATTACGTGCGAAATTATACGAACTTGAGCTGCGCAAACGTGCGGATGAAAAGCAGAGCCAGGAATCTTTAAAGCGCGAAATTACCTGGGGTAGTCAGATACGTTCTTATGTCTTGGATGATGCACGTATTAAGGATTTACGTACGGGGGTTGAAACAGGAAATACCCAAGCGGTACTCAATGGAAACATTGACCTTTTTTTATTAGCCAGTTTAAAAGCGGGATTGTAGCAATGTGGCGTGCTCACTTTACCCTTTTTAGCTATCGGCTAAATACTCAATTTTAAAAACATAATTCAGCATGGAAAATTTAAAATGCATAATGAAAATGTAACGAGCAGTAACCCTGAAGATTTATTTCTGCAACGTCGATCAAAATTAGATGATTTACGCCGTATTTCCAATCCTTATCCGAATGATTTTCGCCGGACAAACTTAGCCGCTGATTTGCTGACACAATATGAAAAAGTCGATGCAGAGACATTAGCGCAAAAAAATCAGTCGTTTAGTCTCGCGGGGCGAATCCTCTTAAAACGTGATATGGGTAAAAGTTTGTTTCTCGATATTCAAGATATGTCGGGAAAAATGCAGGTTTATGTTAAACAAGACAATCTTGGATTAGACGCATTTGAAACGATCAAGCGTTTGGATTTGGGTGATATTATTGGGGTAGTGGGTTTATTGTTCAGGACTAAAACCAATCAGCTTTCAATCAAAGCCGAAAAAATTTATTTACTCTGTAAATCCTTAAGGCCGTTGCCAGATAAATTTCACGGTCTTTCGGAATCGGATAAGGAGCTACGTTATCGGCAACGTTATCTTGATCTAATAACGAACGAAAAAACCAGAAAAACTTTTCAAATACGATCCCAGCTCATTAGCGGTATTCGCCATTTTTTAAATCAACGCGGGTTTGTAGAGGTTGAAACCCCAATGATGCATGCACTTCCAGGAGGCGCTTTAGCGCGTCCTTTTAAGACACACCATAATGCCTTAGATATGGAATTATTTCTTCGTGTTGCCCCGGAATTACATTTAAAGCGCTTAGTGGTCGGTGGGATTGAGAAAGTGTTTGAAATTAATCGTAATTTTCGTAACGAAGGTCTCTCGACACGGCATAACCCAGAATTTAGTATGCTGGAGTTTTATCAAGCCTATGCGGATTATCATGACTTGATGGATTTAACCGAATGCTTACTTCGAGAATTAGCACAAACTATTTTGATGACTTTAAACCTGAGTTATCAAGGAGACAACTATGATTTATCGAAGCCTTTTAAACGTTTAAGTGTTCTAAACGCAATTCTTGAGTTTAATCCACAGTGGAGCGTAAAGGATTTAAGCGATTTAAATACCCTGCAAAAAATTGCAGCCAGCTTGAAACTTCCTTCCAGCGCGTCTATTGGCAAATTGCAATTTGCACTTTTTGAAGAAACGGTGGAGCAACAATTAAAACAGCCGACTTTTATTACCGAATACCCTATCGATGTATCCCCGTTGGCAAGACGTAATGATAACGATCCGAATTTAGCGGATCGCTTTGAACTTTATATAGGTGGCCGCGAATTAGCCAATGGTTTTTCTGAGTTAAATGATCCGGAGGATCAAGCCCGTCGTTTTAAAGAACAAAGCTTAGCTAAATCAGCCGGAGATTTAGAGGCGATGCCCTATGACGAGGACTATATTACAGCACTCGAATACGGTTTACCGCCAACAGCCGGGGAAGGGATAGGGATAGATCGCTTAGCAATGCTCTTTACCGATTCAGCTTCGATTCGTGACGTTATTTTATTTCCGTTAATGCGCCCACCCGAAGCTAACAAGGAACTATAATAAGAAGGGCTATCACATCGCCGCTTGTTTTAGAGGCGCACAAAAAAAACCGTTAAATTATTCAATAATTTAACGGGTTTAGTAATATTCGTTTTAAGAACTTATTTAATTTTATCTTCTTCAAACAACTCATGTTTGCGTGTAATAGGGTCGTATTTTTTAAATTTTAATTTATTAGGCGTAGTCTTTTTATTTTTGTTCGTTGTATAGTAGTAAGCACTCGCCGTAGATTTTAATTTAATTTTGTCACGCATGATGTTGCTTTCCTGATTTAAATTTTTTCGCCACGCTGACGTAGCATCGTAAGTACGTTATCGATGCCTTGTTTATCGATAATACGTAAACCATGTGCACTTAACCTTAATTTAACAAAGCGTTTTTCAGTCGCCACCCAAAGGCGACGAACCTGTAAATTAGGTAAGAAACGACGTTTAGTTTTTCGGTTAGAATGGGATACGTTGTGTCCCACCATAGGGTGTTTACCCGTTACTTGACAGACCCTAGCCATAATAGTCCCCAATACAGATTATTTACTATAGAATAATGTCCGCTTTTATACCAAAAATGCAGCAGCCTGTCAAAAGATTTACAATAATCCCTGACTGGCAAAAGAGGTCATCGCGCCTTCACCAATAATGATATGGTCTAATAAGCGGACATCAATTGCCGATAAAATGGATTTGATTTCTTGAGTAATCCGTTTGTCGGCTTCACTCGGTTCTGCAATACCGGATGGGTGGTTGTGAGCTAAAATCACGGCGGCCGCATTATGTTCGTATACCTGCCTTATTAGCTCGCGTGGATAGATGGCCGCTTCATTGATACTGCCATGAAATAGCTCCTCGAAGTGAATAAAACGATGTGCATTATCCAAAAATAAGCAGCTAAAGACTTCATAAGGATAGGGCCTTAGCTTGTGGGTTAAGTAATGGTAAACATCTTGTGGGTTTTCTAGTGCACTGCTGCGCTGGATATTTTCTTGTAGGCAGCGAGTCGCAAGCTCCTTGGCCGCTTGTATCTGGACATATTTGGCGAGACCTAAACCGAGTGTTTTTGTAAATTGCTCTAAAGTGGCGGCCACGATATGACGTAAGCTGCCAAATTGAAGTAAGAGATCTCGGCTAATGTCTAAGGCAGTTTTTCCGCGAACACCGGTACGAACGAATACGGCTAGCAGTTCAGCGTCAGATAAGCCAGCTGCCCCCTGTGCTAGTAATTTTTCACGTGGGCGTTCCATTTCAGGCCAATCATTGATAGACATGCTCACTTTTCCATAAGTTAGAGTTATTATTTTATAGGATAAGTAATTATATTAAATTTTAGCGCATTTAAATATAAGTCTAATGCTTAAACATACACATTGTACCTAAGCGATAGTTTGCTTAGGCGTCACTAGTGGGTATTTTAAATTTGAACGCTTCTCGGGCAAGTGGTATAGAAAGCGGTATATCCGCACTGGCCATAATCGTCTGCCATTCAATTTGAGTCAGTGGCATAACGGATAAACGGTTTCCTTTTTGTAATAAGCGCATATTTTTTAGTGAAGGCTGTTTCTTTAGTTGTTCTAAAGAGATGATGGATTTGAATATCTTGATAAGTTGCACATCGACGGCATACCAACGAGGCTTAGTCACCATACTTTTAGGATCATAGTGATGATCAGCTACTTGAAAAGCCGTTTTATCCGGATAAGCACTTTTTACTATTTTGGTGAAACCGACTATTCCAGGCGTAGGACAACTAGAATGATAAAAAAAAGCTAAATCGCCTTTTTGCATCGAGCATAAAAAATTCCGTGCTTGGTAATTACGTACCCCATCCCACGCTTCGGTTTGTTGAGGCCGCATGGCAAGGTCTTCGATACTAAAGCAACTGGGTTCAGATTTCATCAGCCAATAGCGAGGATTCATAGGGTTAATACTTTAAAAGCTCTATAAATATAGAGCTTACCATCTAGTATGGATTATTGGAAATAAATCAATCTAATTTTTTCCTTAGACCTAAGGTTGGAATTTTTTCACTTAAAAAATGCGTGATTTGGTTTATTTTAATGATTTGCTCTGCTTTTTCAGTTCGACCTTTATATTGCAAGGTTTTTTCGGGTAAACCTTTTTCACTGATGACGAGTCGATGTGGAATGCCAATTAAGTCATTGTCAGCAAATAGTAAACCGGGTCGTTCGGGTCGGTCGTCTAATAACACCTCGAAACCTAGGTCACTGAGTTGTTGATAGAGTAAGTCTGACGTTTGCTTGACTAAGCTTGAACGATGGTAGGCAATAGGCACGATAACGACTTGGAACGGCGCCATTGCCACCGGCCAAATAATGCCATGCTCATCGTGATTTTGTTCGATAGCCGCCCCTACTATCCGCGATACGCCAATCCCATAACAGCCCATTTCCATCGGCTGTAAACGGCCGTCTTCGCGGGTGATTTGCGCATTCATGGCCAAGCTGTATTTATTCCCTAACTGGAAGATATGACCGACTTCTATTCCACGCTCCATTTTTAAATGTCCTTTCCCGTCAGGGCTTAAATCACCTATGAGCACTTGACGTAAGTCAGCGACTTTAGGGAGTGGACAGTCCCGCTCCCAATTGGCGTGTGTAAAGTGAAAATCCTCTTCGTTGGCGCCGCAAACAAAATCTGCCACAACAGCCGCTGAGCTATCAACGATTAAGGGGATAGATAAGCCGATAGGGCCTAGGTAGCCGATAGTCACACCCGTTGCCATCCGGATCTCAGCTTCTTCAGCCAATTTTAAAGGGTAGGCCACTTCAGCTAGTTTTTCGGCTTTAGTGATATTGAGTTCATGATCTCCTCGTAGGACCAGACCTATTAACGGGTCTTTTTTGCCTTTTACCACGAGTAATTTAAGACAATGCTGTGGGTTGATTTTTAGATAGGCACTCACCGCTGCGATGGTTTTTTTACCGGGTGTTTTTTCTTTGCTTAAGGGCGCTGATGGCGTTGGGAGGTTGGTCGGTGTTAGACAGGTCGCAAGTTCTGCATTTGCCGCGTAATCGCTCTGGTCGCTATAGAATATTTGGTCCTCTCCCGTTTGGGCTAATACTTGGAATTCTTGTGATTGACTCCCTCCAATGTTACCGGTATCCGCTAAAACAGCACGAAATTTAAGTCCTAAGCGGGTGAAAATTCGGCAATAACTGTCATACATTTTATGGTAGGTTTCATTGAGTGAGCTTGTATCGCGATGAAAGGAATAAGCGTCTTTCATAATAAATTCCCGTGCGCGCATGACCCCAAAGCGTGGGCGAATTTCATCCCGAAACTTCGTTTGTATTTGGTAAAAAATAACCGGTAGCTGCTTGTAACTACGTAATTCTTTACGCAATAGTTGTGTAATGACCTCTTCGTGCGTAGGGCCAAAGCAAAACAAGCGCTGATGTCGATCCGTAATGCGCAGCAGCTCAGGTCCATACGCATCCCAACGTGCTGATTCTTGCCAGAGCTCTGCCGGCTGAAGGTTGGGCATGAGAATTTCTTGCGCGTTGATACGATTCATTTCTTCGCGAATAATGGCTTCTACTTTGCGTAGTACGCGTAAACCTAAAGGTAACCAGGTATAAATTCCTGAAGCCAGTTTACGGATCATTCCGGCCCGTAACATCAGTTGATGGCTCTTGATTTCTGCATCGGCAGGGGCTTCTTTGAGTGTGGGCAAATAGAGCTGAGAGCAGCGCATAGTGGGTAATCCTGAAAATTATAAATAATCGAGGCTAAAGACTACTATAGTATGCGTCGATTATTCCAATTATTGTGAAAGTTTTACCACAAAATGCTTATTTGAATGCCTTAAGCGCATAAAAAATTACGAAGTAGTGATAAAGTGGAATGCAGCGGCGTTCAAAATAAGCGGTGAGTTAAGCTGGCCAAACTATAGACACTGCATTAAAATGCCGATTAATGCGGTTAGCTTAGTTTGTAGCGATGAATAGGCGTAAACTTAGCTATACTACCGCGATAAATTTAATCAAACGCGAAAAGATTGAGGAATCCTATGCCTATTTATGAATATGAATGCGCTGCCTGCGGCCATGCTTTCGATGCTATCCAAAGCTTTAAGGAGGACGCATTAATAGATTGTCCCGTTTGTAAAGAACGGGCACTTAAAAAATTAGTTTCTGCATCGGCTTTCCACTTAAAGGGCAGTGGTTGGTATGTGACGGATTTTAAGAATCCGGCCCCACCTAAAACGGATAAACCTGAAAAAAATAAAGAAGCCGGTGCTAACAAGGAAATTGAAACCGATAAAGGAAGTTCTAAAGACGTTCAGCTAAAAGACAGTCAAGCAAGTAAGCCTGTGGCAAAAACAGACAAGACCGATACATCGGGCGAAAAATCCTCTTAATTTGTAAGAATTATTATGCAAAGAACACATTATTGTAGTGAATTAAACAAAAATACCTTGAATGAATCCGTTCAAGTCTGTGGATGGGTTCACCATCGACGTGACCATGGCGGTATTATTTTTATCGATTTGCGCGATCGCAGCGGATTGTTACAGATCGTATTTAATCCAGAGCAAGCGGCGCTTTTTAAACAAGCTGAAACACTCCGCAATGAATATGTGGTAAAGATTGAAGGAAAGGTTTGTTTGCGCCCTTCAGGGACTGAAAATGTCAATTTAAAATCGGGCCAAATAGAATTACAGGCAAGCCAACTGGTTATCTTAAATGCATCGGCGCCTTTACCGATTTCAATTGATGCCTATACACCGGTTAGCGAAGAAGTGGCATTACGTTATCGTTATCTCGATTTGCGTCGACCGGAGATGCAAGAACGTTTTTTATTGCGTACACACGTGGTACAAAGGATGCGACGTTTTTTTGATGACAGCGGATTTTTGGATATCGAAACGCCAGTGCTGACTAAAGCGACACCCGAAGGTGCGCGTGACTATTTGGTACCGAGCCGCGTTCATTCCGGCGAGTTTTATGCCTTACCACAGTCACCGCAGCTATTTAAGCAATTACTCATGATGTCAGGATTTGATCGTTATTATCAAATTGTACGTTGTTTTCGTGATGAGGATCTGCGCGCTGATCGGCAACCTGAATTTACCCAGCTCGATATGGAAATGTCATTTTGTGATGAAGCGGATATCCAAACACTCAATGAAGCCTTGATAAGGGATTTATTCGAAAATTTGTTAGATGTTTCGTTGCCTAAACCTTTTCCACGCTTGAGTTATGCGACGGCCATGCAACGCTATGGCAGTGATAAGCCAGATTTGCGTATTTCTTGGCAGTTAGTTGATATTGCTGATTTGGTTCAAGCGATAGAATTTAAGGTTTTTTCAGCGCCAGCTGAGGATCCACAAGGGCGGGTAACGGCCTTGCGGATTCCGAAAGGCGCTGATCTGAGTCGTAAGGCGATTGAGGATTATACCCAATACGTGGCTATTTTCGGTGCGAAGGGTTTAGCGTATATCAAGGTCACGGATCGCCAAGCCGGTGAAGCCGGTTTGCAATCACCGATTTTAAAGTTCATACCAGCGGCGATAGTAGAGGCTATTTTGCAACGCGTCGGTGCCCAAACGGGTGATATCATCTTCTTTGGCGCCGGCAAAGCGAAGAGGGTAAGTGAATCCTTAGGTGCTTTGCGGGTAAAATGCGCGCACGATTTTAACTGTGTTAAGGATGAATGGTCACCTTTATGGGTGGTTGATTTTCCCTTGTTTGAATTTGATGAGCAAGAAAAGCGCTGGCAAGCTTTACATCATCCTTTTACGGCGCCTAAGGTCGATGATGTGGCGCAACTACAAGCGAATCCAGCCGCTTGCCTTTCCAGAGCCTATGACATGGTTTTAAATGGATGTGAAATTGGCGGTGGTTCGATCCGTATTCACGATACCCATTTACAATCGGCTGTTTTCGATCTATTAAATATGAGTGAGCAAGAACAAAAGGAGAAATTTGGCTTTTTATTGGAAGCGCTTAAATTGGGTTGTCCGCCGCACGGAGGTATGGCCTTTGGTTTAGACCGTCTTGTTATGTTAATGACAGGGGCCAAGTCGATTCGCGATGTCATCGCTTTTCCTAAAACACAGACGGCGAGTTGTCCTTTAACGCGCGCACCGAGTCCAGTGAGTGAGCGGCAGCTAAGGGAGTTATCGATACAAATGCGTAAAAAATAGGGAGCGTTTGTTTTAATTTTATTTTTTTAAGCGGAAAGGGCAGGTAACAGCGATTGCGTATAATTAATTTTTTTTGGGTGTCATTCATCTTATGTCAGATTCTTTATCAGCAAACTTAGTCAAAGCCACCACGGGGGATTATCGTATTCCCATTACGTCGATATTTATTGAAGCGTGGCGATGTGTAAAGGGAATGAAGAAAACTTTTTGGGGTGGTTTCGCCTTACTTTTTCTAACGCTATTTATCGTTTGCGTCTTATTAAGCTTGGTTGTAGCGCTGTATGTTTTTTTAGCGATCTATCCACATAATATCATCTCTTCATTAGAGAGCGCGCAACTAGGCGCTGACCCGTTCTATAATCTATTAAACTTTATTTTAGTCGGTATTTTAGAAATTTTGCGTTTGTTATTAACGGCTTCATTAGCTTACCTGGCCTTGAATCAACGGCGTCATCAATCGATTCAGGTAGAGATGGTTTTTGAGTTTCGCAAAGCGTGGCGGCCTTTGGTATTGCTAGGCTTATTACTTTATCTGTTTGATTCCTTAGTACTTTCAGCGAGTAATTTTTTACTTTACTATTATCAACTAACGCCGCCAATTTTTTATCTTGGATTTGGTTTACGTTTTGTTTTGTTTGTTTTACTGTATACCTATATTACTATCGGTGTTTTTATGACTATCTTATTGATTTTAGATCAAAAGATGCGGTTCAAAAATAGTTTACGTATTGCTTTTAAATCGATTAATCAACATTGGGTAAAAAATATAAGTTTAATATTGTTGACTAGTTTTGCGTTTATTGTGTTAACGCTGCTTACTTTAGGCATCGGTTTGATTTGGTTACTGCCGATGGTATCACTCGTTACGGCGATTCAATACCAGCAAATTTTTTGCGAAGGTCGTTTAGTATAAATAAAAAGAGAGTATTATGGCAGGGCATAGTAAATGGGCGAATATTCAGCATCGAAAAAATAAACAAGATGCTAAACGAGGTAAATTATTTACTAAATTAATCCGCGAGATCACCGTTGCGGCGCGTATGGGGGGTGGCGATCTCAATAGTAATCCCCGTTTACGTTTAGCGGTTGATAAAGCCTTATCCGCGAATATGACCCGAGAAACCATTGAGCGCGCGACTAAACGTGGTGCCGGTGGTTTAGATGGTGCGCAAATGGAAGAGATCCGCTATGAAGGTTACGGACCTAAAGGCGTTGCGGTATTAGTAGATAGTTTGACCGATAACCGTAATCGGACTGTTGCTGAAATAAGGCATGCGTTTAGCAAATGTGGTGGTAATTTAGGTACGACTGGATCCGTGGCGTATTTGTTCAGTAAAAAAGGGGTTATTACGTTTCCACCCAATTCTGAAGAAGCGCGTATTTTAGAAATTGCTTTAGAAGCCAATGCAGAAGACGTAATCACTTATCCGGATCAAAGTATTGATGTATTGGTTGCTGAAACCCAGCTGGCTGAATTAAAAAAGATGTACCAAGAAGAAAAATTAACCATGGCCAATAGTGAAGTGACCTGGTTGGCCCGCACTAAAATTGAATTAAATGATGAAGACGAGGAAAAGATGGAGAATTTAATTGAGATGTTAGAGGATTTAGACGACGTGCAAAATGTCTATTCTAACCAAGCGTAATGACTCGTCAAGCGCTTAACAGTCCAATTATTCCATCTAAGAAATCTATTATTTTGGGAATTGATCCCGGTTCTTGTATTACCGGTTATGGTCTTATTCAAGTGGAAGCCTCCCAATTGACCTACTTGGATAGTGGCTGTATTAAAGTGGCCAATAGCCCATTTGCTGAGCGACTGGAAAAAATATTTATCGGTTTACAACATGTAGTTAAGCAATATGGACCGAGTGAGGCGGCGATAGAACAGGTTTTTTTTCACATTAATCCAAATGCAGCACTGAAATTAGGCCAGGCGAGGGGAGCGGCATTAGTCGCCGCCGCTGTCGCTAAATTAGCCGTCAGTGAATATTCTGCCAGACAAGTCAAACAATCGGTAGTAGGTTATGGGGCGGCTAATAAACAACAGGTGCAACACATGGTACGTGTCTTGTTAAATTTAACGAGTGCCCCTGCGGTGGATGCCGCGGATGCTTTAGCGATCGCGATTTGTCATTCGCAAGCAAGGCCGTCTACTGGCCTTGCGCAAGGTTTTCGACGAGGAAGAAGGCGATGATCAGTCGATTAAGAGGGATATTAATTGAAAAACAGCCGCCTTATTTATTAATCGAGGTGGCCAATGCGTTTACGTATGAAGTGCAAGCTTCAATGCACACCTTTTACCAACTTCCAGAACTGGGGCAGTCGGTTTTACTCTACACGCAGTTTATTGTGCGTGAAGATGGGCACTATCTGTATGGTTTTAGTGCGATACAGGAGCGGGCCTTATTCAGCCAACTATTAAAAGTGAGCGGCGTAGGGCCGAAGGTGGCCTTAGGTATTTTATCGAAAATAGAATGTTCAGAATTTATTGCGTGTGTTGAACAAGAAAATGTCATGGCCTTACAAGCAGTGCCGGGTATTGGTAAAAAAACCGCAGAACGATTAATTATTGAAATGCGCGATCGTTTGCAAGGTTTAAGTGGAATGCCTTTAGCCAATAGACGCGATGGCAACGCAAATGATTTGACCGCCAATTATCAGCAGGATGCCATTTCAGCACTCATGGCGCTGGGTTATAAAAACCAAGAAGCCAGTCGTGCTGTGTTACAGGTTAAAGACAACGCGCTTTCCTTAGAGTCATTGATCCGTCAAGCCTTGAAAAGTGTTGATTAAGGAATAAAGCTTAGGCGCATCCTACTTTAGCGTCTGTTACCCGCAAAGAAATAAGGATGCAGTCGTTGAGCCAGTTCAAGATTTCCCATGTTGGCGGCCAGTTCACCCGGTGTCTTATCCATTTTGTTCTTAATGAAAGGATTCGCGCTGCGTTCAATAAGCACATCAACACATGTCTGACTTTCTTTCTTAATGGCATGATGCAAAAGAGTATTCCCCTCGTTATCTTGATCATCTCTACGTGGATATAAGTGATGGGAAGGTGTTAGTAAAGTTTTTAATAATTGACTGTTATTGTTTAAGATCGCCTGGTAGGGTGCGACAAGGAAACCCGCTGCTTCTGGAGTAAGGTCATCCTTATTTTCAAGTGAACGATCGGCACCGCTATCGAACAACAATTGCAACGCTTCCTCTTGATGGTGAGTGGCCGCTATGTGAGCGGGAGTATTCCCGTTTGAATCACGGATGTCTATGTTGGCTCCTCGTTCAATCAAGTATTTTAATACCTTAAGACTGCCATGACGCGCGGCAAGATGCAGCAACCTTTGCTGATACTTCGCAATGTAGGTGTCAAGCGGATAATGAGGCTCTTCAAATTGCAGATTCGTCGCTTTGCGGATCGTGTTTATCGCGGTTTCTAAGGTCTCTACTTCATCGGATCGGGCTGCGTGTGCCATGGCTCGATATCCCCCCTCAACAGGCATAATTATTTCCTCTATCAATAATAAAACAATGCAAAAATTTTAGTGCGCTCATTCTAAGGTACAAATTTTTTTATGACAATCATGGGATAAAGTTTTATGCGTAAATGATTTGAGTTCACGCCTACTTA
This sequence comes from uncultured Coxiellaceae bacterium, assembly GCA_964611135.1. GTDB lineage: Bacteria > Pseudomonadota > Gammaproteobacteria > Diplorickettsiales > Diplorickettsiaceae > Aquirickettsiella. The sequence continues at coordinate 33,143 of CAZSWN010000004.1, read as the reverse complement.
TTTTATCGTTAGCTTGCTAAAAATAGAGTAATTGGCTAATAATAAATCCATGAACTG
>CAZSWN010000004.1:30486-33076 GCA_964611135.1 uncultured Coxiellaceae bacterium | reverse complement strand
TATTTTTCACACTAATTATTTATGCAAATTTCCGATAGGCTGACGACTCGAAAAAAATTATCTGAAGATGATAAATTACTTCCACGCATACGACCTCTAGCGTTGGCTGATTATGTAGGGCAAGCTTCGGTTTGTGAACAAATGGCCTTATTTATCCGTGCCGCACGTGCGCGTTCAGAAGCCTTGGATCACGTCTTAATTGTAGGTCCACCGGGTTTAGGCAAAACGACATTGGCGCATATTATTGCCCATGAAATGGGCGTATCGCTTAAACAAACCTCCGGTCCTATTTTGGAACGCGCCGGTGATTTAGCCGCTTTATTAACCCATCTTGAAGCCAAAGAAGTCTTATTTATTGATGAAATACACAGATTGAGTCCGGTTATTGAGGAGATACTTTATCCGGCTTTAGAGGATTATCAACTGGATATCATGATAGGCGAGGGTCCTGCGGCACGCTCTATTAAATTAGATCTGCCACCCTTTACCTTAATTGGTGCTACCACACGCGCGGGCTTATTAACCTCTCCGCTGCGGGATCGATTTGGTATTGTGCAACGTTTAGAGTTTTATAGTGTGCCGGACCTTTGTCGTATCGTGACCCGATCGGCTGGAATCTTAGGCGTGCGCATTGATCCTTCCGGCGCCCTAGAGATTGCGAAACGCGCACGCGGTACACCGCGTATTGCGAACCGTTTATTGCGGCGCGTCAGAGATTTTGCGGAGGTAAAGGCCGATGGCAAGATAGACGCGATACTCGCTGCACAGGCTTTAGATCTATTAGAAGTCGATAGAGAAGGATTTGACCAACAAGATCGAAAATTATTATTAACCCTGATCGAAAAATTTGACGGTGGGCCGGTTGGTTTAGATAGCTTAGCGGCAGCGATTGGCGAAGAGCGCGATACGATTGAGGAGGTCATAGAACCTTATTTGATCCAGCAAGCGTTTATGATGCGTACACCACGTGGTCGTATTGCAAGCAAGAAAACCTATTTACATTTTTCACGGACGTTTCCTGCGCATTTAAACGGGCAGAAACAACTTACTTTGTGACTTTTCTGATAAGATAAACTAAAGCTTTAATCGGTGCAGTGCATTTTAAAAATGCCAGATTAAAAAAATAGCTATCTATCGCCTTGTTATCGATTTTTTTAAAAAATGCAATCTGCGAGGATACTCGATGCCAACACTTGATCCAACTTTATGGAATTATTTTTATTCCGCGAGCGGAATCGTTAAGTTTGTAATGTTAATACTACTCGTCGCTTCTATTGTATCGTGGTCGATGATTTTACATCGTGGATTTTTACTAAGGCGTACGCGAAAATTGCTGGCTGAATTTGAAAAGAGGTTTTGGTCAGGGATTGATTTGAGTAAATTATATGCGGATTTAAATCGTAGAGAAGAGGTGCCAGAAGGACTTGCTTGCATTTTTAGGGCTGGGTTTAGTGAATTTGTGCGTTTACATCAGCAGGTCGGTGATGCGCCCGTCATTATTATGGAAGGCGTACAGCGCGCTATGCGTATTGCCTATTCGCAACAGCATCAACAACTGGAAAAACATTTAGATTTTTTAGCCACCTTAGGTTCAACCAGTCCTTATATCGGATTATTTGGTACGGTTTGGGGTATCATGACCTCTTTCCAAGCCTTATCGGCTTCACAACAGACAGCCACCATTGCCATGGTCGCTCCCGGTATTTCGGAGGCTTTAGTGGCAACGGCGATGGGTTTGTTTGTCGCGATACCGGCGGTTATTTTTTATAATCGTTATTCCAATCAAAATCAACACTTACTACACAGTTATCATCGCTTTCAAGAAGAATTTTCTGCTATTTTGTATCGACAAATCCATGGTGGTACAGCAAGTCATGTTTCCTAATCAATTTTCGCCGTATCAGCGTCGTAAAGGACCTCTATCGGAAATCAATGTGGTTCCCTATATTGATGTTATGTTAGTGCTATTGGTTATCTTTATGGTGACTACGCCGTTATTATCGCAAGGGATTAAAGTTAATTTACCACAAGCACAAGCACAAACGATTGCGCCCGTACAAGAGCCGATTATCGTGTCGATCGATGAAATGGGGCGTTATTACCTGAATACGGCAACTCAGCCTGAAATATCGCTTGATGCAGAACACTTAAGTCAAGAAGTCACGGCACAACTGCAGTTAGCACAACAAAAACAAACACCACGCCAAGTCTTTGTCAAGGGCGATAAAAAGGTGGGCTATGGTAAAGTCGTTAAAGCCATGGTTTTATTGCAGCAAGCGGGGGCGGTTAATATAGGGTTGTTAACAGAATCACCGCCGAAACGAGTGAGTTAATCAGTGGCCATCCGGATGATGGAAGTTAGTAAAGAAAATTATCGCACGTCGCTATTATTAGCGATAGTATTTCATATGGCGCTATTCTTAGCCTTATTTTTTAGCGTACGGCATACCGCTAAATTGTTATTTTTAGCATCGAGGCCGTTACAAGTTATTCATGCCACGGCAATCGATGTGAATTCATTCAGCAAGAGGGTAACCCCGCCAATTGAACCAGAAAAGATAAAACCTACTCGGACTAACGCTCAAGTGAG
>CAZSWN010000004.1:10972-30476 GCA_964611135.1 uncultured Coxiellaceae bacterium | reverse complement strand
AAGTGAGTAAGCCTGTGTTGATTACCAAAAGTCCGGTTGTTTTGCCGGTCAAAGCCAATGGCTTAGCTAAGCTACTGACTAATAAAATCTATCCGATTAAAACTGCACCGCAAAAACCGCTACTTATCAAAAAAATAGTCTCTTCAAAAAACAAAGCCACTAAGCTGGCCAAACAATCGCTTAAAAAAGAAAAAAACCATCCTGCTAAAGTATCCCTGAAATCATTACAAATGGTACAGAAAAATGTAAAGCGATTATTAGAACAAGAAATGACGACACTGAATAAAGTATCGCTCAATGCCGCGCGAAATGTCGCAACGACCGATAAATATAGACATTTAATTCTACAATCGATTGCGCAACAATGGATTATTCCGCCCGAGATGAATAAGCACTTGGAAACAAAATTGGCGGTACGTCTTGCGCCAGGCGGTATGGTTTTAGAAGTGCTGATCGTAAAGAGCAGTGGTAATCCAGTCTTGGATCGATCGGCGCAAACGGCGGTTTATAAAGCATCGCCATTACCGGTGCCCAAAAATAGTGGCTTATTTAATAGTTTTCGACAAATTAATCTGACCGTGCGACCCGAAGGGGTCATTACCCAGTAGCCTAAGGTTTAACTATTTTCGCGTATAAGCACATTTCGACAGCTGGGTTTATTCCGGCTTAAAAGCTAATACAGCGGGTTTGTGAATAGACAAAAAAATGGACTCTGTTTACTATAGACATCTCGTTTACAAGTTCCATGGCAAATGGAAGCGTTTTATGCCTTGGTTTAAATTTAGCTTAAGGGTTGTTAGATAATGTCAAAAAATAATTTTATAAAAAAATGTTCGCAACATCCTTACTATCCTTGGTTAGTTTGGGGGCTAGCGGCAAGTGCTTTTTTTATTGAGTATTTTGCTCGCGTTGCGCCTGGCGTCATGATTGATTCATTAATGCGTGATTTTAAAGTACAGGCCTTAGCCTTAGGTAGCTTATCGGCTTTTTTTTACTATACTTATGTGGGTATGCAGATTCCGGTGGGAATACTGGTCGATCGCTTTAGTTTGCGTTGGTTGTTAACCAGCATGATTTTTATCTGTGGCTTAGGGTGTTTGATTTTTGCATCGACGACTCATCTTGGGATAGCTGCATTCGCCCGTCTAATGATGGGTTTTGGTGCCGCCTTTGCTTTTGTGAGTGCGTTGAAGGTGGCTTCCGTTTGGTTTCCTGCACATCAATTTGGTTTACTGGCCGGTTTAACCCAGGCTTTGGGCATGTTAGGCGCGGCGGTAGGACAAATGCCGATGGCTTATTTAGTCGTTCACCTAGGTTGGCGCCAGACTTTATTTTTTATTGCCAGTTTAATGATTTTATTGTCGGCTTTAGTGGCCATACTGGTGCGCGATCGGGTAAAGCCGCTTACTTCGGTGTTGGCTAAGAAAAGTTTGATGCATTCGCCTTGGTCGGGTCTTATGAAGGTTTTGAAAAATCCGCAAAGTTGGTGGAATGCCTTATTTGCCGGTTTACTTTTTGCGCCAACAGCCGCACTGGCCGAGTTGTGGGGGGTTAAATTTTTTCGCCAAACTTATCATTTAAGCAATGAAATAGCGGCGATGGGGATCGGTTTAATTTTTATTGGTTGGACGCTAGGCGGACCATTAACCGGCTGGATTTCAGATAAAATCAAACGGCGAAAAATAATATTGATTTTATCGGCGTGCTTTAGTTTATTCTTTGCCAGTCTTGTCATCATGTTGCCCAATTTGTCGTTAGGTATTTTGTTTAGTTTGTTATTTTTATATGGGTTAGCCAATACCGGCGTTGCGACCGCTTATGCGGTGGCTTCTGAGATTAATCCGCAAGCGGTTGCAGGCACTTCAGTCGCCTTTGCGAATATGGCTTCGGTGATAATAGGTGCGGGATTTCAACCACTTATCGGCTGGTTATTAGAAAAAAAATGGGATGGTACCGTGGTGGACGGTTTAGCATTTTATTCCAATGCGGATTTTCGTTCGGCTTTATTCATTTTACTCGTTAGTTTAACGTTGGCCGTGTTAGTTGCGTGTGGCATTAAAGAAACCTATTGTCAACGGGTAGTATCCGTGTAATTTAGGTTTGTTTAAACTCTGAAAGAGTATCCTCTTATGATGAAAAATACGCGGAGTACTTATGGGGCAGTCGCTAAATTTTTTCATTGGTTGATGGCGCTTCTTCTTATAGGGATGTACTTAGTCGCTTATACGATGATAAACCTCTCTCAATCTAATTTTAGCGATTCGCTTTATGCTTTTCATAAAGCGACCGGTTTGCTTTTATTAGGCTTGGTTGCGTTAAGGTTAGTGTGGCGCGTTTTTAACGTTCAACCTACTTGGTCGCCATCTATTTCAATTTGGCAGCGACATGCGGCTAACTGGAATATAGTGGGGCTCTATATATTGATGTTCGTAATGCCGATAACGGGGTTTCTTGCGTCTACATTGGCGAATCACGCGATTAGGTTTTATGGTCTTGTGACTATTTCACCGCTGGCAACTAATCATAACGCCTCAAAATTTTTTTCCAAAAGTCATGAAATATGCGCTTATTTGCTCCTTATATTTTTTGCTTTACATGTAATAGGTGCGTTTTATCATCATTTTTTTCTAAAAGATGATGTGTTGATAAGAATGCGGTTAAGATTTAAAAATAACAGTCGAGTGAAAAATAAATGAGCTATTTACAATTGAGTAAAAAAAAGGATAGACGTAAAAAAAGTCGCTTAGCGAGCGTTTATTTTTTAGCAATAAGTGGCTTGCTGTGTTCGTCGTTCGCTTGGGGGGCCCTTAATCTGGAGCTAACCCAAGGTGTGGCGAATCAATTACCCATTGCCGTTGTTCCTTTTTCTGTCGAAGAAGGGCTGAGTAAAGAAAATGGGATTAGTTGGGTGATACATAATGATTTAAGTCATAGCGGCCTATTTAAGGTCTTAACGCCTAGATCCAATACCTTCCCACACGCTTATACGCTCGATAAGGTCTCGGTTGCTGATTGGCGTGCACAACACATTGATGATGTGGTGTTTGGAACGCTTCAACCCTTAGGTCAGGGGCGGTATCACGCTTCTTTTACCTTAGTGAATGTAGCACAGGGTCGAAAACAAATTTTGGCGCAGCGTGAATTTACCGTAACGCGTGAGCAATTGCGTGGTTTGGCACACCATATCAGTGATCTGATCTATGAAAAATTAACGGGGATCAAAGGGGTTTTTTCTACTAAAATAGCCTATATATTAGTAACGCGCCAAAATAATAAACGGGTTTATAGCTTGCAAGTGGCGGACATGGATGGATATAACGCTAAACCTTTATTAACTTCGCTGCAGCCTATTATGTCACCGGCTTGGTCACATGATGGAAAGCGGATTGCTTATGTTTCTTTTGAAAAAGTGATGCCGCGTGTCTATATTCAAAATATTAACAGTGGGCAACGGCAATTAGTGAGTGATTATCCGGGTATTAATGGAGCGCCGGCTTGGTCACCGGATGATAAATTATTAGCCTTAGCCTTATCGAAAAATTCAGCGACGCCCAAGATTTATTTAATGGATCTGGCGAGCAAAAGCTTGCGTCAAGTGAGTTTTGGTTTTTCTATCGATACGGAACCGACTTGGTCAGCGGACGGTCGATTTTTGCTCTTTACCTCGGATAGAGGTGGAGGACCACAGATTTACCAATTAGATAGACGTAATAATCGACTGCAACGAATTACTTTTGAGGGGAGCTATAATGCCAGGGCTTCTTTTTCGCCGGATGGGAAAATGATTGTGGTACTCAATCGTGAGCAAGGAATGTATAATATAGCCGTGCAAGATTTAGACGACGATACCTTACTCAGTATTACGCATTCCGGTTATGAGGCCTCTCCTAGTTTTGCACCTAATGGACAAATGGTGTTATATGAATCGAAACCTAATCTACGTGGCTTGCTCGGCATGGTATCAATTGATGGAAGAATCAATTGTCGCTTGCCAACACCTGAAGGTGATGTGCAAGATCCCATATGGTCACCTTTTTTATCGCGTTAATAATTTAATTGAGGATAGTGTATGTTAATAAAAAAACTTTTAAAAATCGCTGCCATTGCAAGTGCCAGTTTTGTTTTGGCGGCTTGTTCAACGGATGAAAAAAGTGAGTTAATGGATGCCAGTATGAATGCGAGTAGGGCAGAGAGTGCATTAACACAAGGGGCAGGTGATATAAACGGCTATTATGGGGATGAAAACAGCGGTCATTCGATGCAGGTAGGTAATCAAACCTATTATTTTGACTTTGATAAAAGTTTTATCCGCAGCGAAGATATCGCTTCATTGCAAGTACAGGCACACTATTTGATTAGCCATCCTGACGCTAAAATATTAGTAGCTGGCAATACCGATGAGCGAGGTAGCCGAGAATATAATATTGGTTTAGGACAACGGCGCGCATTAAGTATCCAACAATTTTTAGTGGCCAATGGGGTCAGTGAGCGACAAATTCTTACGGTCAGTTACGGTGCCGAAAAACCGGTTGCTTTTGGTCATAGTGAAACAGATTATGCAAAAAATCGACGCGCTAACCTACAATATCAAACGCCTATTATCACGGATAAAACCTAAGCGCTTAGGAAATTAAAGTTATGCAATTGAATGGACTGCTTCGAGTAAAGTGTATAAAAATAGGCGTGTTTTTAGCAAGCTTAATGCTAAGTTCGCTGGCGTATGCGACAGCGCCAGTTGTCGATGCTTACGAGGATACCTCGGCATCTTCTGCCCCCGCGAATACACCGCCTGCGACATCGAATCCACCGAGTACAGTGCCTGGCAATGCGGCTTCTTTTTCACTCGAGCAGCGCGTTACTATTTTAGAACGACAAATTGCTAATCTAAACCCTGTATTAGTGCAAATAGATGATTTGCAGCAACAATTACAAACTCTGCAAGGTAAAATAGAAGCACAACAACATTCGGTTAAAGCCTTAGAGGAGCAATTACGAAGTCAATACTTAGCCCTCGAAAAGCGTTTAGGTCAGCGATTAACGACTAATGCTTATACGGAGAGGCCGATAGCCGCACGCGTAGCCAATACCAATTCGAACAAATTGAGTGAACCTATGGGGGATCCATCAAAGTCTATGTCTAATAATGCGGACGCAGCGCCTACGGCGGCGAGTGAACGTGCTTACCAAGCCGCGTTTCAATTTTTAAAAAATAAGCAATATAACGAAGCTATCGAAGGTTTTGATGGCTTCGTCAAAAAATATCCGGCTGATCTGAATGTAGTGAATGCGAATTATTTTTTGGGCCAACTTTATTTGCTACAAGGTCAACCTGAACAAGCGATTAACTTTTTTAAACGCTTTACGACGCGATATGCGCAAGATGCGCGTATTCCAGATGCCATGTTACAGTTAGGTTTGGCTTATTTTGCCAAAGGGGATAAAGAAATGGCAACAGAGACGTTTGAAAAAATAGTTCGACAATATCCTGACTCTAAGGTGGCCCAAGCCGCCCAAGCGCGCCTACAACAATTTAAAGCAATGACTACGGCGGCTAATCTACCCATGAAAGATAAAGTTTAGTATTCATATTTATCATCCGTAGTGCTCTGGAAAGACTTATTTCACAATAAAAAATGACAAGGTTATGAGAATTGCGTTCGGTATCTCTTATCAGGGTAGTGCTTATCATGGTTGGCAATCACAAACCGGATTGCCCAGTATACAGCGCTGTTTAGAACAAGCGATTGCTAAGCTGGCTTGTCATCCTGTTTCACTCACGTGTGCGGGGCGCACGGATAAAGGGGTTCATGCTTTAGGTCAAGTGGTTCATTTTGATAGTAGGGTCGATCGCTCTCAAGATGCGTGGCTTTTAGGTGGCAATAGTTACTTACCGGCCGATATTCGGATTGATTGGGTACAAACAGTGCCCGTAGAGTTTCATGCCCGTTTTTCCGCGCTTGCACGCCGCTACCGCTATATTATCTATAATCAACCACTGAGCCATGCTTTATGGAATAAACACAGTACGCATTGTTATTATCCGCTGGATGAATTACGTATGCAAAGCGCGGCTAATGACCTCATTGGCGAGCATGATTTTAGCGCGTTTCGAGCGGCAAGTTGTCAAGCGAAACATGCGATTCGTCATGTGCAACATCTTAAAGTTAGACGCCATCACGATTATGTCATGATAGATATCAAGGCCAATGCCTTTTTACACCATATGGTACGCAATATAGCGGCTGTATTAATGGGTATCGGTGCGGGTAAAAAACCGATACATTGGGCAAAAGAGGTTTTGTTAGCGAAGGATCGGCGTATAGCGGGTGCGACGGCTCGTCCTAATGGCTTGTACCTTGTCGAGGTGTTTTATCCTGAAAAATTTGTTATTTCGAAGCCAAAAAATGATTTTTTAGTATGACTTGAATTTTGTGCGGCTTATTTTGTTGTTTAGATAAGAAGAATGCGAACAAACTACTTGGTTTTACCAAAGGTCTATTGCATAATCGCTTCCGATTTTACCATTACATCCTGAAAGTGAGGTTACCTGTGTAATGAATGGGAATGTCCTTGAACTCAAAGGGGTCACAAAACGCTTCCATGACGAAGAAGTTTTAGAGGATATTAACTTCGAGGTTAAACAGGGTGAATTTTTGACCTTGCTTGGACCGAGCGGTTGTGGAAAAACAACTTTATTGCGCTTAATTTCTGGTTTTGAACAGCCCGATGATGGCGTTATTTGTATTGATGGCCATAATGTAAAAGGATTGTCGCCGCAAGAACGACATGTGAATACGGTTTTTCAAAGTTATGCCTTATTTCCACATCTAAATGTTTTCGATAACATTGCGTTTGGATTACGTTGCAAGGGTTTGGCTAAAGCAGATATCAAACAACAGGTTGAAGAGGCCTTGAAAATGGTGAAGTTGGCGCACTTAAGTCAGCGTAAACCGTATCAACTAAGTGGAGGTCAACAACAGCGTGTTGCGATTGCCAGAGCCGTGGTCAACAAGCCGAGTATCCTTTTATTGGATGAGCCCTTGAGTTCCTTAGACTATCGGTTGCGTAAAATCATGCAGCTCGAATTAAAGCAATTACAAACCCAGTTAGGAATTACTTTTATTTTTGTCACGCATGATCAAGAAGAAGCTTTGTCGATGTCGGATCGTGTTGTTGTTATGCACGAAGGCCGTATTGAGCAGATAGGTACACCGCGTGAAGTTTATGAAGAGCCCCATAGTTTACGTGTTGCGCGTTTTATAGGCGAAGTTAATATTTTTGAAACACAGGTTATTTCGGTTGATGAACATGTCTTTCACGCGGTTATTGAAGGGAAGGAATTTACTTTAAAAAACCGACGCCATTTTGCTAAGAATCAAAAAGTTTACACCTTAGTGAGACCCGAAGATCTCGAGGTTTGGTCACCTACTGAAGTGACCGATACCTCGCAAATGTTTCCGGGTGTGGTCGAGCAAGTTATTTACAAGGGTTCAACCGTTGATTTAATGGTTCGCTTAGAAAGCCAAAATCTGTTAGCGGCGACACAATTTTTTAATGAAGATGATGAGAAATTAGATTTTCATAGTGGTGAATCGGTATGGGTGCACTGGATCCCAGGTTGGGAGGTTATTTTACCGGATGAAAGCTGATCGCCTTTTTAAATGGACGACTATAGCGACGGTTTGGCTTTGGTTATCTTTATTTGCTTTACTCCCCACGCTATTAGTACTCATAACGAGCTTTTTGGAAAAGGATGCGGTTAATCTTTTTTGTTGGCATTTTTCGCTACAGAACTATCTTGCTTTACTAAATCCTATTTACTTTACCGTGTTTTGGCATTCTTTTTACATTGCCGGATTATGTAGCTTGATCTGTTTATTGTTGAGTTATCCTTTTGCTTATTTTTTGGCGCGTCTAGAATCTCGATATAAAAGCTTACTCTTATTTTTAGTCATCATTCCTTTTTGGACCAGTTCATTGATCCGTACCTACGCTATTATCTCTATATTGAAAGCCAAAGGCTTGTTAAATAGTTTATTGCTATCACTCGGGATTATTCATCACCCACTGACCATTTTATATACCAGCACGGCCGTGATGATAGGTCTCGTTTATAGCTTATTACCGTTTATGATTTTACCTTTATATGCCAATATCGAGAAACTGGATACCCGCTTTATTGATGCCGCCCGTGATCTCGGTGCAAGTACCGTGACCATTCTGACCCGAGTTATTTTACCTTTAACATTACCCGGTATTATGGGCGGGATTATTTTAGTGTTTTTACCGGCAATGAGTATGTTTTATATCCCCGATATTTTAGGGGGAGCCAAGTCTTTGTTAGTTGGAAACCTTATTCAAAATGAGTTTTTAGCGGCACATAATTGGCCATTGGGTTCCGCGGTGAGTATGGTGCTTACCTTAGCGATGGGTTTGCTCTTGTTAATGTATCGACGTGCCCATAAAATAGGACAATATTACGATGAACCGATTGGCGAAATTTAGCTATTTAGCGGTAATTTACTGCTTTTTTTATTTCCCTATTATCCTGTTGGTGATTTATTCATTTAATAATTCGACGTATTCCTTATTGTGGCATGGTTTTACTTTAGATTGGTATAAGCAATTGGGCGATGATACCGATCTGGCGGTAGTGGCTATACACTCGTTAGAAGTAGGGGTGTTGGCCGCTAGCTTGGCTACTTTTATTGGAACTATTGCGGCTACCTGTCTTTATCGCTATCGTTTTTTTGGAAAAAATTTATTGCATGGTTTATTGTTTGTTTTGATTGTTTCTCCCGATATTGTCATGGGAATTTCATTATTAATTTTATTCTTCTTACTTAAAATGCGCTTAGGATTTTGGTCTTTATTACTATCGCATATTACTTTTTGTATCCCTTTTGTCGCGGTTACGGTTTATAGCCGGCTTACCGGTTTAGATAAAAATGTTTTTGAAGCCGCACGAGATTTAGGTGCGAGTGATTTTATGAGTTTCCGTCGAATTATTGTCCCTATGTTATGGCCGGCTATTTTAGCCGGTTGGTTGTTAAGTTTTACCTTGTCATTAGATGATGTCATCATCAGTTTTTTTGTGACAGGCCCTGATTTTCAAATTTTACCCTTATATATTTATTCGTTAGTGCGTATCGGATTAAAGCCTGAATTAAATGCATTGTGCTCGGTCATGTTTATGATTACACTTTTTATAGTGGTTCTCTTCCAACTCATATTACCCACTAAAAAGGCGGGTCATTCGTGAGGCGTCTACCTTGTTATTTCATAGCGTGGGTACTTTGCTGGATCGGCGGGCCGGTATTTGGCCAAGAAAATATTGTCAATATTTATAATTGGTCAAATTATATTTCCAGTGATGTCCTAAAAGAATTTACCCGAGAGACGGGCATTAAAGTTAATTATACCACTTATGACAGTAATGAGACGCTTTACGCTAAACTCAAAGCCAATCCGCATACCGGTTATGATGTCATTGTGCCGTCGACTTATTTTGTCGATCGCATGCGTCAACAAGGTATGTTGCAAGCACTCGATAAATCAAGATTATCTAACTTTAAAAATCTTAACCCGGCTTTATTGAACAAGCCCTATGATCCAGGCAACCATTATAGTATTCCTTATTTTTGGACCACCACAGGGATCGTCGTCAATACACATGTGCATTCGCCAAATCAGTTCCAATATTGGGCTGACTTTTGGAGCCCTTATCGACGTAATCAATTGCTCTTATTAGATGATGTGCATGAAGTGTTTTCAATGGCATTACTTGTATTAGGTTATTCACCCAATGACACGGATCCTGCGCATATTCGACGTGCTTATCTTAAACTAAAACAAGTAATGCCCAATGTTCGATTATTTAATAATGACGGCGTTAAAGCACTTTATATTGATGAAGATTTAAGTGTAGGGATGGCGTGGAATGGTGATATTTATCAAGCAGCGCAAGAGAATCCGGCATTACGTTTTATTTATCCTAAAGAAGGGTTTGTTGTTTCTATCGATAGTATGGCCATCCCTATTGGCGCATCGCATTTAAATAATGCCTATATTTTTATCAATTTTATATTAAGGCCTGATATTGCTAAAAAGATTAGTTTAGCGACAGGTTATGCGACGCCTAATCTTGCCGCCTATAAATTAATGCCAAAATCGATCTTAAGTAATCCTATCATCTATCCTGATAGCAAGGTCTTGCAGCGGAGTGTGGTTCAAACCGACGTGGGGGCTGCCGAAAGCATTTACCAGAAATATTGGGAATTGTTGAAAATAGGCGGTTAGTCCAGGCATTATGTTATGGTTAACGTGAGCCTTTCAGCAGCCCATGTTTTATCGCGATAATTTTAAGCGGGAAATTTTATGAGTTGGTTAAAAAAAGTAATTAAGGGAATCCAGACGGTTGTCCGTAGTAGCACAGGGGTTCCTGAAAATAGCTGGGTTAAATGCGAGTCTTGTCAGGCGGTTCTTTATCGTGCTGAATTTGAACGTAATTTGATGGTTTGCCCAACCTGTAACCATCATCATCGTGTTAAAGCCAGAAAACGCTTAGAACAACTCTTAGATCCCGAAACCTCCCATGAAATAGCCGATGAAGTCGTTGCCGTTGACAAACTTAAGTTTAAAGATCAGCTTAAATACAAGGATCGGCTTCACCAAGCGATGAAAAAAACGGGTGAAAAAGAAGCTTTACTGGTGATGCAAGCTAAACTACATGGGATTCCCTTAGTTTGTACGGCGTTTGAGTTTGATTTTATGGGCGGTTCTATGGGCGCGGCGGTAGGGGAACGTTTTGTACGGGGCGTGCTAGCTTCTATAGAGGCCGATATTCCCTTTCTCTGTATTTCGGCAAGCGGTGGGGCGCGTATGCAAGAGGGTTTATTTTCATTAATGCAAATGGCTAAAACCAGTGCGGCACTCGCTAAGCTTAAGCAAAAAGGTTTACCTTTTATTTCCGTGCTAACGGATCCAACGATGGGAGGGGTATCGGCGAGCTTTGCTAATTTGGGCGATATTATTATCGCAGAGCCTAAAGCGTTAATCGGTTTTGCCGGTCCTCGTGTGATCGAACAAACGGTACGTCAAGTATTACCGGAAGGATTTCAACGGAGTGAATTTTTACTAGAACATGGCGCCATCGATATGATCGTAGATAGACGTGTTTTAAAAGATAAAATAGCCGGCTTATTAACTAAATTAATGGCGGCTAACCAGGGACGTTATTCGCTATCGGCGGTTATCTGTGACAACGATGCCTAATGAACTATTAGCGAGTACGACACCCCTTCAAGACTGGTTAGCTTATTTAGAAACCTGTCATCCCAAAACGATTGACTTAGGTCTCGATCGCATCGCTCAAGTGGCTAAACGTTTAGGTGTTTTAACATTTGATTGTCCGGTTATTACCGTCGCAGGAACCAATGGAAAGGGTTCTAATGTGGCCTTAACGGCGGCTATTTTAACGGCAGCCGGGTATCGTGTGGCGACTTATACGTCACCTCATCTTATCCATTATAATGAGCGCATACAAATAGCCGGCCAGTGTGTGAGTGATCACGCCTTATGTCATGCCTTTACGCAAGTTGAAAGCTTACGCGCAACTATTTCACTGACTTATTTTGAATTTGGAACCTTAGTCGCATTGTGGTTGTTTAAACAACAAACACATCTCGATGCAATTATTTTAGAAGTCGGTTTAGGCGGTCGCTTGGATGCGGTTAATTGCGTTGACGCGGATCTGGCTATCATCAGTATGGTTGATCTCGATCATACGGCGTACTTAGGCGATACGCGAGAAGCCATCGCGAAGGAAAAAGCAGGGATTCTGCGTTGGCATAAACCCTGTGTCTGCGGCGATTTTGAGATACCGCAGTCTATCTTAGACCATGCGCAATCCTTACATAGCCCACTGTATCGGCAAGGGTTTGAGTTTGACTATAAAATACAGGGTTCATCCTGGTCTTGGCAAAATCAAAATGATTCGTTAATCGATTTGCCGCTACCGCGTATTGATTTACAGAATGCGGCAACGGCGTTACAAGCGATAGCACTACTGCGCGATCAATTTTTAATCACAGGAGCGGCTATAGAGCAAGGTTTAAAGCAAGTTTTTCTGCCCGGTCGATTTCAATGTATCGAAAAAAATTCACGCCGAATTATCATTGATGTAGCGCATAATCCAGCCGGAGGGCGCTGTTTAGCGAAAAGACTGGCAAATAGCGCGTGTACCGGAAAAATTCATGCGGTGGTAGGGATGTTAACCGATAAAGATATCTTCAATACCTTGCGTCCTTTACACGCGCACGTCAATTGCTGGTACTTGAGTGATTTGACCGTTCCGCGAGGAGCGCGCGCTCAGCAACTAAAACAATCCTTAATGAGTTTGAAGGAGGCGCAAACTATTTTGGAGTTTTCCAGACCCGAGTTAGCTTTTCAACACGCTTATCAGACCCTGCAAAAAAACGATATTTTACTGGTTTTTGGTTCCTTTCACACCGCCGCCGCCATTTATCGCTATTTTGAAAATGAATTTCAGCTTACCGCATTTGATTATTTTGAGACTTAAGTTCGCAAATTCAAATGTTATAGGTATAATTTCAGCGATATAAATTTCTTGAGAGTGATAGTGGCTATTCAATTTAGACGCTCGAGCTTTGTTGCCATCACGGTTGTGGTGGCGTTGTTGGTTATTTTCGTGCCTTTATTTGTAAAAGATTATCGCGCTGATCCTTTACAGTCTTTTATTATGCCTAATTTACCGGCTCAACCTAGTCCAGAGCTACTGCCGATGACCGTAAGCAAACATCGTATACACAGTATGCATCATAGTATGCAACGCTTACTGGATTTTCCTTTACCTCCTTCTAAAGCGTGGGTGATTGAATTGCCAGATTTTAAAAATTCAGCCGATGCGCAAGCGTTAGTATTGCGCTTGCGACTTAAAGGTTTTAAAGCCTATAGTCGGGAATTCAATAGCCTGACCCACGTGTTGACCCGTGTTTTTGTAGGTCCTGAAGTTAAACCCGATCAAATGAAGTCCGTGGCAGAGCGACTCAATACCGAAATGCATCTCGATACGAAGGTTGTTCCTTTTGATCCATTACTTGTGAAGTAAATGCCTAAAAAAACTAAAAAATTAAGCTATCAAAAACGCATCGACTACTGCTTAAATGCTAGTGCACGTGCGTTATGCCAACTGATTACAGAGAAGCAAAGCAATCTCTGTTTATCCGCCGATATAAACTGCGCGGATGAATTACTCCTATTAGCGGATAAGGTAGGTCCTGAGATTTGCTTATTAAAAACCCATGTCGATATCCTTAACGATTTTACACCGGCGTTTATATCAGAACTTAAATATTTAGCCGATAAACATCAATTTTTAATCTTTGAAGATCGCAAGTTCGCCGATATTGGCCATACGGTCAAACAGCAGTATGGCGGCGGTATTTACCATATTGCCGAATGGGCCGATATGATCAACGCGCATACGGTTCCTGGTCCAGGTATTATTCAGGGATTGCGGGAAATAGGTTTAGCGAAACAACGCGGTTTATTATTACTCGCTGAGATGAGTTCTGCGGGTAGCTTAGCGACAGGGGCTTATACTAAATCTAGTATCGCGATGGCAAATCAGTATCCTGATTTTGTCATGGGTTTTATTTCACAGCATCAACTGACTGAAAATCCAGGCTTTATTCACATGACCCCGGGCGTACAATTTGACGCAATAAGCGGTGATGGTTTAGGGCAGCAATATATCTCGCCCGAACAGGCTATTATTCAGAATGCCAGCGATATTATTATTGTCGGCCGTGGTATTTATCAGGCTAACGATGTGGTGGCGAGCGCAATCTGTTATCGAAAATCGGCTTGGGAAGCCTACTTGTCATGCCGCTAAACACCGATAAAAATTTATCTTCTTTAGTAGTGCCGGTCATTACGATTGATGGTCCTAGCGGCTCTGGTAAAGGGACTATTAGCCACTTATTAGCACAAGCGCTAGCGTGGCATTTTCTCGATAGTGGGGCTATTTATCGTGCGCTAGCGTGGTGGGCTCTATTGACTCAGACCCCTTTCGAAGAAGAAAGCTTACTCGCTCTAATCAAGCAATTAACGCGGAGTTTTAGCCTACATTCTAGTGATGAAAAGCTGCAAGTATTTTGGGAACAGCGCGATATTAGCGAGATAATCCGTAGCGAAGAATACGGCCATTTAGCCTCTCAATTAGGCACCTATCCTAAAGTAAGGCAGGCCTTACTCGCCTATCAGCGCGCCTTTCGCAAAACGCCAGGTTTGGTCGCTGATGGAAGAGATATGGGGAGTGTCGTTTTTCCCGATGCAGCACTTAAAATTTTTCTAGAAGCTAGCCTAGCAGAACGCGCTAAAAGACGCTATTTACAGTTGAAGGCAAAGGGGAAGCATGTTAGCCTTAACGCGGTACGAGCAGAACTTGAGCTGCGTGATAGCAAGGATAGGCAACGCCCTATTGCGCCATTAATTGCGCCCGCCGGCGCAACTATTATTGACACCACTCACTTAAGTGTTCAAGACGTATTGCAGTGTATTAAAGCGAAGCTGCAAGAGGCTAAAATTAAATTTTAAGCCAAAGGAGGTCTTTTTCTCGGGATTTCTTGAGGAGAATGGCCGAATATTAACCGCGCATTTTTTGCGCCTTTACCATGGTTCTCTAAAAAAGAACAAGTGATATAACTATATGACAGAGAGTTTTGCACAATTACTGGAGGAGAGTTTCTCCGATCGTGTTTTTCATACCGGGATGATTATAACCGGAACGGTAGTCCGCATCGAAAAAGACCGTGTTGTTGTTAATGCAAATTTAAAATCGGAAGGTCTGATCCCTATTGAGCAATTTTATAATGAAGCGGGAGAGTTAGAAGTCAAGGTTGGCGATGAAATTGACGTTAGCATCGAATCGTTAGAAGATGGTTTTGGTGAAACGCGTTTATCACGCGAGAGAGCCAAACGCGCTGAAATGTGGACGGCCTTACAACGTGCACACGATGCAAATTCAGTCATCAAGGGTATCGTCACCGGAAAAGTAAAAGGTGGTTTTACCGTTGAAGTAGGGAATGTCCGTGCTTTCTTACCGGGATCACTTGTTGATGTACGGCCTGTACGTGACTCGAGTATCATCGAAGGCAAAGAGCTCGAATTTAAGGTTATCAAACTGGATCCTAAGCGCAACAATATCGTTTTATCACGGCGTGCTGTGCTTGAATCAGAAGGCCAAGCGGGTCGAGAGCAGTTATTAACTGAATTAGAAGAAGGCCAAGTGATAAAAGGTATCGTAAAAAACTTAGCGGATTACGGCGCCTTTATTGATTTAGGTGGAATTGATGGTTTACTGCACGTAACGGATATTTCCTGGAAACGCGTCAAACAACCTAGCGAAGTCTTAACCATCGGTGACGAAATCGAAGTGGTTGTGCTGAAGATTGAAAGGGATAGAGGTCGTGTTTCATTAGGGCTTAAACAATTAGCTGGCGATCCTTGGTCTGATCTGGTCAAACGTTACCCTGTAGGGACACGTTTAAAAGGTCAAGTGACCAATGTGACGGACTATGGTTGCTTTGTAGAGATTGAAGAAGGCGTAGAAGGTTTAGTACACGTTTCTGAAATGGATTGGACAAATAAGAACATTAATCCGAATAAAATAGTTCAAGCCGGTATGGAAATCGAGGTTATTGTACTGGATATCGACTCGGATCGACGTCGTATTTCACTCGGTATTAAGCAATGTCAGTCTAACCCGTGGGAAGATTTTGCCAATACCCATGCCAAAGGTGAACGGATTACCGGTAAAATTAAATCGATTACTGATTTTGGTCTCTTTATCGGTTTATCCGGTGGTATCGATGGTTTAGTCCATTTATCTGATATCATGTGGAATATATCCGGCGAAGAAGCGGTACGTAAGTACAAAAAAGGGGATGAATTAGAAACAGTTATCCTATCCATTGATCCTGAGCGTGAACGTATTTCACTCGGTATCAAACAATTGGACACAGAATCTTCCCACCCTTTTGATAAATATAGCAAAGACCAGATGGTCACAGGGACCATAATAGAGATTAACGAAGAAGGAATGAAAGTTGATTTAGGGAATAATATAGAAGCTCAGATTAAAAACCCCGAGTTAGGTGAAGCCGTTACAAGCTTTGAGATAGGGCAAGTGATTGAAGCGAAAATCCTAAATCTTGATCGAAAAAACCGTATCATGTCGCTTTATTGCCTTTCTTTAGAGGAAAAATCGGTTGCTAAATAGGCGGTTCGTTTCTTAGAAAGAAATAAGCCGCATGGGCTTAGATAAAGGATAAATTTGTTGTGGGGGAGTAGGGTTTTTAAGATAAGGCGGGAACTTAAATCTCCTCCATAAAAACGGATTTAGCGCGAGTTCCCATTTAGTAGGTAAGTCTATGCGTATCGTCACTTATTTGTTCCTTATTTTGTTGGTTTTATTTGCGCTGATGTTTGCGGGCTTAAATGCCGATTTGGTAAGCGTTAATTACTACTTAGGGACTAAACGACTGCCGCTTTCTTTATTAATCCTAGTAAGTTTTATTTTAGGTGGCTTATTAGGGTTACTCACCGCTTTTATTACTTATGTTAAACTCAAGTATGCTAATCGACGTTTACGACACCGTTTAAATCTAGTAGAAAAAGAACTCATCAATTTAAGAGCGTTGCCATTTAAGGATCAACATTAACGCTTGAGCGTTATGTTGGGCACAAGCCGGAACGTCATTAAAATCTCCGTCGCAAGATGAGGTACTTAACGTCAGTAATCTTGCTGCTTAAAGTGCAAGGGCTATCTACATATGCTGGAGTTATTATTTTTACTACTGCCTTTTGCCGCTGCTTCGGGCTGGTATGCGGCTTACTCTACGCTTTCTCACGCTAACTCGCGTCAAAAACATCAATGTAACCGTGAATATTTACGTGGTTTAAATTATTTACTGAATGAACAGTCGGATAAAGCCGTTGATACCTTCATCAAAATATTGGAGGTCGATACGGAAACCGTTGAAACACATTTAGCCCTAGGCGTTTTGTTTAGACGTCGTGGTGAAATAGATCGCGCTATCCGGCTCCATCAAAATTTAATTGCAAGGCCAAATCTAGCTTCCCCACAAAAATTACAGGCCTTATTAGCCTTAGGACGAGATTATTATTGCGCAGGCTTATTAGATAGAGCAGAACGTTTATTTTTTGCCGTGATTGATAGTGACGATAAAGAGTATGCAAGGATCGCTTTACGCTATTTATTGGAAATTTATCAGCAACAAAAGCGTTGGGAAGTGGCTATTAAACAAGCTAAAAAAATTGCGAAATGGGATAATCAGGTACTTAAAAATATTGCACACTATCATTGCGAAATGGCGCTTAATTTGCTAAAAAATTCCGCCGCTCAACAACAAGTCATCAAATTATTAGATCACGCATTAAAATATGACGTAAATTGCGTACGAGCTAACCTGATTAAGGGTAAGCTTGCCATAGAATCAGAAGAATGGGAAAAGGCGATTGAAATTTATCAATCTATAAAGAAGCAAGATCCTGATTACATCACTGAGACCTTAGCACCCCTTAATCAATGCTATTTGCAACGACAATCGGGTTCGGTAGATTTATTAAACTATTTGCATGAAACTTTATCTGAACATGCGCAAACTTCTATTTCTTTGGCGATTGTTAAGCTGATTCAAGAAAAAGACAACCCTAAAGCCTTGCAATTTTTGACGCAGCAATTACAAGACAAACCTTCTCTGCATGGCTTATATCATTTAGTGGATTTACATTTAGCGCAAGAAAATGGTTCTGAAGTGGATAAAATTAATTTAACGAGTCTCAAAGATCTGATTAAAAAATTAATGGAAAATAAACCGACCTACCGTTGTTTGAGTTGTGGTTTTAACAGCAAGATTCTCGATTGGCTTTGTCCGGCTTGTCGTAATTGGAGTAGTATTAAACCGCTATAAGGAAAAAATAAAATTAATCCAACGCGAGCGCATCTAATTGTTTGACATCTTGCAATTTTTTTTCCCGCGAAATAAACAATATTCGGTTAGCAATCTTACGGATAAAATGCCTATCATGGCTAACAAATAGCAATGTCCCCGGATAATGGCATAACGCATCGGCCAGCGCTTCAGTGCTCTCAATATCAAGGTGATTGGTGGGTTCGTCTAGGATCAACACATTCGAGGGTTCTAGTATAATTTTAGCCAACAGCAAGCGCGCCGCTTCACCCCCACTTAACGATAATACATCTTTGAGGACATCCTCTTTGTTAAAGAGTACTTGTGCCAAGGTTTTACGAATCAGTTGTTCGTTGGCACCGGCGGCGTAATTTTCTAACCAGGCTAAAACACGCGTATTTTTATTCAGTAAATCGTGATGATCCTGAGAAAAATAACTGAGATGTGTTTCATATCCCCATTCATAATGACCTTGATCCGCATTAATTTTACCGAGTAATATTTTAAGCAATGTTGATTTGCCAATACCGTTCTCACCAATAAGGGCAATTTTTTCGCCACGCTTTACCTCAAAGCTGAGCTGTTTAAAAAGTTTTTTTTCTTGAAAGTTCTTGGCGAGATCGGTAACACGTAATACGTGCTTTCCAGAAGAACGGATTATTTTAAATTGAAAGCTAGGGGATATCCGTGATGATTGCTTAATATCAGGGATTTCCATTTTGCTGATCATCTTTAAGCGCGACTGCGCTAACTTGGCGCGAGCGGCACTGGCGCGATATTTATCAATAAAACTTTGCATGGAGGCTATTTTAAATTCAGCATTACGCTTTTCTTGGAGTTTTTGTTCAGCGATTAATTTTTTTTCGGCTAGAAATTGCGCGTAATGGCCACTGTAAGCACGTATCTCGGCATAATCAATATCGAGTAGGTTATCAGCAAGCCGGTCGATAAATGCAACGTCATGCGAGATAAACAAGAGTAGACCGGTAAATTCGTTTTTTAAGTATTTTTCTAACCATAAGATGGAAATAAAATCTAAATGATTGGTGGGTTCATCTAACAATAAAATATCCGGTTCTTGAAACAAGGCTTGAGCCAGCAATACTCTTAGCTTGAATCCGCCTGACAAGCAGCTTAAAGGTTTTTCATGATACTCAAGACAAATACCTAATCCCATGAGCAGTTTTGCCGCTAATGCATAAGCGCTATACCCATTAAGACGTGCAATTTCATCTTCTAACTTGCCTAAGCGATTAATATTTTTTTCATTGGTGTGATCACTGTTTAGTAATTTATCTTTCTCTTGCATCGCCTGCCACAGCGCCGGTTTTCCTTGTAAAACAATATCACTAATACGGGTATTTTCATGGCGAAATTGATCTTGTTTTAGCCATCCTACGCTAGCGGCTTTAGGAAGAGAAATAGTGCCTGCCATCGGATCTTGTATGCCCATGAGCAATTGTAAAAAAGTCGATTTACCTGAACCA
>CAZSWN010000004.1:8758-10962 GCA_964611135.1 uncultured Coxiellaceae bacterium | reverse complement strand
TTTACATCATAAAATAAAAGCTTCTCGCCATAAGCCATGCTCAGTTGATTGATCGATATCATACTTTTCTCGCCCATTTATCATTTTTGCCGACAGTATACCGCCCATAGCCCATGACGCAATAATTTGCATAAAGTCAAACTACATTGTAGTGTGTTTAAAGAATAAGAAGTCAATGTAAAATTAAAAATAAATTTGATTTTTTGCTGTCTTTATAAGATTAAATAATGCTTGAGTTAAATAAATAAATTATGCTAAATTACTTATTTGACACAAAGGCGCTTTGTTCGTTTTTATTTGTATAAAAAAATAATTGTCTCATTAAAAAATAATAATAAAAAATAATTTAAGAATAAGGAGATAGATATGCCAGTACATGATATATACGGAGAGCGGCCCTATATTCAAGAGGTAAATATAGAGCTTGAACCAACAATCAATCCAAGATTAGAGAATGCTTTCCGTGATCCTCTCACAGAGGTAGTCAGATATTATTTACAGGGGAGGGGGCATCTTAGCTTAAAGCAAGAACTGTGTCAGCAGATGTTTTTATCGGTTGTTGCCATTTCCGGAGCGGGTTTATATGCCGTGCCGGCCGACGCCTATGCACGATCGGAGCAGGCTGAATTAGCCGGCCGGATAAACTACATGATAAGCACCTGCATACCCGCCTTAGTGGTGCTATACAATTCAACCGAACTTTTCTTAGGGATGCGAGCCGCAGAGAATATCCCCGAAAAGCTTACCCATTATTTAAAAAATTCTTTCACAGCACGGCAAAAAATAGTAGAAAATACGATTATAACACTGGGTTCGGCTATTTCGGCTTTTCCATTAGCGGCGGTTAGTTTTTTATATCCTATTCCAGGTCTACCAAAATCCATTATAGTACTCCAAAGCATTGTTGTGGAGTTTGATAATACGATATTACATTTTCTTCCTATCAAGCTGGCTTTGCAAAGCCCCTTATATCGCTTACCTATTTTACCTTTTGAGTTTATTTTTAAAAAATTAACTCATTACTGCCGAAGTCCCGAAGAGCGGCAAAAAAAACAATTACAAAAACAAATAGACCAATATTTCCAGGTTATTAAGCAACAACTGATCGCCCACTTAGAGCATACTAAAAATCTTCTGGCAATTTATGGGTTTAAATTTGAAGGATGTGGTTTCAATTATAATAACCATGCTGCGGATAAAATTAACGACTTATATCGGCGAGAACAATCACCGTTACAGCTATTAGAGGAATTGTTCAAGCTCATTCATGCGATATCTCCAGATAGACCTATTAACCCACCGAGCACGATAAATAACGTATTAAGAAAATTAGTTTATATTCCTGGCGCTTTCTGGGTGGTATCGAGTTGTGCTGGGTTTTTAGTGGCGCCTATCAATGAAATGACTGAGTTAACGGGTAATAATATTATGGGCGCTGGTTTTTCAGTACCATCTGTTTATTTTCTCGGCGTACTATTGGCTTATTTCGGAGGAAATTCTTTACAAAATACCTATGACTATTTCACTTCATGGCAGGATGATGTCATCAAAATTCCAAAAGAATTTAAATATTATCCTAAAACCTCGATTTTATTGGTTATTATTGCGTTGTATTTATCAGCTTTTTCTTACGCGGCGGGCGCTGAATTAATTAAGGATAATTTTAAAGGAGATCTAGAGTTTTTACGCCCTGAATTATTAGTCTTAGCCAAAACGGGACTCGCTTTTTTAGGGTTTACGGCCATGTTAGATTTTTTCTGTAATATTCTCAAAAAATTTAGTCAATATGGTTACAATGAGGAGGCTAAAACAGTTACTAAATTATCTGAAGCCTTGAGTCAACTTAAAAATAGCATACAGCTAATGAAATCGGATCAGTTTATAACCTCCTTATCTAATTTGGAGGGAGATCGATTAAAGTCTATTTTAAATATCAGGCAAAATGCCGATAATGACGCACTAAGGGAAATACTCTTAAAACTACAAAAACTATTAGAGGAAAAATTAACGCTAGAGCTAAAATCTACTACCTCGCGTTTAGAGGTCGATTACACGCCCGTATCACGTTATCGTCAATTGCTTTCGGAAGAAGGATCAACCCCATCATCCGAGTCGGGCATCAGCTATCGTGTGACGCGTGCTAATTCATCGGATGCGACAATGACGACGGATATCAATCGTCGTGTGACGCGAACCAATTCGTC
>CAZSWN010000004.1:0-8658 GCA_964611135.1 uncultured Coxiellaceae bacterium | reverse complement strand
CGGATGCGACAATGACGACGGATATCAATCGTCGTGTGACGCGAACCAATTCGTCAGATGCGACAAGCATAGCCGCGGGTATTTATCATCCACCGTATAGTCATGAGTATATCCATCGCAGTGGTTCGTTTATGAAATTAAAAAAGCAACTAAATAGGCAACTGTTTGCGGTAAAGAAATTAATTTCAACCTTAGATGAATTACCTATTGTTGAAACAGATAATTCGAGTCCAAATAGTCCGGATTATTCAGAAAGAAGCCGATTAATTACTCCTTTTTTCTCGCATAGACCTATAGGTAGCTATATAAACAACAATAGCCAATACGGGTATGGCAGTATTTCTCCAGAGACTTTAGGTGAGACTAGTTTTTCATTTACTGACTAGAAACGGAAGAATTAATTGATAGTAATTTATTTATAGACATGGAGGTAAATTTAAGTGTGCTCTACTAAAGAACAAACAAAAAATTCCTGGTCTTGATCTTATTTGGAAGTCTTAAAGTAAGACAAATTAATGCGAACAGGTCTGGAGAGAGATCTAGTCAAACTTCTGCGATCAATTTTAAAAATAAAATAGTTTATTTTTAAATATTGCTCTATTAAATAGTTTAAATCTACCTTATTCTTTTTAAAGGATATAAAAAGAATGGAAGACAACTATAATAAAGGAGTAATTCGTGCCAAAAGCGACTATTAAGTCCAAAAACAGCTCTGCAGATAAACCGAAATTGTCTCTTGATGCCGCATTGGATAGCTTTATAGAAACGGGTCATTTTGAATTAAATAACGAAATATTAACCGCCGAATGGCTAATCTATTTTATAGAATATTTAGATAAGCTGCCTAAAACCTGCTCTGAACAGAATTGTAAGTTATATTTAAGTCAGGTGACTTTTAATGCGGAGTTTCCAACAATTTATTCACAAGAAGAGCGGCTAGAAGCTACTGTTGGACTGTTTCTGAACCAATTATTTCATTACTCAACGAAATGGCATGTCGTTGCACTCGATAATGTGACTATTTTACAAGGTGAAGATCGTTATTTACTCAGCGCGCATTTTATCGATCGCTTACTGTTGCAATTGAGTGTGATGACAGATTCTTTAACCGAGTTAAGTATCACCAACGCCGAGTTTCATTCATTCGCATGGATTCGATTTTTAACGATCCCGCCAAAGCTTGATATCTTGACTTTAGAATTACTCAATGAGGATAAAAGCAAAACAGATAACTTAATCGTTCTTTGTGAGGCATTACAATACGCTAAAATTAAAACCTTGAATTTAGCGAATACCGAGCTCAGTGCGGAAGGGTACCAAGCCTTACATGCGTTATTAGATAAGAACTATTTTATCGAAAAGATGCAGCTAAAAGCGCCTAGGGATCCTGAATCAGAAGCGATCTTTAAAAAAATTAATGAACGCTTACCCGAGGGGAGAACGGGAAAACAACGTTTTGATCTTGAAAAATTTAATCAAGCCGAGTTTTTACGCTTAATATTGGAGGCACAAAACGTTTTACAACACGAAACAGACGAAATAAAAATTAGAACGCTAAAAATAGAAATTAAATTTCTATTAGAAAAAAAAGTACCGTTTAGCGTTAGCATTACTAACCGGGAAAATTGCTTAAGCTTACTTTCTGAAACGCATGCTGTGTATTTCGATCATGCTGAATATATCGAAGGGCGCTTAGCTTTATTTAGATTGGATTTAAATCTAATCGTTAATAACGGGTCAAGAACGCTCGGTCATTGTTTATTAGAAAATGCCTTGAAACGAGATGATCGCTTTATGGTGAGCTGTTTGATTGATGCCGGAGCTAATTTATTCGAACAGCAAGGTGATGAAAAACCTTTTTTAATACAGATCTTTGAAAAAAATACAGCTTTTAAGGTACTCATTCTTGATCATATTTTTTATGATCAACATTTAGTGCGTACCGCAAAACGAGTTTTACAGCCTTATTCAAAATCTAAAGAAATCATGGTAAGTATGGGATTCTCGCTCATCCGATACGCTGAAACCTTAAAAAAAAGAACCTATCCATACCTGTTGAGTGATTTTGAAAGATTGCTTAACCTATTGAAAGATTTTGCAAGATTACCGCGCCCTTCTAAAAAAAGAGAAAAGGAGTTTATAGAAATTTATTTCAGCTTGTTTAAATGCCTTATTTTGCTCGATAATGATTTCGGAAGGGTTACTGAAGCGTCGGTATCCAAGGTGCAAATCATTTTGGCCAAAATAATGAATGATTCATTAAGTGCAGCACGTGGTTTGAATAATGGATCTATGTTACACAATAACCTAGTAGATTGGACATACGCCTTAAGAAAAGAGATGGACGAAAATAAAAAATTGATAGCGAAAGACAATGCACTTTATGAAAAAGATAAAGTGATTGAGCAGCAAGCCAGCACTATAAAGAACATATCTGAAGAATGTGCGCATTTAAAGGCGACGGTCCAGCAAGTTCAAGAAAATGCGGAGGCTGAACGCCGGCAATTTAAAGCAGAATTAGCGGTAATGCACGCTCAATTAGAAGCGGCGACTAAAGATTCTGAAACCTCAAACGCACCCGGGCCTAGCGGAATATTTTTTTCTAAACGCTGAGGTAAATTTGATGAAGGGTATGGCAGGGAATGCGAAATAGCTTATTGGAGGAGATAGGGAATGGACTGGCGAGGAAACCCTTTGAGCGGGTATCCTCGCGGTGGGGCCCCAAATGGGGTGTTTTTATTCGCGCGTACCCGCCACTGACCGTCGATAATCCTTTATGGCGTCGAGAGGAGAGCAGCCTAGCTAGTCTGCGACTATTTGGCCTATCCCCTGATGAATTACAGGCAGAGATCGTTCGTTATTGGCAACAAGCTTTCTGGAAAAGGTGGTTATTAGGCTTATTAACACCCATTCATCGTAAGATCAAGCTACTGTCTTACTACCACCGTTGTTTATCTTTTCGCGAAATCGCTATAAAAAATCCATTTGATGCAAAAGAGCCAATAGCCGTTGTATTTAAGCAGTACTTAGGAAGAGAAGTACTGAATAAGTTAAATAGAAGTCGAATTCAGCTTGAAAATTATGTAGACAAACGTGCTGGAAACTTAAAATGGATACAAAGTAATAAGTTTTTTTTAGAAAAGTATATCTATATAAATCGGCGGGCTTTCTTAAAATTAATGAAGAAAAAATTAACTCAATTACCCATTGAATCAGATAGAAGCCGCCTACAAAGTCAATTAGAAAAGGAATATTATAGACTCCAGTTGATTTTATACGGTTATTTCTTCAATTGGCGTAAAAATGTTTTTAATCGCAAGGATGAAAGGATCAATATTCCCAGCGGTGATAGATTTGTCTATAACAATGCCTCTATCGAAAAAGAACTCAATTTCACCGTGGGCTCGATAGAAGGTTGGGTTAAAATGAAACAGAAAAAGCTAGCTTCCACCTTACAAGAAGAATCACCTGGGCGATTTCTTAAGATAAAAAGCTTACTGGAATCTTATCTTGCTACCTTAAGCTTATTCGTCGAATGTCAGATAGTGCGCTATGAAAAACTAATTGATAAGGTAAGATACGATCAACGCAATGGTAATGAGGCGATTCGACAAGCAAACCTCCTGCAAACAGAGACCCTCTATTTTTTAAAAAAAAGTACTTTGTTATTTCATCCCGATAAGTCACTCGGGAATAAAAAGCTGCAAGTAATACAACTAGAGCTATTTAAAGTATTTAAACCCTTATCCGAAGAATCACAGAAGAAAATTAAAGAAAATTTACAGCGATTAAAAATTTATTTGCCTAAGCAGAGAAATACCCAAGAATTTTGGACTATGGAACAAGATTTTGATTTACAGGTAGCCAAGTTGAAACAAAGTATAGAAGCGCTTGATGCTAAGATCAAACAAGTTCGAGCGACGATAGAAGCAGATCTCAAGCAATCCCGAGTAGAAATAGAAGCAATGAAAGTTAAAATCGATGAATATGTTAAATCTCAAGCCTGCTCAAAAATTATGCATAAGAAATCATTAAACCGCTTAATACAGGAAGAAAACGAAACGGAAAGAGGGGCTTTTTATAGCCCTTAGTCGATTAAGAAAAGAATGATTTTACCCTAGAGCAGGGCGTTTATTTAGGGCAGCCAAGTCGGATGGATGTTTCTATCGATCCAGAAAAAATTATTGTTAAAGATGCGCTTTATTTCAGTTAATAAAATTAAATTTTTTTTAAAATTATTTAAAAAATTTTAGTAAAAAATGATCTAGGAAATAATTTTTTGATCCTCTATACTCAAAAGGGTGGGCTAAAAATAAATCCAATAAAAGGAGATAGCTATGATTATTGAGGCGTTAACCGCATATAGTGCGGTTAAGATC
Source organism: uncultured Coxiellaceae bacterium (assembly GCA_964611135.1). Classification (GTDB taxonomy): domain Bacteria; phylum Pseudomonadota; class Gammaproteobacteria; order Diplorickettsiales; family Diplorickettsiaceae; genus Aquirickettsiella. The sequence goes on along the minus strand of CAZSWN010000004.1, from coordinate 4,279 downwards.
ACATGGGAGACGCTTGAAATTCTGCACTTACTGCATGTGGGCCATGAAACCAGCAAGCATGGTTATAGGGCATGGAATTTTATTACAGGTACTTTTCAACAACGCTTGCAAGCAAGGGCGTATGAAGAAGATCCCCTACTAAAATTAGTTCATGAGGCAAAAACAGACTACGATTTCCATGCTACAGCTAACTTGGACGCTATTGAGAAACATAATCAACAAGCTCGAGCGTATTTAAATTCATTGAATGAGAGCCTTGGGATTTTAAACGAGGCAAAAAGATATCTTATTAAGACCCATCGCCGCTTAGAAGGAATGGTGAGCGCCTTGAAGGGTAAGGATGAGAAAAAGTTCTTATCGAACTTATCAAAGTTTAAGGATAATTTAAAATACTTTAAGGATGAATTTAAGCGATTTTCAATGAAGATTGAACCACCTGATCGTAAAAAATTGTATATTGCTGATATTTTAAAAGGAGCAAATTCAATTGAAAAATTTAATGCCTATTTGAAAAGCATTGATAAATGTTTTCGCGAACTGAAAGAAACAAAAGAAAAGATGGCTCTCCTTTTTGAGACTAGCTTTAGTGACATTACAGACTTATCTCCTGAAGCAAGTTCAAGTTCCGCACTTTTTTTTGAGGAATTAAATCAGAGAATCAGTCAGCGAGTCAGTGAGTGTATGGCCGAACCGGAACTTATCGCAAAAACCATGCAAAAGATTCTACCAAAAAATTCGGAACTTGCCATCCTCTGCACTGAAATCGCCCAGACATCCACGGCATTTAAAAAAATCGACAATACAGATAATGAGCAGGTCAACTTATGGAATAACGATCCCAATTGGTCGCCCTTACTAACGGAAGAAAAACAGATAGAAGCGGGACAACGTATTTTTCTCCATGCGATGAACGAAACTAAAAATGGTGGAACAATAAAATTACGGCTCGCCGAAATTTTCTTATATCAATACGTTTCTAAATATGAACTAGATAAAGTAACTATTCAGCTATTGTCTCAGAGGTTAGCCAACTTATTAATAGCTGAGCAAATCAAAAAATGTGACGAACTTATTGAATTTCTCAATAATCTAACGGAAGGAGCCATATTGCCAGAACATGATCTGGATGGGGTACTCGAGTGGCTGAAAATAGCAAGAAAAATTGTGAATTCGGTCGAGCATTGGAGAAAAATCTTAGTATCGCCTTTTAGCCTCAGCAAGTACCATATCGAATTATTACGGCCCAAACTTGAAACATTATTGCCGAATGAAGATATAGATTCCATGATTAAAGAATATCGGGCCAGTTATTGGGGCGCTATCCGAGAAAAAAGCGATGAATTAATCCAATTTCCGGTCTCATTTAAAACAAAAATTAGCCCAGATGATCGTTCTCAACGCGACGAACAATTTCTCAAAGACTCAAACCTTGTTACTCCACTGATGGATAAACTATCTAAAATGCTAATTAATGAACTTGAGGCATTAAAAAAGGAAGTATACGAGCAAAAAGAGCGTTTAGAAGCGAATATTATTGTTGTTCGCGATGAAGAAAAAAAGATCCGCAATGGAATAAAAAATCTAGAACATGAAAACGGTGTAGAACGCATTAAGGCATCTCATCGATATATTTCTTCGACTGACGAGTCCTGCAACAGACTATTTCCCTATGTCTATCGTTCTGAAACCATCAATGAAGCTGAGAAAAAACGACAAATGCCTACCGTTGATGATTTAATTCAGGTGATTTACAGAGGAGTTGATTTGCATGAAGTGTGTAAATTTAAGGGTAATCCTAATTCAAACGCTAGTCTACTCATAGACTATTTTTATCCGCAACAACCAGAAGACTCAAAACTAGAAGCTTTTGCTTATGCTACGAGCAAATGCCGAATTAATGCGCGGCCTTTACTTCATGTATATTCTTATCCTACAGAGTCCTTACTACCCATAGGAAACGGAAATGACGGAAATGAAAAAAAATCTTCGTTAAATCCTTCATTGGTCATTATTTTAAAAAATGGCGATAAACTATCTGTCCCTGCTCATAGTATGGCATTAAACAACATATCACCTGCAGTAAAGGAAGAAACAGAGATTTTTATTAATCAATTGGGTGAGTACTATAATTTATCGTACATGAGATTAAAGCCTGAGTTACACAAGGAATTACCACTCAGAGAGAAATTCAAACGCTTAATTCAAGGTTTATTTAATTTTGGTCAAGACATTCGAGAAGACCGATTTGAGAGCGTGCAACTAATTATGGATAAGTTACATGCTGTCGTTTCGGCTGAAGATATATTATCAATTAACAAAGCTATCAGTGATTTCAAAGAAAATTATGAGGATAGCTATAAGACGGCAAAAAGGACCTTTAGTAGTACTTTATATAGTCTGGTAGGAAAAGCTATCAGTGGCTGTATTTCAGAGATGCATTGCTTCTCTGACGTTGAGCAAAAACAATTAGAATTAGAAGTAGAAAAAGATAGGGTGAAAATATTGCAGAAAAGCTTAGATGTCATGAAAAAAGATAAAGAAGCGATGGAAGCTAAGCTCAAGGAATCCGAAGCACAACGATTGAAAGATAAAGGAGCGATAGAAGCACAACGATTGAAAGATAAAGAAGCGATGGAAGCACAACGATTGAAAGATAAAGAAGCGATGGAAGCTAAGCTCAAGGAATGCGATGCAACGATGAAAAAATTAACGGATTTTATGGATTCTATTAAATCACAACAAGCGCCTTCAAGCGCCGTTGAGTCGGATGCAAAGACGTTGGAAAGTAGTAATAATGCTCATTTTTTTAGACCTTAGTGAAAGGGAGGAGGGAATGCCTAGGAGGATATGTTGGGTCAGTTCTTGAATCAAATGGATGAACATCTCGCCAACAAGCCGTTTAAACGTCGTTGGTGGTCGAGACGTTGGGTAGTGCATATGACGTTGCAACCTCCGTTAAGCAAGGATTATCCTTTATGGAAACGTAGCCAAGATGAACTGAGGTTGTTACGTTTATTTGATTTAAGTCCGGAAGAACTACGCCTAAAAATAGAAGGCTATTGGAAGAAACCGCGTTGGCGGCGTTGGTTGGCTTCATTTGGGATGAACAAAAAGATTGATGTCTGGAATTATTATCAACGTTGTTTGGCCTATCAAATCGTGCGTCCGGATAAACTGGGGGAAGAAAGCGTTGTCATTGCGAGTAAGAGCCGGCGACTACTCAATGAGTTAGCGTTGGTTTTACATCAGTCGAATGTCAAATTTGAAACCCATTTAGAGAAACGTTGTCGTGATCCAAAGTGGATTGAAACACATTTTTTGAAAGAAATTAAAGATTATAAAAAGCGGTTGAAAAAAACCTTTTTGACTCATTTGAATAAGTCTTTAAAACAAATAGAGGGAGAAGGGGATCGATTCGCTCTAAAACAACAAGCTGACCAGGAATATCAGCAAGTCGAGGCGTTTATGTTGCGTTATTTTGAACTACAGTTGAATAATTTTATTTCACGTTTATCTGAAACTAATCTTGTTCCTGAGATAGTAGCTAGTGTCGCTCAAGCGGTGGATAGGATCCAACTAAAGCGTGAGTTAGCGATTTGTAAGGATTCGCAAAGCGTTCCCGTCGTATCCCAATCGACTTTCCCGCTAGAAGTGCATCATCAGAGTGTAATCGGTTCATTAGATGGCGCTAAAGAATGGATCCAGTCACAGAGAGAAGGTTTAAACTTACTGCTCGAAGAAGGTTCTCTACGGAAAGTGGAAATGCTATTGCAAAGCAGCCTAGCTGATATTAAAGAAATCACTGAATTTTACTTGGGAAACTGCGAAACCAGGATATCTTATATTCAAGGGACAGAAGAAGCTTATGATGATTTCTTAAACTATTTGAATAAGTTACAGGGTCGACTAAAACCCTTATTACAAGGAGGGCTGCTTTTATTTCACCCCGATCATGCAATGAGCTTAACGCACGCTCAAGCGATGCGAGAGTTGATAACTCGCTACAGTCAATCTTACTTAGAACAAAGCCGGTGCTATTTAGATAGATTTAAAAATTACTATCTGCGTCTCGAAGAATATTATCAGCATTCACAGCAAGGGCTTGAAAGAGAAGCGTCACTCGGAGACAGATCGGATCTCGCACGAAGTATCCAGGAATTGTGGAAATCAGTCAAAGAATTGGAGCAATCATTCAAAGAGTTCGATAAAAAATTAAAGGAATACGAAGCACAACGATTGAAAGATAAAGAAGCGATGGAAGCACAACGATTGAAAGATA
>CAZSWN010000003.1:26422-60941 GCA_964611135.1 uncultured Coxiellaceae bacterium | reverse complement strand
TACGTTTAATAAATAATACTAAGGAGTAAATAATGTGGGATCTTGAGAGTGGATATTTTTTCAAAAAAGAGGAAGTGCCCAATAGTCGTATAAGGAAATGGGGGTTGGACGAATGGAATCGTGAGAAAAATTGTGACTTGCTTAAGTCTGACAAGATAAAGGAATTTATTGCTAAAGGGTTCATCACTGAGCAGCGAGTAATGGGATTGAGAGAAAACCAACGGCTCAATCTTTCTTCTGAAGGTATTATTAAATTAATTGATTATGGAATTATTAGCTTGGTCCAAGCCTTAGAATTAGAATTAGCGCATTCCAAACGATATTTTTTGAGCGCAGAGGGGATATTTGAGTTAATTATTAATCAGCTTATGAGCTTGGATCAAGCGTTGAAATTGAGTGACTCACAAGAATTAAACCTGGAATCTAGAGGCGTACAGCACTTACTTACCAAAAGGATCATTACGCTTGATCAAGCATTGGCGTTGAGCGAAAACCAACGGCTCAATCTTTCTTCTAAAGGTATTGTTAAATTAATTAATCATGGGATTATTAGCTTGCTCGAAGCATTGGAGTCAGAATTGGAGGATTCCACGCGAGAACTTCTAAATAAGGAGTGGATGTTTGGCTTAATTAATCGTGGAGTTATTAGTTTTGCTCAAGCATTGAAATTGGAATTAGATAATTTCAAACAAGATTTTTTGAGTATTGATGGGGTCTATAAATTAATTGTTAAGCGAATTATTCGCTTCGATCAAGTATTAAATTTGAATAATTCGGAACAATTAAACCTGGAATCTAGTGGCGTACGTGAATTACTTAGCAAAAAAATCATTACGCTTGATCAAGCATTGGCATTGAACGAGTCTCAATGCCGCGCCTTAAGTGATCGGAATACAGTATTGAGAATAATAATGAAAGAGTTAAATATCCGACAATTTATAGGTGCTAGCGCTCCTCCTCTTAGTTGCATCAACCATATTCAAAGTACGCATACGGCCAGTGTTCATTACTCAGCTTCTGAATCAGCAAAAAAATTACGCCAACGATACGCTGATAAAATTTGTAAAAAATCGAGTTTGGAGAAAAAATTTGAAAAATCAAGGTTAAAAAATATTATTCGAAAATTGGATATGGTTTCAAAATCTAGCCTAGAGAAGACGCTTCGCGAAATAAAAGCGTTTGCGGATGCCTTGCCCGACAACGACCCTCGAAAGAAAGTCGCTAGACGTTGTATCAAAAGAATTACTGACTTGGATGACAACTTTATAGATCCTTCCTCAAAGCTCAGTATGAAAGAATTATTGGCATTAAGCTTCACCGCTATTCGAGATAATAACTATCATCAGCGCGAAATTGAGGATGCGGAAAATCAATTTATAGCAGGCTTAGTTGAAATTCAACGCGGTTATAATTCATCCGATACAGAGAAAGATAAGCCTATTTGCGCCTCAGGCGCTTTTAATAAATTCATTGAAAGTCTGCAGGGGATTCATCCGGATTGTAATATTCAATATATAACAACAGAAACGGCTTCATTGAAATTACCTATTGTTGTACGCGAAGAACTGGATAATTATTTATCCAATTTAATTAATTCGGGAAAGACGGAAGTGGAACTTGTCCATTTTGAAAAGTTGCTCCGACGCGCTCAACGAAGTGGAAATTTCAAATCTTTTTTGGAAAAGATTGAAGAAAATATTGCTATCCGTATATTGGATGAATTTGCGAGTCTTTACCCTTCTGGTAAATCAGATCTCAATTTTATTGAATTAATCAGTTACAGTAAAGAGGTGGATGTATCTGCTGTACTCGAAAAAAACTTAGTCGATTTACAAAAAAAGAAAAAATCCTTTTCTTGCTATAACTCGATGGGTGAGGCCGAAAATGAATTATTTGTTTCTGATCGACCAGAAACCGGCGCTATTTCACGGCGCCGCTTCCAAGTGGCGGTGGATCCTCTCCCACTGATTTCAGAAATGACCTCTTTGTCACTTACTCCGGATCAATTCGACTCAGCAAGTTATAGTAGCGGCATGGTGAGGAGTAATTTTTGGCAGCCGGGTTTTACAGCGGCCGAAGATAGCGACTCATTTGAAACGAGTGATTTATGTAAGAAAAATTAGGGGACCTACAGTAAAAGCGCCAGAAAAATAAAACAATAAGTACTTATTTTTCATAAAAGAATATAATTAATTGGTATGATACACGTGACTAAATTCAAAACTAGTTAATTATTTTTTACTATTAAATATTATTTAAATTTATTATTTTTTAACTTAAATAGTTCTATTTATTTGAATTAAAAAGTTAAGCATGTTAATTTATTTATAAGTAATTTATAAAAAAGGAGCGATGTATTATGCAAGAAACAGTATGGATTTCTTTACCTGAACAAGAAGCAGCAGGTATAAAGAGAGTTATTGATTATATAGACAAAGAAAATTTACCTTCTTTAAGTGTTGATCAACTACGCGTAAAATTAGTAAATAATCAAGCTGATGCATGGTTACAGGCAGTGAAGCAATATAATGATATATCTTCAGTACGTAATATCGATATATCCGAAATGCGTGTTAGAACATTAGCAGTAAAGAATCAATTTTTGAGGCATCAGGTAGAGTTAGTAAATAAGGTATTTAGGCCTAATGAGTTACTGGGTTTAATTATTTTGTGCTATTCGAATTCTTTGTTAATAGGCCCTAAACTCTGTAGAGTGCTGAAAGAAAATGATACTGATGGTGTTGCCAGAGAAATATTGGAGGGCTCCGCTTTCGTAAGAGCGGCGGGAAGGGTGGTTCCGTGGGCTAGTAATTTACGCTTATTAAATTATGCATTTTACGCAAATGATACTTCGGTGCAGTTGCCGACGGGCGCTTTAACGCGAATAAGAGCAGGGGCTCTGAAAAAAGGTATTCACTTACTGGAATTGGGCCGACTAGTGGATACAAATAATACCGATTTAGCAGAGATGCCTCCCTTGGCGGCGCCGCCCTCGATTTTGAATGATGCAAACGCGACTATCCCTGTTAAACAATCGCCACAAGGTGAGACTGAATCTGCTGGACACTTTGGGCTTGCATGTGAAGAATCGCCTTTCAATGTTAATGCGGCAAACCATTATCGCTCCAACGAGTGTTTAGCCGCCACGCTTTTTCTATTATATTTTCCGGTTGTTAGTCCCGTAATCCATAATGTGGGTCGAGATTTAGCAAATGGCTTATCGCGAGTGGCTGACTATGCAGGAAGTTTTTTTACGAGAAATCTAGAAAAGGTGAATGCGAGCGCTGAAGAACAAGCAACACTTTTATCATATCCCGAAGCAAAACCTTAATTTAAAAAAATTGATAGAGATGCGGTTAGGGGGGAATTAATTATCCCTAACCGTATTAGTCATTGCTACTCTTGATCAAGAAAGCTACGTAAGGGTTCCGAACGTGTCGGATGACGTAGTTTGCGTAAGGCTTTCGCTTCAATTTGTCGAATACGTTCGCGCGTAACGTCGAACTGTTTGCCGACTTCTTCTAAGGTATGATCGGTATTCATGTCAATACCAAAGCGCATGCGCAATACTTTTGCTTCACGCGGTGTAAGTGACGCCAGTACTCGTTGCGCGGTTTCTCGTAGCCCTTCTATCGTAGCGGCGTCAATTGGTGATAAAGCCGTCGCGTCCTCTATAAAATCACCTAAGTGCGAATCGCCATCATCATCCCCAATAGGTGTTTCCATCGAAATAGGCTCTTTGGCGATTTTAAGGATCTTACGAATTTTATCTTCAGGTAAACCCATTTTTTTACTGAGATCTTCCGGTGAAGGTTCTTTTCCGGTAGCTTGTAATATTTGACGTGAAATACGGTTCAGCTTATTAATGGTTTCGATCATATGTACCGGAATACGAATAGTCCGTGCTTGATCGGCAATGGATCGGGTGATGGCTTGTCGTATCCACCAAGTCGCATAAGTTGAAAATTTATAACCGCGACGGTATTCAAATTTATCAACGGCTTTCATCAAACCAATATTGCCTTCTTGAATTAAATCAAGAAATTGTAACCCACGATTGGTGTATTTTTTAGCGATCGAAATAACAAGACGAAGGTTGGCCTCAACCATTTCTTTTTTTGCACGCCTGGCCTTAGCTTCTCCAGCAGACATTTGGCGATTGATGGCTTTAATTTCACCTATACTCATGTCAATGGTTTTTTCTAGTTCGCGCAGCTTATTTTGTGCCGAAGTAATCGGAATATGTAAGGATTTTAGTGCTTGCGAATAACTTTTTTTAGCATTAATGTGTTTTTTAAGGAAATTTTCATTTGTTTCATTTTTTGGAAAAGAATTAATAAAAAGTTGACGCGGCATTTTAGCTTCATTAATACATAAACGCATGATAACGCGCTCTTGAGCGCGAATTTCTTCTAAAAGGGAACGCATCTTTCGAGTTAATTTATCGAGTTGCCGTGGTATGAGTTTAAATTTAGTAAAAGCGTCGGCTAATAGTTCGGCTTGCTTCAAGGTTTTTTTATCAAAGCGACCGTGTTTTTTTTGTGTGGCTAAAAAAGCTTCGTAAAACGCTTTTAACTGAGCAAAACGTGCATGTGCTAGTTCTGGATCGGGCCCGCTGTCAAGTTCACCAAAGCCGTCCTCTTCATCACTGATAACGCTTTTTGATTTGGCGTCGTCACTTTCGTCCTCTGTTTCTTTGTCGCCAGCGCCTTTGTTGGCACGAGTACTAAAGTTTTCCTCTTCATCGTGCGCTTCAGATGGAATGTTTTTTCCAGGTGGTAATTCTAGCGGAATAGAAAGTTCTTCTAGGTCTAGAAATCCACTAATAATATCGTTTAAGCGGATTTCTTGTCGTTCATAACGCGTGTAATCACTGAGTATATCGGAAACATTTTCTGGATATTGAGTCAATGCGGTTAGAATAGCCTGTAGGCCTTCTTCAATACGCTTAGCGAGTTTGATTTCTCCTTCACGGGTCAGTAATTCAACGGTGCCCATTTCGCGCATATACATGCGTACAGGATCGGTGGTGCGGCCTAGTTCAGCGGCGATATTCCCTAAAATATTAGTGTTTTCTGAACTGGATTCTTCTTCCGATGAATTGCTAGCAATACTAGAAGCCAGTAAAGTCTCCATATCAGGCGGAACTTCATAGACAGGGATGCCAATATCATTGAGCATCAAGATAATCTCATCAAGCTGTAGTTGCTCTTGCTCAGCTTCAGAGATAATATCTTCTAACAGATGGTCATTTATTTCAGCATAAGTGACAAACCCTTGCTTTTTACCATGTGCTATAAGTTCGCGTAAGCGGGATTGTTGTTGTTCGAAATCCATAACTGCGCTTGACCTCTTGGGAAAGTAAGAATTTTATTATATACCTAATAAGATAAACCTATAAACCTTTAACTTAGAAAAGGCAAGTTTTTAAGACAAAAAAATATGTTAATACTTGGTTTAGGTACAAACTTAGGCGATGGGTTAAATAACCTGCGTTCAGCACTGCAATTATTGCAAAAATCACCGACGATTGCACCCCTGAAAATTTCGCCCATTTATACCTCACCGGCACTTTTACCCGCTTATGCCCCCGTGGCTTGGAATAGACCGTATTTGAATGTGGCGGTTGCCTGTGAAACTAAGTTGTCTCCATTTGAAACATTAAGGCAGATTAAGCAGATTGAAAAACAGTTAGGTCGAAAAGAAAGTCAGCGTTGGGCGCCCCGCGTGATTGATATAGATATCCTTGCCTGGGATGACTTAGTGATGGATCAGGCCGAACTGAAAATCCCTCATGCTGAATTACTGGCCAGACCCTTTGCACTATGGCCTTTACTTGATTTATGGCCCAATTGGAAACATCCGCGAGTAGCGTTATCAAGCTTACTGCCTAGCTGGGGTTCCCGCTTTACAGCAAGCCAAGCGGCTTGTGGAACCCAGCAAATTCCGCAACGTTTAGAGGGCAGCGCTTTAGTCGGTATATTAAATATAACCCCTGATTCTTTTTCAGATGGCGGTCAATTTATTAGCCTTCCTAATGCAATCGCGCAAGCTGAAAGCTTAGTGCGTGAGGGGGCTGAAGTGCTGGATATAGGCGCAGAATCTACCCGTCCCGGCGCAAGCCCTGTTTTGCCAGACGATGAATGGCGCTTATTGGCACCCGTTTTAACCGCAATAAAAGAGTGCTGCAAGCGATGGCCATTTAAGCCAAAGTTGAGTATAGACACCCGTCATCCTCAGGTGGCGGCAAGCGCGCTGGATCATGGAATAGATTGGATTAACGACGTCAGTGGATTTAGGGACGAAAAAATGCGCCGATTAGTGGCGGAGCGTCCTGTGAAGTGTGTGCTTATGCATAACCTCGGGATTCCAGTACAGAAAAATCGGGTGTTGGCGGCGCACCCTCCTATTTGCGATCAAATTTTGACCTGGGCTGCGCTGAGAGTTAAACAGTTATTAGATGCAGGTGTTGCGCCGGAACGGCTCATCTTTGATATTGGGATTGGTTTTGGCAAGACAGCACGACAATCTAAATTTTTACTGAAAAATATAAAACACTTTCGTTCTTTAAATTGTCCTTTACTGGTTGGTCACTCACGAAAATCTTTTTTAGATTCAATAACAGATAAGCCTTTTGCAGAACGAGATTTTGAAACGGCTATAATATCTTATCAATTGGCATTACAAGGCGTTGAATATTTGCGTGTCCACAATGTCAGCTTAAATGCTCAGGCAGTGGCTATGGCGACTCAGTTTATTTTATCCGATGAGGCTGTGACGGCCTAAGCTAATGTTCATATGTTCATAATGGATTATTATTTTGTTATAAAAAGTGCTTGTTGGCCGTGCAATTAATTCATTTCCCAAGTTAGATCAAGTTCTCGCACCGCTTTGACGTCATCTAAACGTCGTAGGCTCAAATGATGTGGCGCGTTATGTAAAATAGCTGGATTTTCTTTGGCTTCCGCAAGAATTTTGCCCATAGCCGCTATAAAACTATCTAACTCTTGTTTTGATTCGGTTTCAGTAGGCTCGATTAATAAGCATTCGGGAACGAGCAGCGGAAAATAAGTAGTAGGTGCATGAAAACCAAAATCAAGTAAACGTTTCCCGACATCCATTGCCGAGATATTAAATTGTGTGGATAAATCTTTTAACGTTAAAATAAATTCGTGGCTAGCACGCCGTTTCGGGAAAGCCGGCGTGTATCCAATTGCGTGTAATCGGCACAGTAAATAATTGGCATTGAGTGTGGCGAACTCGGAAACACGTTTTAAACCATCGCGGCCTAATAAACGCGCGTAAATATAAGCGCGTAAAAGAATACCGGTATTTCCTCTAAACGCCGACAAACGGCCTATACTTTGTGGCCTATCGGCTAACTCTAAGTAGCGATAATGATTATTTGCGTAATCGATCGTGGGGATCGGCAAAAATGGAAGCAAGCGCTTTGCAACCGCAACAGGTCCTGCTCCAGGGCCGCCGCCACCATGGGGAGTTGCAAAGGTTTTATGTAGATTGAGATGCATGACATCAAAACCCATATCCCCAGGCCTTACTTTACCTAAAATCGCATTAAAATTAGCACCATCGTAGTAAAGTAATCCCCCCGCCTGATGAACAATGCGCGCAATTTGTTCAATCTGTCTTTCGAATACGCCTAAAGTAGAAGGATTGGTTAACATGATGCCCGCCGTCTGGGGGCCTACAGCGGCGTTCAATGCGACTAAGTCTACATCCCCTTCACTATTGGTTGGAATTTCACGAACCTTATAGCCACACATGACAGCCGAAGCCGGATTGGTTCCATGTGCCGCATCGGGGATCAGAAATTCCGTTCTGGCTTTATCGCCACGAGATGCGTGATAGGCCTTAATCATCGCAACCCCCGCAAATTCCCCTTGAGCGCCGGCCATCGGTGTTAAAGAACCACCGGCCATACCGGCTACCTCTTTTAAAATTTCTTGAACCTCATACAGACAGCGTAGGGTTCCTTGACAGTTTTCTTCAGTTAACAAAGGATGCTGATTGAGAAAATTGGCTAATGAGGCTAAGCGATGGGCGCCACGCGGATTGTACTTCATCGTACATGAGCCCAATGGATAGAAGTGGGTATCAATAGAGAAATTTTTTTGTGATAAACGCGTAAAATGACGGACTACTTGTAACTCTGAAACTTGTGGTAGCAAAGGTTCGGTTTTTCGCAATAGATTTTCCGGAATAGACGTTTTATTCCTTGGATTTAAATTCGATGGAATTTGTGCTTTGGCAATACGGCCTGTTTGACTCAATTCGAAAATAAGCATAAAAATTTTTTTACGGGGTCGCGTTAAGTAGTTTAGATAATTCTTGTTGATAAAAGTTTAAATCTTGTTGAGTTTTAGTTTCAGTGACGCAGATCAATAAAGCATTACCTAATTCAGGATACAGTGTCGATAGATCAAATCCGCCATGTATTCCTACTTTAGCTAACTCCTGTAGCAAATGATTAACCGGCTTTGGCAAACGAATAACAAACTCGTGAAAAAAAGCGGCGCTAAAAATTAATCCCACCTGGGGTAGCTGCGTTAATTGATGAGCGAGTTGCTGTGAATTTTGGTGAGAAACGCGCGCTATATTTTGCAAACCCATAGGGCCTAAAAGACTCATGTAAATCGTAGCCGCAGTGACTAATAGACCTTGGTTCGTACAGATATTTGAAGTGGCCTTTGCGCGACGAATATGTTGCTCTCGTGCTTGTAATGTCAATGTAAATCCAGGTTTTCCGGTTTTATCAACAGTACGACCGACAATTCTTCCTGGCATTTGCCGAACCCATTCTTTCTTGCAACACATAAAACCAAAATAAGGCCCACCACCGGCCAGTGGGATGCCTAAGGCTTGTCCTTCACCACAGACAATGTCCGCTGCTTTTTCTCCCCAAGCCCCAGGTTCTTTTAGTAAACCCAAACTCATCGGATTCGTGACGGCAATTACCAGTGCATGTTGTGCGTGTGCCCAATTAGTGAGCGTGTCAACCGCTTCGAGTGAACCAAAAAAATTAGGTTGTGGTATGACTAAGGCACAAATATCTTGGCGTTCCCACTTTTCAAGCGCCGATAACAAGGTGCGGCCTTCTTGTGGACAATAATCGATGTCGATAAGTTTGATGCTTTGTTGCGTTACGATAGTTTGCAAGGCCTGTCGATAATAAGGGTGTAAGGTCCGCGGAATTAAAATTCGTGCAGATTTACTGCGCTTATTGGCTCTAACGGCCATTAAAATAGCTTCTGCCAAGGCAGATGCACCATCATAAAGAGAGGCATTGGAATAATCCATTCCCGTCAAACTGGCCATCATGGTTTGATATTCATAAATAAGCTGTAAGGTGCCTTGGCTCGCTTCAGCTTGATAGGGCGTGTAAGCGGTCATAAATTCGCCACGACTGGCAATATCCCAAACAGCCGCCGGAATGTGATGTTCGTAAGCACCCGCTCCAATAAAGCAAAGTCCTTTTTTATTTTCACTGGCACGTTCCTCGGCAACTTTGCTCATTTCCATTTCGCTAAGGCCAAAAGGGATAGAGGTTAATTGCTCAACCTTTAAATGGGAGGGGATTTCATCTGATAAATCATCGATGCTATGCACACCCAGGGTGGCTAACATCGCTTGTATTTCGACATCAGTATGAGGAATAAAGGGCATGTTAGTGCATCTCGATAGCAATGTGTTGTTGGTATAATTCAAAACTTAATAAATTTTCTAATTCACTCGGGTCCGAAAATTTAATACGGAATAACCATCCTTTATCATAGGGGTCCAAATTAATCAGTTCGGGTGATTTATCAAGTGCGGCATTGATTTCAATAATTTCACCTGAAAGTGGAGAATAAACATCAGCGGCTGCTTTTACGGATTCTAATACGCAGATTTCTTCACGTTGTTTTACTATTTTTTGCGGTGCTGGTAATTCCACAAAGACGATATCACCTAATAGCGCTTGAGCATGCGCCGTAATACCTACACACGCAATATGTTCTGCTTCTACATGAACCCATTCATGGGTAAGCGTATATTTTAATAGTTGAGGGGTATTTTTCATGATAATAACTCTTTTAATCGATTTGATTTTTAGCGTGTAAAGGTTTTTTTTCCTTGACGTACAAAGGGAGGTTTAATGATTTGGGTAGAATAGGTTTGAGTCCCCATGATGACGTCACAATAACTTTCATTATGGGAGTAAGGTATTCTAGCAAAAGCGATTGAACAAGCTAAAGTCGGAGAATAACTGCCGCTGGTAATTTGACCTTCCCCTTGCGGGGTTATAATTTTTTGTTTTTTACGTAGGAAACGTCCTTTTTCTTCCAGCACTAAGCCGACCAGTTTTCGTGCCGGATTTTTTTGCTGGATAGTTAAGGCTTGGCGACCTATAAAATCTCGATCAGTAGGTTCCCAGCCAATAGTCCAGGCTAGATTAGACTCCAGTGGCGTGGTAGTCGGATCCATATCGGCACCTTGTAGATTGAAACCCGCTTCCAGACGTAGCGTATCCCGCGCTCCTAAGCCACAGGGCAGGTTCCCAAGAGCGATTAAATCTTGCCAGAATGCTTCAGCCTCTTCATTGGGCAACATGACCTCAAGACCTTCTTCGCCGGTATAACCTGTTTTGGCAATACACCAGCCATGTTGCTCAACACAATGAAAGGGTTTTAAATCGTTAATAAGTAATTGTTGCGATTCGTTAAAAGCCGGGTTTGCTTTTACTAAAGCTTGAGGGCCTTGAATTGCAAGGATCGCGAGATCAGTGCGCGCAACGATAGAGATAGGTGCGAAATTTTTAGCCTGTGTATTAATCCAGTCCAAATCAGATTGTCGATTTCCGGCATTAAGTACTATTCGATAAAGTTGCTCGGAAAGCTGGTAAACAATTAAATCGTCCAAAATGCCGGCGGTATTATTTAACATGCAGGTGTAAAGGGCTTTACCGGGTACTAAACGTTGCGGATTATTAGCTAATAAATAACTGAGATAAGGGAGTGCGTTTTCTCCGCAGATATCGACCGCAAGCATATGCGAAACATCAAATAAGCCGCTGCTTTGTCGGACGACATGATGTTCTTGTATTTGTGAACCGTAATGCAAGGGCATCTGCCAACCGGAAAAATTGACAAACAGCGCCGCTTTTTTTTTATGTTGCTCATAGAGGATGGTTTTGTTTTCCATGGGTTTGCCCTGCTTTAAAATTTTTCAAGTAGCACATTATAACTTGCGTTAAGCAAATTGCTAAATGCTTTGTGTCTTTATAAGATAAAAGTAAGGTGTTTTGTCGTCTAGTTTGATGTATTAGGGGAAAATTTTAGTTAATGTGAACAAGAATGCCATCTAATTCTTCTAAGCTATTATAATGAATGATGAGTTGGCCTTTACCGTTTAAATTTTGTTTAAAAAATACTTTGGCCCCTAATTGATCCGACAATTTACGCTCTAAGCGTTCTACATCGGTATCGATTTTGAGCAGGGGCTTCGGTTCTTGAGCGGCGAACAAACCATTTTGTACCAGACGTTCGGTTTCTCGGACAGAAAGTTTATTTTTTATAATTTTTTCCGCGGCTTGAATTTGCAAGTGAGCAGAGAGGCTTAGTAAGGCCCTGGCATGACCCATTTCCAATTGATTTTGCCGTAGTAAAAGCTTTAATTGCGGCGCTAGGCTTAATAAGCGGAGTAAGTTAGTAATGGTTGTACGGGAACGGCCTAAGGTCTTGGCGATTTCTTGATGGGTTAGCTTAAATTCATTAATAAGCCGTTGCACCCCTTCGGCTTCTTCAAGTGGATTCAAATCTTGACGTTGAATATTTTCGATCAAGGAAATGGCAAGTGCGGTTTCATCCGAAATAACCTTGATTAAGGCGGGAACCTCTTTCAGGCTAGCAAGCTGCGCGGCGCGCCATCGACGTTCACCGGCAATAATCTCGTAACGATTTTCTTCAATAAGACGTACCACAATAGGATTGATAATGCCTTGTGTGCGAATAGAGTTGGCGAGATCTTCTAAGGCTTCTTGGGCAAATTCTCTTCTGGGTTGATAACGACCTGCTTGTAAAAGCTCGATAGGTAAACAACGTAATTCTTCTTTGGAAGCATTGACTGTTTGTACTAAATCTTCAAAGGGTTGACCGCTTAATAGCATGTCGAGATTTCGACCTAAACGCGATTTTTTCATCATAATACCTGTTCAATGGACGGAGATTTATCATGTTGGGAACGTTTTTTTAAAAACGTAGTGGAGGGTATCTCCGAGGATACCTCTACGGAAGGGATCGGGCACCCATCACGGCTTAGTATTTCCTTGGCTAAATTTAAATAAGCTTGACTCCCATTTGAATGGGGATCATATAACAAGGCTGGTTGTCCATGACTAGGCGCTTCAGCAAGCCGAATATTGCGTGGAATAAGCGTGGAATATATTTTATCTTTGAAGTGCATTAATAATTGTTCAGAAACCTGCTTAGCCAAGCTATTACGGCCATCAAACAATGTGCGTAATATGCCGTGAATCTGTAAATGTGGATTGACGGTGGCGCGTAAGCTTTGTAATGTATTGATGAGATTGCTTAAGCCTTCTAAGGCAAAATATTCACACTGAACGGGAATAATAACGGAGTTAGCGGCTACTAAGGCATTTACGGTGAGTATATTTAACGAAGGTGGACAGTCGAGCAGTATATAGTCATACAAGTTAGATAGCACAGCGAGCTTCTTTTTGAGCGTATATTCACGTTGCTCTTTTTGTAATAGTTGGACTTCGGTTTGTGTTAGATCGGTGGTCCCTGGGATGAGGCTATAGCCGGCGGGGGTTACTAGTAAACTTTCTTGTATGGGAACTTCATCTAAGAGTACTTGCGCAATATTAGCAGCGGGCTCTTTTTGAAAAAGACTGCCTGTGGTGGCATTGGCTTGCGGGTCGAGATCGATTAAAAGTGTTTTTTTCTCAAGCAAGGCCATCGATGCGGCCAGGTTGATACAACTAGTGGTTTTCCCAACCCCACCTTTTTGGTTAACGATAGCGATAATTTTGCCCATATAGCCCCATAATGTGTCTTGACAAGGTTGATATAGTATAACGGTTCACTAGAAACTTGCTAATTTAGCTAACCTAAATACAGAATAAGACCCTAACTCATGAGCGAGCCATTCAGTGTTCATCGGACTTAAACTGAATAAACGTTATTCAAGGTACTTTTGTTTTAAAAAAAGGGCGTATTGATGTCTAAATTTTTTCTGGGTTTAGGGTTTTTACTGGCGATATTGTTAGCTAAGATAAGTTTTGCAATACCGATTATCCATATTATAGCGGCTGAAAATTTTTATGGTTCCGTTGCCAAGGAGATAGGCGGATCCTATGTCCAAGTTACTAGTATTCTGAATCAGCCGGACCAAGATCCACATTTATTTAACATAACGCCTAGCATTGCAAAACGCTTAGAGCAAGCGGATCTCGTTATTTACAATGGTTTGGGCTACGATCCTTGGATACAGAATTTATTGGGCGTGGGCTCCTCAACAAGGACACGGCTTTGTGTGGCAAACTTACTTCATAAAGAAATGGGTGATAATCCACATATTTGGTACGATCCGGCGACTATGCCAGTTGTGGCTGGGGCAGTACGCGATTTTTTAATAAGAAAGGATCCGGCGCATCAAAAAGCATATCAAGTTCGCTACCAAGATTTTCTTCAACACCACCAGCACTTAATGCAACAAATAGCGCATATTAAAGCGCAATATAATAATACTGATGTGATTGCAACGGAGCCGGTATTTGGATATATGGCGAGGGCTTTAGGTTTTCGTATGCATGGAATCGCTTTTCAAACCAGTATGATGAATGGCGTTGATCCGGGTCCTAAGCAAGTCCAGACCTTTCAACGTCAGTTACAGCAGCATCGTGTCAGGATTTTATTTTACAATCAACAAGTGAGGAGTCCATTGGTATTGTACTTATTGCAACAAGCCCAACAATTGGCTATTCCGGTGGTGGGAGTGATGGAAACACAAGCTCGCCATAAAACGTATCATGAATGGATGCAGGATCAATTAAAACGAGTGGAGCAAGTTTTAGATGAACGCCATAGAGTTTAAACAATTAAGCCTTGCTTACGGGCAGCGCTGTATTTTTCAAGATTTTACGGCGAGTATCGCCTCAGGTGAATTTATCGCGATTTTAGGCGCTAATGGGGCCGGTAAAAGTACCTTATTACGATCAATATTAGGGTTAATCGCGCCGAGTAAGGGTCAAATTGCATTATTTGGCCAAGCCGTGCATAAAGGGGCCTCTTTCATTGGTTATATGCCACAAATGCGGCAAAATGCAGGAAATAATAATTTGAGTGCTTATGCGTGGTTGGGCGCTAATCTCAATGGATATCAGTGGGGCTTGCCTTGTTTAAATGCACAGCAAACTGAAGAATTACAACGCGTGATCCGTCTGGTAAAGGCTGAAAAAATCATCAATAGACCTTATAGCCTTTTATCAGGAGGCGAACGACAACGCCTCTTATTAGCGCAAGCTTTGTTGAATAAACCAAAGATTTTATTGCTTGATGAGCCGCTGGTAAATTTAGATCCTTATTATCAGGCCACATTGGTCAACTTAATTGATGAAATTCGTTTGCAATATGGTATTACTATATTGTTTACTTCTCATGATATTAACCCTTTAATAAGTAGTGTCGGGAGGGTGCTTTATTTAGCCAAAGGTAAAGCGGTTATTGGCTTAGTTAATGAAATTATTAATAGTAAAAAGCTAAGTGAGCTTTATGGTATGGACATGCAGGTTATTCAGCACGAGCAACAACTTTTTGTAATAAATAAAGAATTAGGATTCCATCATCATGTCAACCATTGTAGGCCCGACCTTGATCATTTCTCTGTTTGAATATGATTTTCTCCGTAATGCGCTGGTAGCCGGTACAATTGCGGCTATATTAGCTGGGCTGGTTGGTTATTTCATGATAATCCGTAGATTGGCTTTTGCCGGTCACGCCTTAGGTCATATTGGTTTTGCGGGGGCTACGGGAGCTGGCTTATTGGGTTTAATGCCGGTTACAGGACAGTTACTTTTGACACTGCTAGCCGCTGTGGGAATGGGTAGTTTAGGTCACAGGATTAATAAAAGTGATGTGGCTATTGGCATTATCTTGGCGTTTGCGCTGGGATTAGGGGTTTTATTTTTACATTTTTATACCAGCTATGCATCGCAGGCGATGACGATTCTCTTTGGCAATCTTTTAGGTGTTTCACGGCATTTGATCAACATGATGTTGCTTTATGCTACTTTTAGCCTATTAGCCTTAAGCATTATTGCCAGACCTTTGTTATTTGCTAGTTTAGAGCCTGAATTAGCGGAAGCGAAAGGCGTTTCTTTACCGCTACTTTCTATTTTATTTATGATCATTGTAGCAGTGGCTGTGACGGAAGCCAGTCAAGTGGTGGGCATACTTTTAGTGTTTACCTTATTAATAGGGCCTGCCGCTGCCGCTTTAAATTGGACGCGTCATCTCTTAAGTGGTTTATTTTTAACGGTATTGCTAGGTGTTTTAATCGTGTGGTGCGGTATTATTTTAGCCTTTGTTACTGATTGGCCTATCCCATTTTGGATTAGTGTACTTGCAGTAAGTAATTATTTTTTAAGTTTTATCAAAAAAGTAAATTAATTAAAACCAAAAAGTGGTGTTTAGTTATTACTCCAACACCACTTTTTATCAATACAGCATTTAAAGCTTCGTTAAAATGAGCGCGTGTATTTAGTCATCCCAATTTAAGCTGCCGCCGGTTTGATATTCTGTCACGCGGGTTTCAAAGAAATTTTTTTCCTTTTTAAGGTCAATGATTTCGCTCATCCAAGGTAAAGGGTTGCTGACACCTGAATATTGTTCAGGTAGGCCAATTTGCACAAGACGTCGATTGCCTATAAAACGTAGATAATCCCACATCATGTTAGCGTTTAATCCTAAAATACCGCGTGGCATGGTGTCCTTGGCATATTGATACTCGAGATCAACACCTTCTTTGATAAGATTAATTACATAAGCTTTGAATTCAGAGGTCCATAAATGCGGATTTTCTAGTTTAATTTGGTTGATAACGTCGATCCCAAAATTCAAATGCATCGACTCATCGCGTAAAATATATTGAAATTGTTCCGCAGTGCCGGTCATTTTATTGCGTCGACCCATACTTAAAATCTGTGAAAAGCCTACATAGAAAAATATACCTTCGAATACGACATAAAACGCAATTAAATCGCGTAATAAACGCTGATCATTTTCAGGTGTGCCCGTACGAAACATCGGATTGGCTAAGCTTTGGGTAAAAGGAAGTGCCCATTCGGTTTTTTTTGCGACTGTAGGTAATTCACGGTACATATTGAAAAGGCGTGATTCATCCATCCCTAAACTTTCGATCACGTATTGGTAGGCATGGGTATGTAAGGCCTCTTCAAAGGCTTGTCTGAGCAAATATTGACTACATTCTGGTTTGGTAATGTGACGATAGACCGCTAACACGAGATTATTTGCTACTAAGGAATCGGCGGTTGAAAAGAAACCTAGACTTCGTTCTATGATCAAACGCTCATCAGAGCTTAGTCCTTTTGGATCTCGCCATAAGGCGATGTCAGCGGACATATTAACTTCTTGTGGCATCCAATGATTCGCACAAGCCGCTAAATATTTTTCCCAGGCCCATTTATATTTAAAGGGAACAAGTTGATTGAGATCAGCGCGGCAATTAATAATTTTTTTATCATCTACTTGTACGCGTGCAGCGCCTATTTCGAGTGCTTCTAATCCAGTAAAACCACCGCTCGTATTTTCAGTGGGTTCTACAGGGAATATAGTATTTGTATTTAACTCAGTTGTGTTCATGGTGGCACAATCCTCCGCAGTAGTAATTTTTTTAAAATTTATTGACATGATTCACAATCGGGATCGAGTATGGAGCAACTTAATCCTGACACGAGGGTGTCTGATTGTACTGAATTTAAATGACTTTTTTCTAAGGTTGCTTTTTCAGTGTGCGTGGCACCCATCGTACGTAAGTAGTAGCTGGTTTTTAATCCTTTAAGCCAGATGTTTTTGTAGAGCTCATCTAATTTTTTACCGGAGGCTTGCGCCATATAAAGATTTAAAGATTGGCTTTGATCAATCCATTTTTGTCGACGAGATCCGGCTTCGACTAACCAATGGGTTGGGATTTCAAAGGCTGTTGCATAGAGCTGTTTTAAGCTATCTGGGACGCGTTCAATTTTTTGCAAACTACCATCATAATATTTGAGATCATTTAGCATCACCGCATCCCATAATCCAAGTAATTTTAGATCTTTTACTAAATAGGGATTGATTACGGTAAATTCACCCGACATATTCGATTTTACAAAAAGGTTTTGGTAGGTTGGCTCAATAGATTGGGCAACGCCGCAGATATTGGAAATAGTGGCGGTGGGTGCAATGGCCATACAATTTGAATTACGCATTCCATCTTTCATTACTTTTTGTCGTAATGATTGCCAATCTAAGCGACTCGTTTGGTCTTGTTCTAAGAATTTGCCACGGGTTTTTTGTAGCAGTTCAATAGAGTCTAAGGGTAAGATACCTTGACTCCACAATGAGCCTTGAAAACTTTCATAACAGCCACGTTCTTTGGCTAAATCACTGGACGCTTCAATGGCGTAATAACTAATTGATTCCATGGAGTGATCCGCAAACGTAATCGCAGCTTCTGAAGCGTAAGGAATACGTAATTGGTATAAAGCATCCTGAAAACCCATCAGGCCAAGACCAATAGGACGGTGTTTTAAGTTAGAGCGGCGAGCTTGAGGTACCGTGTAGTAATTGATGTCAATCACGTTATCTAACATACGTAAGGCAGTGCGGATGGTGCGACGTAATTTTATTTGGTCAAGCTCACCTGAGGCGGTGAGGTGTTGAGGCAAATTAATGCTTCCCAGATTGCAAACAGCAATCTCATCAATAGACGTGTTAAGCGTAATTTCAGTACACAAATTAGAACTATGAATCGTTCCCGCATGTTGTTGTGGAGAACGCAAGTTACAGGGATCTTTGAAAGTAATCCAGGGATGTCCTGTTTCAAATAATAAGCTCAGCATTTTACGCCACAAATTGGAAGCAGGAATCGTTTTGAAATTTTTAATTTCGCCGCGTGCTGCTTTAGCTTCATAGGCACGATATTTTTCTTCAAATTCCAGACCGAAAATATCATGTAGATCAGGTGTTTCATCCGGCGAGAATAAGGTCCAATTTTCTCCTTGTAGGAGTCGCTTCATGAATAAATCAGGCACCCAATTGGCCGTATTCATATCATGGGTGCGACGTCGGTCATCGCCGGTATTTTTTCTTAATTCTAAAAACTCTTCGATATCTAAGTGCCAAGTTTCTAGATAAGCGCAGACAGCGCCTTTACGTTTCCCGCCTTGATTGACAGCAACCGCAGAAGCGTTGGCTACATTTAAAAAAGGCACTACTCCGAGTGATTTACCATTAGTGCCTTTAATTCGTGCTCCCAGGGCTCTAACGGGCGTCCAATCATTGCCTAAGCCCCCTGCAAATTTTGACAGTAAGGCATTATCTTTTATGGCGCTATAGATTTGATCGAGATCGTCCGATACGGTTGTTAAGAAGCAACTCGAGAGTTGTGGGCGTAATGTTCCGGCATTAAATAAGGTCGGGGTAGAGGCCATGTAATCAAAAGAAGAGAGCAGTTGATAAAACTCAATAGCACGCTCTTCTTTGTTCGATTCTTGCTGGGCAAGGCCCATTGCAATTCGCATAAAGAAAGCTTGTGGTAATTCAAAACGGATATCCTCTGCGTGCAAAAAGTAACGATCGTATAAAGTTTGCAAACTCAAATAAGTAAATTGTTGATCTCGCTCAGGCAGTAAGGCCTGGCTCAATTTTTCTAAATCAAAATTTTGTAACTGTGGATCCAGTAATTCCAGTGCAATACCGCGTTTGATGTAATGTCGAAAGTAGTGACGGTATACATCAACGTGACTGTTCGTGTAGATCGCTGTTGGTAACTTGAGAAAATCTAGCGCTTCTGTATATAAGGCGCGTAATAAAAATCGTGCGGTAGCGTAGGTGTAATTGGGGTCTTGTTCTACGAGCGTGCGTGCACTAATGATGAGTGCTTTATCAATTTCTAGGATGGGCATTCCATCATAGAGATTACGCAAGGTTTCTTGCAAAATTAGTTCGTGTTTTACTTCACTTAAGTCTTTACAGGTTTCTGTGATAAGAAGACTGAGCTGGGTTAAATCTAAGGGGCGCTGGCTTCCATCCGCTAAGGTTATTTGTAATTGAATATCGGATTGCGCATGGGTTTCGGCGCGCATTTTTCGTCGTTCTTCACGATAGAGCACATAAGCACGTGCAACTTGGTGCGCTTCAACACGCATTAAAGCGAGTTCAACTTGATCTTGTATCGCTTCAATGGGCAGTGTTCCACCATTGGGGTGGCGTTGCTGTATGATGTTCGTTACTTGTTGAGTGAGTTGTGATACACGTTCATGGATACGGGTTGAAAGCGCCGCTTGCCCGCCTTCGACGGCAAGAAAAGCTTTGGTAATCGCAACGCGTATTTTACTCGGGTCGTAATGGACAAGTTTGCCGTTACGTTTAATGACTTGCAGTGTACAAATGAATTTATTCTCTTGTTCTGTTTTAGCATTAGATAGTAGAATCTCGGCGTTGTTAAGCAGAAGAGAAGAAGTCATTAGTTCGGATGAAAGCCCGCTCATGGACGCTCCTTAAAAAGGTTGTGAAGAATTATCGCTATAGAAATGTTATAACACAATATCATGTGGTTTCTATAGTACGCAACCACTATATAAAGTGAGAAAGTATTTAGCAAGCTGTGGGTAAGTTGGGATAAACATGTTAATAGCACTAACTTTTATCAACGCAATAGGCTGTTAGCGCAGGTTTTATGCATGGATGATTAAACTTCTTACCGGAGGGCTTTATTTTGTCAATTATCGATAAATTTGGAGAGGGTATGCCGCAAATTTCTGTTGAAGAGATCTCAAAAAGTATTTTCCGTGCTTACGATATTCGAGGTATCGTTGGCGAATCAATAACACCGGAAGTGATTGAGACACTCGGTAGAGCGATTGGCAGTGTGGCACAAGAGCAAGGCGAGAAGACGATTATTACGGCGCGTGATGGGCGTTTATCGGGACCTGTGTTGGCAGAAGCCTTGCATAAGGGATTACGTGAAAGCGGCTGTGATGTGATTGATATTGGTCAAGTCCCTAGCCCAGTGCTTTATTTTGCAACCCGTCATTTAAGCTATCGTTCCGGCGTGATGCTAACAGCAAGTCATAATCCGTGGAATTATAATGGCTTAAAGATTGTTTTGGCAGGAAAAAGTTTATCGGAAGCTACGATCGACGAATTGTACACACGCATTCAAGCGGGTGGTTTTAAATCTGGACAAGGTAGCTTACAGCAGATTTCTCTCGTAGAGGCTTATTTAAAACGGATTACTCAAGATATTACGCTGGCACGACCTTTACGTGTCGTTCTAGATTGTGGAAACGGTGTCGGTGGAGTCGTGGCGCCGGAATTACTACGACGCTTGGGTTGTGAAGTGATTGAATTATTTTGTGAAGTGGATGGTTATTTTCCTAATCATCACCCAGACCCGAGTGTTCCTGAAAATTTAAATGATTTAATCGCCGAGGTTAAACAGCATCAGGCCGATATTGGTTTAGCATTAGATGGAGATGGCGATAGACTGGGTGTTGTAACGAATCGAGGAGAGATTATTTGGCCTGATCGACAAATGATGTTGTATGCAATCGATGTGCTATCGCGAAACCCCGGAGCGCTCATTATTTATGACATCAAATCGACGGCTCATTTGGCGAAAGTTATTGCAGAACACAGAGGTCAATCCTTAATGTGGAAGACCGGACATTCGATTATGAAGGCTAAATTAGAAGAAACCGGCGCATTACTAGCTGGTGAAATGAGTGGTCACATTTTTTTTAAAGAGCGCTGGTATGGTTTTGATGATGCGCTTTATACAGCGGCGCGCTTATTAGAAATTGTGGCGAAGGATACGCGTGATGTGAGTGAGCTATTTGCAGAATTACCTAATAGTATTAATACCCCTGAGCTAAAGCTAGCTATCGCGGAGGATAAAAAATTTTCGTTTATGCAAGCTTTTCAAGCACAGGTTAAATTTCCGGGCGCCAATCTTAGTCAAATCGATGGGGTACGTGCCGAGTTTAAGGATGGTTGGGGTTTAGTAAGAGCGTCTAACACGAGCCCTTATTTAATACTGCGCTTTGAAGCGGATAGCCAACCCGCTTTACAACGCATTCAAACGCTATTTGGCAATGCTTTATTAGCGATGGATCCATCGCTTAAGTTACCGTTTTAATGCGTATTATGACTTTAAATCTGAATGGTATTCGTTCGGCGGCACGAAAAGGATTTTTTGATTGGGTGAAAACTCAAGAAGCCGATGTGATTTGTTTGCAAGAAACCAGAGCGCAAGAATGGCAGTTAGATACAGTGATTCATCTTCAAGATTACCAGTCGTATTTTTTTGACGCTGAAAAAAAAGGTTATAGTGGCGTTGCCGTCTACAGTCGTATTAAACCCGATACGGTTGTTGGAGGTTTGGGTTGGGAATGTGCGGATAAAGAAGGGCGTTACTTGCAATTAAATTTCCCCCGCTTGAGTATCGCTTCGCTTTATATGCCATCAGGGAGTAGTGGTGAAATGCGCCAAAACCTTAAATTTCAATTTTTGGATCATTATAAAACTATTTTAAAAAAGCAACGACGTCAAAAACGTGATTTTATTATTTGTGGTGATTGGAATATTGCGCATAAACCGATTGATCTAAAAAATTGGCGCAGTAATCAAAAAAATTCTGGATTTTTACCGGAAGAACGGGCGTGGTTGGATCAAGTTTTGGGACCTATGGGCTATGTGGATGCGTTTCGCGCGATTAATCAACAAGCTGAGCAATATACCTGGTGGTCAAACCGTGGACACGCCTGGGACAATAACGTCGGCTGGCGGATCGACTATCAGATTATCACACCAGGTTTAAGGGATAAGGTTAAATCTGTTTCGATTTATAAAGATCAACGCTTTTCCGATCATGCGCCCTTAACGATCGATTATGCGCTCTAAAGTTAAGTGGGCGAAAAAGTAGCTGACGTTTTTTCGCCGCAAGATTAGTTAATTTTATACGATCATCTCCCGATAACCCACTTAAACAGCTTGTTTTTCCAATAAGCGTAGTAGGGTTTGTAATGCAAATTCTACGGCGGCATAGCGAATAATCAATCGATCCCCGGAGTAATGTTGGCACAATGCTTGGCAGAAATATTTTTTGCTTGCCCAGGCCGTCCATACCGTCCCGACAGGGATTTCTTGGCTGCCGCCGTCAGGTCCTGCAATGCCGGTAATCGCAATACTGATACTCGCAGGGCTTTGTTTGAGTGCGCCTTTGGCCATAGCGAGTACGATTTTTTCACTAACCGGACCATATTGGTTTAGTAGCGCCTCATCCACTCCCAAAATTTGTTGTTTCGATAAATTAGAATAAGTAACAAAGCCACGTTCAAACCACGCTGATGCACCAGAGACGCTGGTGAGGGTTTGTGCTAATTGTCCACCTGTACAAGATTCGGCCGTTACGAGCTGTAAATGTTGTTGTGTGAGCTTATCACCTATCGACTTGGCAAAGCGATGAACTGGGGATAGGTGTGGCATAGATTATCCTTGCGGCCTATGATAATTTTCTTAAAAGCATCAGAGAGTATAATGCTTGTTCACTAAAAATGTTATTGTAAACGGATAGCTTTTACGGCAACATAGCGACTTCTTAAGTGTGATAGAGTTAATCTTAGGTAAATTATGGCCAAAGAAGATCAGATAGTGATGGAAGGTACAGTCATTGAGACGTTACCAAATACCTTATTTCGAGTCGAATTAGAAAATGGGCATGTTATTAATGCCCATATTTCTGGACGTATGCGAAAAAGTTATATTCGTGTACTGACAGGCGATAAGGTGAAAGTTGAAATGACACCTTATGATCTCACCAAGGGACGTATTATATTTCGCGGCAAAGGACCCGAGCTGGAAAAATCTAAGCCGAGCTAATAGTCGGGGCTTGAGATAAGTTTTTATTGGGTGCCGGCGGGTTAACAACCGTTCCTTTCTCATAGATAATTAATTGTAATTCATCGTTACTGCTCGTCAGTATGAGTTGGCCTCCGTGTGTTAAACGTCCAAACAACAATTCATCGGCAATTGGTTTTTTGATTTTTTCTTGGATGAGGCGCATCATCGGGCGTGCGCCCATGTTTCTATCATAGCCGTGCTTGGCCAGCCAAGTACGGGCCGGTTTGTCTACATTGAGTGTGACATGTTTCTTTTCAAGTTGTGCTTCTAGCTCGAGTAAATATTTATCAACTACTTGAGAGACGATAGTGGCGCTTAAATAATTGAAGTAAATGGTGGCGTCTAGTCGATTCCGAAATTCAGGTGAAAAAACGCGCTTGATAGCCTCCGAATTTTCAGCATGACTTAAGCTCGGTGTGAAGCCTATCGCTTGACGGCTAAACTGTTCCGCACCGGCGTTACTCGTCATCACCAAAATAATGTGACTAAAGTCAGTTTTTCGACCATTCGTATCGGTTAAGCTACCATGATCCATGACCTGTAATAAAAGATTGAAAATATCCGGATGCGCCTTTTCAATTTCATCCAACAATAAGACGGCATGAGGATGTTTGGTCACCGCTTCCGTTAATAAGCCACCTTGATCATAACCGATATAACCTGGAGGCGCGCCGATTAAACGCGATACACTGTGTCTTTCCATATATTCGGACATGTCGAAGCGGAGTAATTCAATACCCATTAGTTCAGCTAGCTGACGCGTCACTTCGGTTTTGCCAACACCGGTTGGACCTGCGAAAAGGAAAGACCCAATCGTTTTGTTGGTTTCTCTTAAGCCGGAACGGGTTAATTTCATGGCGGCACAGAGATTTTCAATGGCAATATCTTGGCCGAATACCCGAGATTTTAATTTCTTCTCTAAGTGACGTAAGCGGCTCTTATCTGAAGCAGAGACATTTCGCGTTGGAATGCGCACCATCTTAGCAACTATGGCTTCGATTTCATGGATACCAATGATATGTTTCTTTTTATGATCAGGTCGTAACGCTTGATAAGCACCCGCTTCATCAACGATGTCAATGGCCTTGTCGGGTAAAAAGCGATCCGGTAAATAACGCGCGGCTAACTCTACGCTAGCACGTAAAGCATTCATCCGGTATTTAACATGATGATGTGCTTCAAGCCTACCACGTAGGCCGCGTAAGATGGCGATGGTTTCTTCTAAATTTGGCTCAGGGACATCGATTTTTTGGAAACGTCTTGCTAAAGCACGATCTTTTTCAAAAATACTACGATATTCTTGATAGGTGGTAGCGCCGATGCATTTTAGCTCGCCAGTCGTCAGTAAAGGCTTAATTAAATTAGAGGCATCCATGACACCGCCGGAAGCGGCGCCTGCACCGATTACAACATGAATTTCATCGATGAAGAGTACTGAATGTGGTTCTTGTTTAAGCTGCGCTAACAAAGCTTTAAATCGTTTTTCAAAGTCGCCGCGGTATTTAGTTCCTGCCAGTAAACTACCTAAATCTAATGAGTAAATCGTACTGTTAGCGAGAACCGCAGGGACTCGTTTATCGATAATCGCTTTAGCAAGTCCTTCGACTATTGCTGTTTTACCTACCCCTGCTTCACCAACTAATAGAGGATTGTTTTTACGGCGACGACAAAGAATTTGAATAACCCGTGCTAATTCTTCGCTTCGTCCAATCAAAGGATCAATTTTTCCAAGGCGTGCTTTACCATTTAAGTTGATGGCATAAAGTTCTAAGGGACTATTCCCAGGACCTTCTATGGTAATTTCTTCTTCGGTCACAAAATGGTTTAATTTAGGTTCCAGATTGTTATCCTGTAATTTTGGAAGGCCTTGTGCAATGTAATTCGATAAATCAGAACGTGTTACGTTTTCTCGACGGAGAAAGTAAATAGCTTGGCTATCTTGCTCGCCGAAGATAGCGGCCAATATATTGACGCCATTGACTTGATTTTTTCCGCTGGATTGCACTTGAAAAATAGCACGTTGTAAAACACGCTGAAAACCCAATGTAGGTTGTATATCCAGGTTAGGATCAGCAGAAGGAAACAAAGGTGTGGTTGCCGCAATAAAATTACTAATCTCATTTTTAAGGCGATTGAGATTTGCTCCGCACGCCTTAAGTGCTGCAACGGCAGAGGGTTCATCTAAAAGTGCCAACAATAGATGCTCAACCGTTAAATATTCATAACGTTTTTCACGGGCTTGTTTAAAAATGGAATTTAAACTAACTTCAAGCTCTTTGCTAAACATGGTCGCCCTCCTTTTCTATGCGTATAAAATCCGTGTTTTCTCGCATAAAGCAAGTTCCACTGTTGTTATATAACCGGGTAGTCCATGTTGAAAAAATAATCTTCCCTTTATTTTTAGCCTAGTCGAATTTTAGGGATTTGCGAGTTTGAGTATTTTTAAACCTTTATAGTAGGCGATTCAATTTATGATTCAGGAAAAGAAGCTCAAGATGGTGCATTGCGCATATGATCGACGATAGCTTGAGCAAAATCAGAACAACTTACCTCTTTTGCATCGTTCATTAATCGAGCAAAATCATAGGTAAGTGTTTTAGCTTGGATAGCCCCTTCCATTCCAGTTATGACTAAATCGGCGGCTTCATTCCAGCCCAGATGACGCAACATCATCTCTGCTGATAAGATAAGGGAGCCAGGATTAACCTTATTTTGTCCCGCATATTTAGGGGCTGTGCCGTGGGTTGCTTCAAACATGGCCACTTTGTCACTGAGATTAGCACCCGGAGCAATCCCAATACCCCCCACCTGAGCGGCTAAGGCATCGGATATATAGTCTCCATTAAGATTGAGTGTGGCCACTACACTATATTCAGCGGGGCGCAATAGGATTTGTTGCAAAAAGGCATCGGCAATGAAGTCTTTAATAATGATTTCTTTGCCGGTCTTAGGGCTTTTTAATCGCATCCAAGGGCCATTATCGAGCAGTGTGGCAGCGAACTGTTCTCTAGCGATGGCATAACCCCAGTCCTTAAAGGCGCCTTCAGTAAACTTCATAATGTTACCCTTATGGACTAAAGTTACTGAGGGCAAATCTTGATCAATGGCATATTGAATAGCGCGTTTTATTAAACGTTGTGATCCTTCTTTCGAAACGGGTTTAATCCCGATACCACAATGCTGAGGAAAGCGAATTTTTTTAACACCCATGTCGTTTTGTAGAAATTCGATTAATTTTTTAGCTTCTTTGCTATCGGCAGCCCATTCAATTCCTGCATAAATATCCTCTGAATTTTCTCTGAAAATGACCATATTGGTTTTTTCAGGTTCACGCACAGGGCTAGGTACCCCTTTAAAATAACGGATCGGACGTAGACAAACATACAGGTCAAGTTGTTGGCGTAGAGCAACGTTTAGTGAGCGTATGCCGCCACCTACCGGTGTGGTTAAAGGACCTTTGATAGAAACCACATAGTCACGAATAGCGTTCAGTGTTTCTTCCGGTAAGCATATGTCTTGCCCATAGACACGGGTCGCTTTTTCTCCGGCATAGACTTCCATCCAAGCAATACAGCGTTTTTTTCCGTAAGCCTTGTTGATAGCGGCATTAATCACCAGTTGCATGGCCGGCGTAATGTCGTACCCGATGCCATCTCCTTCAATAAAGGGAATAATAGGCTGATCCGGGACATTCAAAGAAAAATTCCGATTAACACTGATTTTTTCGCCGAAACTAGGGATTTGGATGTGTTGGTAAGACATAGACGAGACTCCGTTTTTTATGAAATTATTATCATTTTAAAAAAATGACCGATTACAAACCCCGCATATGGGCGGTTCTGTCAGTGGCTAGGTTTTTTCTTGGATCTTCTATTAAGAAAAGCATAGCGCACAGCCACCAATCACTTTAATTATTGCGTATTTTTTAAAAATAAAATAACGAAAGCTAGATTCTACAGGAATTTATTAATTTGGGCGAGTTTAGTGCACTAAACTCGCTGCTAGCCTAGAAATAATCTCCAGGGATCGAGAGAAAAAAAGATAGTCATCTTATGCGCAATTAAGTAAACAAGATTGACGCGTATGGGGTTGATTTTCACCTTTTAGGGCGCTTTTCTCAAGGAATTGTCCAAAGAAAAAATTCTTAGTATATCGAGTATAGTAAGGGATCCTATCATTCGAAGGGATATTTTTTGCAGCGCGGCTTGATCTTGCTAAGTATCTTTTTCCATCAATTGCGGGGATAGATTTTATAGGTGTCTTGTTAATGAACGCGGCTAAATTTTTTAGACTAGATCCAATACAGAGTATACATTGTTGTATTTCATTGCTTTTTAGTGACAAATTAGCGCGACAGTAATATTTAGCTGATTTTTCAAGTTGATTTTTTGCTTTTTCTAAAAGAGAGATTTTCTCAGCGTGGAGAAGTTCTGGAGTCTGTAATTTCTCTGTAATAATAGTTACAGCATAACTATTATGCGCGATAGCTCTACGTTCATCGAACGATTCTTTAGGTGAGAAGTTTTGCACGAGCGACTTAGTGACCTTGTCTAGATCATCATCTATTTTAATCTGGCGAAATTGCTTAATTATTTTTTCACTTTCTGCTTGCCACAAGGAGTTTAATTCAGAAAATGACTTGCTTTTTTTAGCAGAACTAAAGCTTGCGTGTTCGTCGAAGGATTCTCGCTTTCTTTTCCTATGAGTCGATAAAATCGAATCTTTTGTTGAAGGACTGATTTTTACTGAATTTTTAATGGATGATGGCGCTAACATTGTTTTATCACTCGCTTTCCAGATTAATTTTCTGTCACCGGAGGCGGTGAGTATAACAGGGCCTATTTTTATCAGGGTACTCCTATTTTCGGACAATAAGGCAGTGTTTAAAGAGGGATCAAGTTCGTCGATTTGCTTTTTAGTTTGGTTTGCGAAGTCAAATAACTGTGCTTTATTATAAAGTTTAAGTGATTTGGAGAGAAGTTTTTTTGCACTTGTCAAAAGCTGGACTTTTTTAGAAGGCTCGTTTTTTAAATTGTCCGATTTTTTTTTGAAGATTTCTGCTAAATTATAATAACTGTGTGCTTTACGCTCATTAGAACCTTTTTTCCAATGATCTAAAAAAACATTTCTATAATCGAGTAGTTTTTTAAAAATAGTCGTAGAGGCTGTATTTTTCAACGCGGATTCTAACTTATTAATTCTATTATTAAGGGCATCAAAATTTACTTTAATAGTTTTTATGTTTTTTTTAATGGCATTCAGCTGAGTTTTTTTTGTTGGCTTGGTATTTATACTATTTAGTTGTGCTTGACAAATCGCTAAGCAGGCTTCTAGATCATACAGTTCAATGAAATCACTTTGAAAATTTGTTTTTTTATCATTAATAACTGCCTTAATATGTTCGTAATTTTTTATACAGCTAATAAATTTTTTTGAATTATTTGCTGCGCGTGCTTGATTATATAAGCGATTAGCCGTATTGATAAGTTCAGTTAAGCAATCTTCTAGGTCTCTTACACTATCTGCATCTTTGGCTTCTTGAAATTTCTCTTTAGGGATCAAAAAAGATAGATTTTCTGTATTTTTTTTAGGCATTTTAAAATAATCTTAAAATTGAGTAATAATTCAAAAGTCAGCTTAAATTAATGTCTAGCTTTATTTATAAAGCTACTATAAGAATTTTTTCTTAAAGCATTATTAAATACAAAAATTTCTCTAAATTAGGGGGATGAAGGGTGCTCTTAAGTTTCATTGTCTTCTCAATCAATAAGATGCGTTAAGAGCGCAAACTTGTCTCTAATATAAAGGCGCTTAATGCAAGGGGGATGTATTTTTTTAAGAAATCGGCTCACCTATTCAAGCATGATACGTATATACTTTAATTAATTGTAGTAGTTAGTGAGTGGATAATGATCGATTTTTCCTTAGGCCAAAAGATAATATTGTGGGCGTTGCCCTTATTATTTGCGATTACAGTTCATGAAACGGCGCATGGCTGGCTTGCCTCAAAATGCGGGGATCCAACTGCTAAATTATTAGGCCGCTTAACCCTAAATCCTCTCAAGCATATTGATTTGATAGGGACAATTATTGTACCGGCGATTCTTTTCTTATTAGGTGGTTTTGTATTCGGCTGGGCCAAACCTGTCCCGATTACCTGGCAGAATCTTAAAAACCCTAGACGTGACATGGCCTTAGTAGCGGTCGCAGGGCCTATGGCTAATCTAGCGATGGCTTTTTTATGGGTTGGCGTGGCTAAAGTCGCCATCGGGCTCAATAACGCCGCCTTTATTTATATGGCGCAGATCGGCGTATCGATTAATTTGGTCTTAATGCTATTAAATCTAATCCCTATTCCTCCTTTAGACGGCAGTCGGGTAGTGGCTAGTTTTTTATCACCTGCTGTCGCCTATCAGTTTAATAAATTAGAGATTTATGGATTTTTTATCTTAGTTTTTTTACTAGCCAGCGGTCTCTTAGCCAGGATATTGGGTCCACTCCTACAAGGACTCTTATCTATTTTTTTTAGATTTTTTGGCCTATAAGGATTACACTTGGCCACATGAGCGAAAGCATATTTTCTACGACAAGCGCAACATCCCCTATCGCCACTATTCGAGGCCAGCCCTTGGCCCAGCTGCCTTGCGATCTCTATATTCCGCCTCAAGCCTTGGAAGTATTGCTGGAAGCCTTTACAGGTCCTTTAGATCTCCTGTTATATCTTATCAAAAAGCAAAATTTTGATATTTTAGATATTCCAGTTGCCGAAATAACCCGTCAATATATGCAATATATTGAGTTGATGCAGGTATTGGAAATCGAATTGGCCGCTGAATACCTCGTCATGGCGGCGATACTAACCGAAATTAAGTCACGATTGTTATTACCGAAATCTGCAGAGAGCCCATTGAGTGACGAGGTGGATCCTAGAGCCGAATTGATCCGACGCTTGCAGGAGTACGAGAGGACTAAACAGGCCGCGCAAAAATTAGATCAGTTGCCACGCCTAGGGCGTGATGTTTTTCTAGCGATGGCTGAAGCCGGGGCGCCTATTGCGACTGTAGCAAGTTCTACGTCGTTACCCCCACTGGCTTTAGAAGACCTAGTAGACGCGCTAAAGTCGGTTTTAGCACGTGCTGCTTTAAAGACGCATCACGCTATCGCAGAAGAGCCGTTGTCTATCCAGGATCGTATGTCACAGATATTGCAAAGAATAGCAATTGAGCCGAGTCTTAAATTTAGCGAGCTTTTTAAGTTAGATGAAGGGCGTATGGGTGTCGTGGTTACTTTTATAGCCTTATTAGAATTATGGCGTCAAACCCTAATTGAACTTTTACAAACAACACCTTTTGGGGAGATTGAAGTGAGAGCACGATGAGATTTAAAAATAAAATAATTATAATAACGGGCGGATCATCTGGAATAGGCGCGGCTACGGCCAGGCTGTTTAGTCGCGAGGGTGCGGAAGTTTATGTGCTCGATAAAAAGAATTTGGATTATGCAGCAACCGCTAAGATTCATTTTTTACTTTGCGATATTTCAGATATCAAGCAGATTCAACGAGCCGTTACCAGCATCCTAGAAGAAGTAGCACAGATTGATTATCTTTTTTGTAATGCCGGAATACACTTATTTGCGAATGTGGAAGAAAGTACCGTTGCTAAAATTCAACACGTCATTGCGACTAATTTATTGGGGACTATTTATTGTTTGCAACAGGTATTGCCGAGTATGAAAAAACAAGGATTCGGTACAATAGTTTTAATGGCCTCCGATCAAGCATTCGTTGCAAAAGAACAATGTGCTATTTATGGGGCAACGAAAGCGGCTATTGCGCAATTAGCAAAAAGTACGGCTTTAGATTATGCAACTTATGGGATTCGAGTTAATTGTGTTTGTCCGGGGACGATAGATACACCGATGTATCAATCTGTTATATCACAATTTCAACAAAAAACAGGTTTAGCCGCATCCTTGATTAGGGAACAAGTTGCTAAAAAATTACCTTTGCAACGCGTTGGAAAACCAGAAGAGGTTGCCGAGCTAGTTGGTTTTTTATGCAGTGAAGCCTCATCCTTTATGACCGGGGCCTTAATTAACATTGATGGGGGTTATACCATACAATGAATTGATGGTTATGTTACTTAGTTAGCGGGTCTATCGCTGATTCGAGTAATCGACCTAGATTGTCACTCGCTTCTGCCGCAAAATGTACCGTTGCTTCATGTGTAATAGGTGCGTCGCTAAGACCCGCGGCCAGATTTGTGACAACGGATATAACCGCTACTTTCAAGCCGCAATGTTTGGCGACGATTACTTCGGGAACCGTTGACATCCCGATAACATCAGCACCTAGCTGACGAAAAGCGCGAATTTCGGCGGGAGTTTCGAAATTAGGTCCTAAAACACTGATGTAAATTCCTTCGGATAAAGAAATGCTCAATTTTTTGGCTGCTTGCTGCAAAATAAGCCGAAATTGTTGGTCATAGGCATTGTCCATTGGAAAAAAGCGTGAGCCAAATTCTTCATCATTAGGTCCGACTAAGGGATTCATCGGATGAAAATTAATGTGATCTGAAATTAATACCAGCTGTCCAGGCTGGAGATTTTTATGTAAAGATCCTACGGCATTTGTCATCAGTACAGCATCGCAAGCTAAACATTTTAAAGTCCGTATAAATATCTTAAAATCTTTTCCTAGCATACCTTCGTAGGAGTGAACGCGGCCTTGACAGCATACGACAGGTACCTTATTGAGATAACCTAGAATCATTTGTCCGGGATGGCCTGGTATGCTACTTACGGGGAATCCAGGAAGCTCATTATAGGGAATTGAGATGGCATCGCTTATCCTATCTGCAATCCCCGCTAAACCTGAGCCTAAAATAATTCCTATTTTGGGTTTAAAGTTCGCTCGGCGTGCTAAGATAAATTGGGCAAGTTGATGAGGCGAATAATGAGCTGCCATGAAGATTACCTTGTTTAGTTTAGATAAGCATTTTTTTATATGACTTCAGTGGGGGTCGATATAGCCAGGGGGTGTCTTTATTGTTTCATTAGCAGCAAATAAAAATTTTTCCATTTCTTCTTTTAAAAATTCACGCGCTTTAGGATCCAAGGTGCTTAAACGATATTCATTGATCAACATGGTTTGATGTTGGATCCATTGTTGCCAAGCTGATTTGCTAATGGATTGATAAATACGTTGACCTAGCTCGCCAGGATAAGGTGAATAATCGAGGCCTTCCGCTTGAGTTTGCAGTTTAATACAATAAATAGTTCGATTCATAATATTAGATGATTTAATAATTTTTTGACGGGGGCCGCAAGGCCTTTTTCCGCTAATTGTTCAATGTTATACCAGACTATGCGTCCAGATTCCATGAGTGGAGGTTGCCATTTTTTAACGTGCATGACTATCGGGGTAATTTCAAGATGAAAATGGCTAAAGGTGTGCTTTAAAGGGGTATGCGTTATCGGGTTTTCAGCCCTACAATGGTAATGCTGTTTACAAAAATCGTTTATATCTTCAGTGAAGGAGCATTCGGGTAAGCTCCATAATCCTCCCCAGATTCCCATTTCAGGACGTTTTTCCAGTAAAATTTCTTGTTGCGCATTGATTAATATCAACATTTTTATTGCGCGCGAGGGCATTTTTTTACGTGGCTTTGGGGTCGGAAAAGCTTCTGGGTTTTTTCCTTTATGGGCAAGGCAATGTATTTGTAACGGACACCGGATGCATTTAGGTCGTGTGCGCGTACAGATGAGCGCCCCTAGATCCATCATCGCTTGTGTGTAATGACCGACCTGATGGTTTAAGGGGGTATAGTTTTCAGTTAAAGACCATAATTTTTTATTTACCGAAGTTAAAGCCGTCCACCCTGGGATAGCGTGGATGCGGGTTAGTACACGCTTGACGTTGCCATCTAAGATGCTGGCTGATTTATTAAATGCCAAGGCAAGGATAGCCCCAGCGGTTGATCGTCCAATCCCCGGCAAACTTTGTAATTGCATTAAATTTTGCGGAAATTCTCCAAAGTATTCTTTTTCGATAATTTGTGCGCAGCGGTGCAAGTTGCGTGCGCGCGCATAATAGCCTAATCCAGACCACAGACGGAGAACTTCCTCTATATCTGCTGCAGCGAGTGAAGAAAGCGTAGGAAAAGCGTGAGTAAAACCTTGAAAATAAGGGATAACGGTTGCAACCTGGGTTTGTTGCAACATAATTTCTGAAAGCCAGATGCGATAAGGTGATTTTGTTTGCTGCCATGGCAAATCCTTACGACCATATACATTAAACCACGCTAAAATACGTTGTTGAAATTGCTTGGGCGCCAGAGTCACGGTGCTTACTTCATTCAAATCAAACCTAGCTTATTGAAATATATTTTTTAAATCTAATTTTTTTAAGGTATCACCTAATTTCCCTTTTAGCTTTTCTTTGACAAAATTGATACTGAGTTCGCTAATGACAGGACTAATGGTGATATTTTGTAGTGGTCCCGAGATCTTAATTGGGATTGCAATGCCATCAGGGCTTCCATCCGCCAGGATAGGTTGCGCTTGTAACTCATAATTGATTTGTTGTTGTGGTAGATCTACTTCACCTTTTCCGTTAACACGTAAGCGACCACTGCGGACGATCAAATCATTATTACCAACGATGCCCTGATTAATGGTAAAGCTACCTGTAAATCTATCGAAAGGCGTTTCAGTAGCACCGCTGTTCTTAGGTGGGGCTTCATGTTTTATCAATGCTTTTCCAAAAGCTATCCAGTAGGATAGATTGATTCCTTTGATGGAACCCTGATCTAAGTTAAAACGACCTTCTCCGGTTAGATTTTTTATTAAGGTATCGCTAGCACTACCTTGGGTAGTGAGGTTAAGATTTAATGTGGCTAAGCCAGCTAATTGCAGTTGGCTTTTATTAACAAGATCTTGAAACAACAATTGCGTGTTGATTTGATTGAATTGGTTGTGCATGATAATGCGCGGAATTTTGGGATTAAGATCGATATTAGCGTTGCCTTGATAGCTTCCTTGATAGAGCTGGGCTGTAATGGGATTCAGCGAGAGCATCGCATTTTTTAGTTGAAAAGCCAGTTGAATTTGTTGAAAGCTCAGCTTCCCGGATTTAATTTGCTGACTATTTAGTGTGCCAGTGAAGCTAGGATTATTCAGTAGATCTTGCGCTAAGAGATGACCTGTTAGTTTGGTTTGATCGATGAGAACCGTCAACGGATCGGCCGTGATGGTTTGATTTTTTACATTACCCAATTTTCTAATTCTCCTTTTTCTAGATAAATTCTATT
>CAZSWN010000003.1:11547-26412 GCA_964611135.1 uncultured Coxiellaceae bacterium | reverse complement strand
ATGGTTTCATTTTTTAAATTGATGCCCACATGACTTTTTATTGAAAAGGCCAGTTCACCCTTAGGGTAGTTAGGTCCCTTTAAGAGGGTATTTAAACTAAATTTATTGAATTCAATATTTTGTTTATCGGCACTGAATGTGATGTAGGCGCGTAATTTGACCGCCGCATTGATATTAGGTGAATTGGTATGGAGGTTAAACTGAATATCAAAAGGTGAGCTTTCATTAATGGTCAGATTGGTGCTTTTTAATTGTAGTTCCGATATGTCAAGGTGTTGATTTTTTTGTTGGTCTGTAAACAGGATATGGCCGTCCCGAATGCTAAGACCTGTTACGATAAACCCGATGGGATTTAAATGACTGCTTACAAGATGGCTATTTGGATTAGTTGGCATTTTATCAGGGATCCCAGCTGATCCTTGCCAGTTTCCTTGACCTTTCGGATTTTTTACTAAGTAAAGTGTTAAGCCGCGAATTTGTAACTTTCCAATTTCTAATTGTTTATGCAGCAACGGGAGTAGACGAACTTGAATATCTAATTTTTTGATTTGTGCAAATGGATTGTCACCAAAGCCAGGACTATTGCTGAGTTTGGCATCATTTAATTGTAAGCCAAGCCAAGGAAAAATAGACCATTTAATATCGCCACCTAATAGAAGCTGACGACCTGTAAACTTGGTAACCGCTTGGTTGATCTGGGGTTTAAGATCATTAGGATTTACAAAGACTACTAAACCGATGAGTGCAACCAATCCCAGTAAAACGATAGCGCCCACCAAGGTTATCAAAATACGCAATATCTTAAGCATGGGGTTTTGTTTCCTCATAAAAATCTTCTACCCGGACTATGGTAAATGCAGGTTCTTCATAGGGATGAGATTTTTTTAAAGCTTGTATGACCGGTTTAATCGATTTTTCATCACAAATCATTTCGAGCAAATATTCTTCAAGGGTTTCTACACTTCCTGCTTGACCTAAAAAAGGATTAGACTGCGCCAAGGGGCGGAATTGACCTCGGCCCAATACTTGCCAGGCGCAACTATCGTAATTTCCCAGTCGACCACCGCCTTGATCAAACATGGCTAGTTTGACATTTTCTAGGTAATCACTAGGGATATAAACCGAAATTTTATACATGCTTGTTAGTATATCGTATTCACGATTAAATTTGCATACTTGAAAATTTAATCAACGTCCATCTCGTGAGGGGGGAGTTTAGGAGTAATTTATGTTAGATTACGTTAAAAATTGTATTATAAATCAATTATGGCAGGCTTATAGTACGAATCTATTATCTTTATCAATGATTCAAGCTAATTTGCAGGCACAATATCAAGAAGAATTAAAGCTTGATCACTTGGCATTAATTGATTTGCCAGGTCCTGATACGGGCATCGATGTGCTTTCTGGTTTATTTGCTTTCCTAGGTTATGTAATCTGTGGACAGGGTTATTTAGCTGAAAAACAAAATAATTTTAGATGGTTAGCTGAGCAATCAGCCGTGCCCAAATTAGCGGTTAGTGCACTTCCTCAAATAGTCGTTGCCGATTTTCGTCGCGAAGCTTTAACGCCGGAAGTATTAAAAATTATTGATCATTATGCTGCTTTTAGTAAACCTTTAGATAATAATCGATTAGCATTTCTGCAGGAACGTACTTTACAACGCGATAAGATAGCCGCCGATGAAATGATTGCGCTAATAATGAGCTATCTTAAGGGACGAGATTGGCCATTGCCCACAGTTAATGAATACGAAATTGTAAAAAGGCATAATGAGTTATTAGCTTGGGTTTTAGTTATGGGCCGTCAAGTGAATCATTTTGCTTGGGCTATTCATTTATCGACATATTTTTCTAGTTTAGAAGCATTTAATTGTTTTTTACGTTCATCTTTGAAAATTCCTTTGAATGAGAAAGGGGGGGTAATAAAAGGGCATGCAAGTCAGGGAATAAAGCAAAGTTCTACATTGGCAGCGGTTAAATCGATAAGACTAGCAGACGGTGTGATTGATTTACCGGATCGATTTCTCGAATTTGTTTGGCGCTACCCTAAGCAAGAAGGTAGATCCCTGTTATGGGAGGATTATTTTACTGGATTTATTGCAGATAATGCTGATCGTGTGGTTGAATCACTTTTTTTAACACCAACATGAGAAAGAAATTGAATAGTAAACTCTATTATGTGACCCACAATGCAGGTAAATTTGAGGAGGTCAGCAATTTTTTTGATAAATATGCACCCACTTTAAGTATTGAACAATATTTTGTGGATATTGATGAAATTCAGAGTCTAGACCAAAAAGTGGTGGTGCTAGATAAAGTAAAAAAAGCCTTTAGTCTAGTTAATCAACCCTTATTATTAGACGATGGGGGTTTATTTTTTGCCGCCTATCACCAATTTCCAGGGACCTTATCAAAATTTGTTTTTCAAGGATTGGGCTTTAAAGGTTTATTTAAGTTGCTCGATGAAGACAATCGTGCGGCTTTTATTTTGCAACTCGCTTATACCGACGGGATCAAAACCCAGTTATTTGAAGGGATTTGCCAAGGCACTATCGTAATGCCAGAGGATTTATCCAGTCATCCTGCGCTTCCTTTTACGGCCATTTTCAAACCAGAGGGTGCTGATAAAACACTTGCCGAATTACGTTATACCGCAGATTTTTTTCGCTATTCTTTTCGCCAACAAGCCTTGAAAAAATTTATTGACTGGTATCAAGCTAGATAGCAAACACCTTAAAACTTAGGATGAAATGCTGAGTAAACCACAACGAAAAATTATATTTTCAGCCTGTATAGGGACTATTTTAGAATGGTATGATTTTAGTCTTTATGCTTATTTAGCCGCTATTTTTGCCCAACTATTTTTTCCTGTCTCAGCAAGCCTTGCTTTGCTGCTTAGTTATGGTGTTTTTGCAATAGGTTACTTGGCCCGTCCTTTAGGAGCGCTGGTTTTCGGCCACCTTGGCGATACACAAGGTAGAAAAAAGGCTTTAAGCTTAAGCGTTTTATTGATGGCAGTTGCTACCTGTGGAATAGGTTTGCTTCCAAGTTATCAAACGGCTGGAATAAGCGCGCCGCTTTTATTACTTATTTTTCGATTACTGCAGGGGATTGCGGTAGGCGGAGAAGCGTTTGGTTCAGCTTGTTTTATTGTCGAATCAATTCCAGCGCAGCAAACAGGATTTTTTTCCTCCTTAATTTGGGCGAGTTCTGTCATTGGTTTGTTATTAGGATCACTCGTCGTTTTTACCCTATTAATTTTTTTTCAAGGACATTTGCTTTATAGCCTAGCCTGGCGGCTCCCTTTTTTATTAGCCGCAACGAGTGGTTTGATAGCCTATTATATTCGATCTAAAACAAAAGAGACGCTAGCGTTTAAATGTTTACAAAATGAATGTTTAATCGAAAAATTGCCTATAAAAACTATTTTTTTAAGACATAAAACCTTAATAAGTCAATTAATGGGGCTTTACGCGCTATCTGCATTGATTACGTATTTAATTTTTATATTTATGCCCGTGTATTTGGCGGATATTCTGGGTCATTCTAGAGTTTACGCTAATGGTATTAATACCGTCATGCTTGTTTTGCTCATTGTGCTGGATATTTTTTTTGCTTGGCTTTCTGATAAAGTGGGGCGTAAACCGTTGATGTTGATAGCAGCCAGTGGCTTTATGTGTTTAAGTTATCCACTTTATGGGATGATTGCGCATGGCGGCTTTATTGAGTTGATCACAGCACAACTAATTTTCACCGGATTAGCCGCCAGTTTTCAAGGGCCGCTGATGGCCCTGACACTTGATCTTGTTCCGGTGGCTATTCGTTATACCGTAGGCTCACTCAGTTATAATTTAGCTTATTCCCTTTTGGGAGGGACAGCCCCATTAATCGTTGTTTATTTAATCACAAAAACTAAGCATATCACGGTACCGGGGCTCTATCTCACAATAAGCGCGATAGGGGCTGTTTTAATACTAATCGGCACTAAAAAAAAGAGCACTTAAATTATTCTTTGACTAACTGAATTATTTTTCGGATGTTTTCTTTATCATGGCTCACCAATATATTTAATTTTTTCCAAGAACGTAGCCAGGTTAACTGACGTTTTGCTAACTGTCGCGTGGCAATAATGGCAGATTCTTGCATTTCGATAGAGGAAATATTGCCCATTAAATAATTCCATACTTGACGGTAGCCTACGGTACGGATAGACGGTAGCTTGGCGTGTAGATCACCGCGCTTAAATA
The DNA here is from genome assembly GCA_964611135.1 of uncultured Coxiellaceae bacterium. GTDB lineage: Bacteria > Pseudomonadota > Gammaproteobacteria > Diplorickettsiales > Diplorickettsiaceae > Aquirickettsiella. The sequence continues at coordinate 22,163 of CAZSWN010000003.1, read as the reverse complement.
ATTGCTCTACTTCTTCTAATAAGCCTAGGTTTAACATGGTTTGAAAACGCACAGCGATTGCTTGATGTAGAAGGTTTCTGTCGCTAGGAATGAGCGCGATATTAATAAACAAATAGGGTAACTGCGAATTAATAGGCGCTTGTTGTAAGGCAGTGAGTGTTTTGCCGCTTAAGATGGGGACTTCCAAAGCACGTAATATGCGTTGAGGATCATTAGGGTGGATGCGTTGTGCGGCAATGGGGTCGATGATCGTTAAGCGTTGGTGAAGCTTTTTTAATCCTTGTTCGGCTAATTCTTTTGTAAGCTGTTGACGAACTTGTGGGTTAGCTTGCGGTAAAGTGGCAATCCCTTGTTGTAGGACGTGGAAATAAAGCATAGTGCCACCCACCAATAGAGGGATACGACCTCGCGCTAAAATTTCTTCAATGGCCGCCATGGCGTCTGCTCTAAACTCGCCCGCTGAGTAAAATTGACTCGGGTCATGGGTATCAATGAGTCGATGTGGCGCCTGTTTTAAAATAAGCGGCGAAGGTTTGGCTGTTCCAATATCCATACTTCGATAGATCATGCCTGAATCGACGCTAATAATTTCCGCGTCCAGGTGTTGAACTAATTCGATGGCAAGATTAGTTTTCCCCGAAGCCGTGGGCCCCATGAGGCAAATAACAGGTTTAGCGTCCACGTAAAAATAATCGATCTATTTCAAGGAGCGACATTTGTTTCCAAGTAGGTCGGCCATGATTGCATTGATTACTGCGTGCCGTATTTTCCATATCACGTAGTAATTGATTCATTTCCGTTAAGCTCATGCTACGATGAGCGCGCACAGCGCTATGACAGGCGATACTAGAAAGTAGCGTATTGATTTTTTCCGGGATGTGTTGACTACTGGCGTGCTGGTTTAAATCACTTAAGACATCGCGGATTAACGGCTCAATAGCGCTGTTGGTTAACAGTTCCGGTATCTGGCGAATAATTACTATTTCGGGTCCAAGTGTTTCAAGCTCAAATCCAAATTGAGCAAACAGTGTTGCGTATTTTGCAAGTAGTTGAATTTCATGTTGAGTCAGCGTTAGCGTAATAGGGATTAATAAGCGTTGAGTTTTGATCCCCGCATTTTTTATGGCTTGCTTTAATCGCTCGTAGAGTATGCGTTCGTGTGCCGCATGAATATCAATCAGCGTTAATCCTTGTGAGTTTTGCGCCAAAATATAAATACCATGCAGTTGTGCTAACGCAAAACCTAGAGGCGGCGCGGTATTTAAACAATCGGTTTGTTCGGACTGTAGTCGGTTTATAGGATTATTTTTTTCCGCGGGTGTTTCCTCAGGTTGATCAACTAAATTAATAGAATCCGAGGAAGCATTATAAATAGCCGTATTGGTTTGCACTTGTAATGGAAAGCTACTTTTTGGGTAGGTTTCTTCGCTGCCACTGGCAAGGATTGGCGTATATTTTTCTTCACTTGTTTTGCTTAATATGTCCTTATTGGAGGGGATAGTTGGGGTCGCTTGAGATGGCATCGGTTGAGTCTTGGCTAAGGCTTTTTGTAGGCTTTGTTTGACAAAATCATATACTAATCGACTTTCTCGAAAACGAACCTCATATTTTGCAGGATGGGCATTAACATCAACCGCATAAGGATCGAGTTCTAGAAATAAGCTAAAGGCAGGATGGCGACCCTGATAGAGCACATCCTGATAAGCCTGTTTAACCGCATGATTGATTAATTTATCTTTGACAATACGGCGATTCACATAAAAATATTGTTGATCGCTTTGACTACGAGAAAAAGTGGGTAATGAAATCCAGCCCAATAGATGCAAATTGAGCGCTTGCATATCGATATAAATCGCATTTTCAATAAATGAACGACCGCATAAAGCGGCGATACGTTCTTCTTTGGCGGTTTCATCTAAGGCAGGATGAAGTTGATAGACAAGCCGTTTATTGTGATGCAATGTTAATGCGATGGAGAAGTGACTGAGGCTGAAGCGTTTAACCAAGGTTTCAATATGCGAAAACTCGGTTTGCGCTGACTTTAAGAATTTTCGTCTAGCCGGCGTGTTAAAAAAAAGATCATGAATTTCAACGGTAGTGCCTTGGGCATGAGCAATAGGCATAGGCGTTAAAGGATTATCAGAATGATAATCGCTTAAAATTTGCCATCCTTGTTGTGTCGTTTTAGTCGAGGAGCTTAAGCTCAAGCGCGCAATTGAGCTGATACTGGCTAAGGCTTCACCACGAAATCCTAATGTTTTGATTCGTTCTAAATCACTGATTTCGTGAATTTTGCTTGTGGCATGTCGGTCTAATGCTAAAATAAGATCCTCTTTATGAATTCCATGGCCATTGTCACGAACGCGAATTCGTCCAATTCCTCCTTTATCAATATGGATGTCAATTTGTTGACTACCCGCATCTAGACTGTTCTCAACTAACTCCTTGACGATAGATGCCGGACGTTCAATGACTTCACCGGCGGCAATTTGATTGGCAAGGTGGGAGGTTAAACGTTGAATGCGACCTGACATAATTAAACTTATATTGAGAAATTAGGCCTCAATTCTAACAAATTTTTAGGATTAGCTGAATGATTTAAATTTAATAAGCGAGACTTTATTTAAGATTTTATTTCCAGCGTAGGGGCTTTGTTGAAAATAAAAAAACGTTGTACCGTAAATGAAAGAATAAATAAAGCGATTTCAGCAATAATTTTGCTGCTATAAACATTAATACCAAAACTATGGATTAATTTAATTAAGCTATAAGCGATTAAGCCTAAAAAGCTAGCTAGTGCTGTATATTTGATAGCTGCAGGAAGCCATCGACTTTTACTCTTAAAGGCCAAATGCTGATTTAATTTAAAGTTAAACGTAGCGGACAAAATACGGCCTAATAATACAGCGAGGAATATATTTTTTTTTAACCAATAGGTTATAAAAAATAACGCAAAATCAATGGCCGCCGAGATTAATGAAATAGCTGCAAAACGTATAAAGACAAAATAAATTTTGATGGAGTCAATGAGCGGGTTAAAGTGTGATGAATTATTATGATCTATATAAATGGTTTTTATAGGAATTTCTTGAATAACGATTTGGTTTTCCTCGGCAATCAGTAACATTTCGAGCTCGAATTCATAGCCCGTCGCATTTATATTTAACAATGCCGGTATTAATTTTCGGGGAATGGCGCGTAAACCGGTTTGTGTATCTTCTAAATCAGTTTTACTAAATAGACGTAAAACGTATTTAGTCAGTTTGTTTCCAAATCGACTACGCCAAGGAATAGGCACTGTATTAAACGTACGTTTCCCCAGATAGAGGGCAGAAGGCTGTTGCATGAAAACATCACATAGATGGAGGATATCTTGAGGAAGATGTTGTCCATCTGCATCGGCAGTGACCAGGCCTAAATCCCTAGGATCGCTTGTGGCTAACCAGTGTTGAAATCCTGTTTTAAGCGCTTGGCCTTTGCCCTGGTTTTTTGTATGTTGGAGTATTTCGACATTCAAGTGTTGAATTTTAGAAAAAATAAATTGTTTATCCGCATCAGAACCGTCATCGACAACGATGATGCGTTGTTTCGCTTGCGCTTGACGTAAAGCTTTTATTAGCTTGACCAGATTTTTGTTAGGCTGGTAAGCAGGGATAAGGATAGTTGGATAATAGTCCGTTGGCATAGATTGAGAGTATAAGGAAAAGGGCTAGACGAGGCCAGTCCTTGCTAAGATGACTTTCATTGGAATATTTCCAATCTTTAGCAGGTAGATAATGTTATTATTTAGAGGCTTTATTAAGCAAAATTAAAGTTTGCTCCCCTTGATAGGTTTGGGCATCAAATTGTATTTGCCGAGTTGCTCCAACTATATTGAGGTTAACTACAATATCTGGTTTAGGTAAAAAGGCTATGGCTCGCTCAGGCCATTCTATTAGCCAAATAGCGACCTGGTCAAATTCATCATATAGGCCCATATCTAATATTTCGGCGGAGTCTTGTAAACGATAGAGATCGAGATGATAAATAGGATAAGTGCTTATTTCATACGTTTCAACTAAGGTATAGGTCGGACTTTTTACCAGGCCTGTATAGCCAAAACTTTTTATAAAGGCACGAACAAAGTATGTTTTTCCAGCGCCTAGCTCCCCCGATAAAAAAATTATAAATTGTTTATTTTTAGGGCAGCATCTAGCCAATTTTGTGGCTAATTGTTGTGTTTCTTTTTCTGTTTTAAGTAATAATACCGGCATAGTGCTAGAATAAGTAGAATTAGATTAAATCTGTGTTTAAACACATAGTGCCATTAGCTTAATGCGTTAATTTTTTGTACTTAGTTCGCTTTTCTGTTTGGTTTTCATTAGCTCCTAAGCGATTTAAACGATCGGTTTCATATTCTGTAAAATTACCGGTAAAACAATCAATATGGCCATTGTCTTGAAAGGCTAAGATATGGGTGGTAATTCTATCTAGAAACCAACGATCATGTGAAATAACTAAGGCACAACCGGGGAAGCTTAGCAGCGCTTCTTCTAATGCACGTAAGGTTTCTACATCTAAATCATTGGTGGGTTCATCGAGCAGTAATACATTTCCACCCGCGCGTAATAACTTAGCCAGATGCACTCGATTTCGTTCGCCACCGGAAAGATTTTTTACTAATTTTTGTTGTTCCGTGCCTTTAAAGTTAAAGCGACCTACATAAGAGCGAGAAGGCATTTGGAATTGGTTAATCGTCATGATGTCGAGTCCATCTGAGATTTCTTGCCAAACGCTATGATCGGGATTTAACGAGTCACGACTTTGATCAATATAGGCAAGCTGTACCGAAGCACCTTGCCGTATTTCTCCGCTATCTTGTTGCTCGAGCTGCATAATGAGTTTAAATAAAGTGGATTTACCGGCACCATTGGGCCCGATAATCCCAACAATGGCGCCTTTAGGAACAGTAAAACTAAAATTATCAATTAACAAGCGTCCATCAAAGCTTTTCGACAGCTTATCAAAGTCTAAAACCGAATCCCCTAAACGTAATCCGGGTGGAATATAAAGCTCTTGCGTTTCCGCACGTTTTTGGAACTCTTGCGAACTTAACTCTTCAAAACGCGCTAGGCGTGCTTTGCTTTTGGCTTGCCGGCCCTTAGGATTGGTGCGTACCCACTCTAATTCAGCTTTTAAGCTTTTTTCATGTGCCGCTTGCTGCCTTCCTTCTTGGGTTAAACGCTTTTGTTTTTGTTCTAACCAAGAAGAATAGTTTCCTTCATAAGGGATGCCGTGACCACGATCCAGTTCTAAAATCCAGCCTGCGACATTGTCTAAAAAGTAACGATCATGGGTGACCGCAATAACTGTTCCAGGATATTCATGTAGATAACGTTCTAACCACGCTACGCTTTGTGCATCTAAATGGTTGGTTGGTTCATCCAGTAGCAACATATCCGGGTTTGATAGTAAAAGTTGACACAAGGCAACTCGGCGACGTTCGCCCCCTGAAAGCTGCGAGATCTGTGCCTCCCAAGGCGGTAAACCTAGGGCATGAGCGGCGATACTCAGTTTGCGTTCTAACTCCCATCCGCCTTGTAGATCAATTTGTGTTTGTAATTCACCTTGTTCTTCAAGTAGCTGATTTAGGGTAGTATCACTCAGAGGTTCAGCAAACTGCATACTAATTTCGTTAAAACGATCTAAAAGTTTTTTAATGTCTGCAATCGCTACTTCTACATTGCCACGCACATCTTTACTAGGGTCTAAATGAGGTTCTTGGGGTAAATAGCCAATCTTGATGCCAGATAGCGCACGCGCTTCCCCGATAAAATCCTTATCAACACCCGCTATAATGCGCAGTAATGAGGATTTTCCGGCGCCATTTAAGCCTAATACGCCAATTTTTGCGCCGGGATAAAAAGATAGCCAAATATCCTTGAGAATTTCTCGTTTTGGCGGGACAATTTTACCCACCGCCTTCATTGTATAGATATATTGTTGCGACATAAGACAAGTTTTTTGATTATTAAAAAATTAAGATACTAGCAATAATAGCGACAACTAGCTAGATTTTTTAGGCAAAAATGACACGAAAGCAAGTATTTTTTTAGGATTAAGTGGCGAGGATGCCTCTTTTATTTTCCTCAACGCGTAATGAATTAAAAACTAGTTTTTGATTAGCTCTTAAAAAGAAAGTACTATAAACGGCTTATTTACATAATAATTTTTATTATTTTGACATGATGAGGGATTAAGTAACGATGTCTTATTCAACCCAAGAAACCCTAGCTAATTTTGATCCCCAGCTATGGGAGGCGATAAGCTTTGAGGCAAAACGCCAAGAGGATCATATCGAATTAATCGCTTCTGAAAATTATACCAGTCCTTGCGTATTAGAAGCGCAAGGTTCTATCTTAACGAATAAATATGCCGAAGGTTATCCCGGAAAACGCTATTATGGCGGGTGCGAATATGTCGACTTGGTTGAGCAATTAGCCATTGATCGCGCTAAAGAATTATTTAAAGCAGATTATGCGAATGTACAGCCACATTCTGGTTCACAAGCGAATGCTGCCGCTTACATGGCATTACTAGAGCCAGGTGATAGTTTGTTAGGGATGAGTTTGGCGCATGGAGGTCATTTAACCCATGGCGCTAAAGTTAGTTTTTCAGGAAAAACATATCAGTCCTATGCTTATGGTGTGGCGCCACAGACACAACGGATTGATTATAATGAAGTGGAACAGCTCGCCCAAAAATACAAGCCGAAGTTAATTATTGCGGGGTTTTCTGCTTACTCTAGAGTGGTTGATTGGCAGCGTTTTCGTGATATTGCCGATCAAATAGGCGCTTATTTTTTGGTGGATATGGCGCATGTCGCCGGCTTGGTGGCGGCAGGATTATATCCTTCGCCGATTGCGATAGCCGATGTGGTGACAACGACGACGCACAAAATCTTACGCGGACCTCGAGGTGGGTTGATTTTGGCACGATCAAATCCTGCGATTGAAAAAAAATTAAATTCAGCCATATTTCCAGGTCAACAAGGCGGTCCTTTGATGCATGTTATTGCGGGAAAAGCCGTTGCTTTTAAAGAGGCTTTAGTCCCCGATTTTAAAATTTACCAACAACAAGTGCTCGATAATGCAAAGGCCATGGTTCAGGTTATGTTGGAAAGAGGCTATAAAATCGTATCGGGCGGAACTGATAACCATTTATTCCTAGTTGATTTGATCGATAAAAATATAACCGGGAAGGAGGCAACGGAGGTTTTGGACCAAGCTTATATCACCTTAAATAAAAATATGCTTCCTTACGACCCACGTTCACCTTTTGTTACCAGCGGTCTGCGAATAGGGACGCCTGCCATGACAACGCGAGGCTTAAAAGAAAAAGAGCTTAAAGAGGTAGCTGGCTGGATTTGCGATGTTTTAGATAATCTACAAGATTCGGCTGTTATAGAGAGGGTTCGAAATCGAGTCATAGCCTTATGTCAGCGATTTCCAGTATACTCCTAGGGTAGCGCGACTTTAAACGATCTTTAGACTTCACTAAGATATCGAAAAACGCTTAAATTTATTGGTTAATATTATCTATAATCATTGCTTTTGACCTTACGGATATGATCTAAGTGGAAGGGTTTAAATGGAGTTAGATTTTAGATAGCACCATCTAATATTTTTCTTGAGATTAAATGATGTATTGTCCTTTTTGTAATGAAGCAGATACTAAGGTTATAGACTCTCGCCTGAGTAACGACGGGCAGCAGGTAAGACGTCGTCGTGAATGTTTGCAGTGTAATGAACGTTTTAGTAGTTTTGAATCGGCTGAACTGGGATTACCTCGTGTCATAAAGCGAGATAATACCCGTAGTGTATTTGATCAGGAAAAATTAAGAGCAGGGATGCATAAAGCCTTAGAAAAACGTCCTATTACTAGCGAGCAAGTAGAAGCAGTTATTTTACGCTTGATAAAAAAACTGCGGTCATCCGGTGAGCGAGAAATTTCTTCGCGACAACTCGGAGAATGGGTTATGGAAGAGCTTTGTGATTTAGACCCAGTCGCTTATGTTAGATTCGCTTCGGTTTATCGAAGTTTTCAGGATATACAAGCATTTAATCAAACTATTGAGCAATTAAAAAAAGATCTTTCCACCAATAAAAAACAATCTTATGACACTGAAACCGAAGAAAAATAATTTTAAAGCAAAACAACGTGCACGTCGTTTTGCGATGCAGGCTATTTATCAAGGGCATTTAACCCAGGGTGATACGACGGCAATCGCCGAAAAATTTTTAGCGCAAGAAGAAATGCGCAGTGTTGACACCGCTTATTTTCTTTCCTTAGTTCAAGGGGTGTTGGAGGATAAAGTCTCCTTAGATGCACAATTACAACTGTTTTTGGATCGACCTTTAAAGGAATTAGATTTAGTCGAATTGGCGATCTTGAGGGTAGGTGCTTATGAATTATCTCAACATCCCGAAGTGCCTTATAAAGTGGTTTTAAATGAATCGATAGAATTAGCCAAAATGTTTGGGGCCACCGATAGTTACAAATATATTAATGGAATCTTACATTTACTCGCTAAAAAAATTCGGGTTTTAGAATTTAAAGATAAGTAAATATTTTTTCTTAATCTTATTATTTGACGATGCCAATCAGTGAATTTGATTTGATACAAGATTTCTTTAATCAAGAAAAAAAAAATCGTTCGGATGTTATTTTAGGTATTGGTGATGATGCGGCGCTATTGCAAGTACCCTTCGGCCAACAATTGGTAGTGAGTACGGACACTTTAGTAGCAGGGCGACATTTTCCCGAAAACACATCGCCTGCCGATATCGCTTATAAAGCCTTAGCCGTTAATTTAAGTGATCTGGCTGCAATGGGTGCAGAACCAGCATGGGTTTTACTGGCCTTGACCTTGCCTAGCGTTAATGAGATTTGGCTCAAAGAATTTAGCCAAGGTTTTTTTTCATTAATGCAAAATTTTCGCTTGCAATTAGTGGGGGGCGACATGACACGCGGACCCTTAAGTATTACGGTTCAAGCTTTAGGATTTGTTCCGACAGGCAAAGCCTTGTGCCGCTTAGGCGCAAGGCCAGGTGATCGTATCTATGTTAGCGAAACCTTAGGTGATGCAGGTTTAGCGTTAGCCTATCTTCGCAAAGAGATCTCTTTCGCATTAACCCAGAATCAGGTTCAATGGCTTATGCAACGTTTAAATCGACCACAACCGCGTGTAGAGCTTGGTTTAGCGCTGCGTAATATAGCAACAAGTGCTATCGATGTTTCCGATGGCTTGGCGGCTGATTTAAGCCATATTTTAGTCGCCAATCAGTTAGGGGCCACAATCGAGTTGGCCGATCTTCCGCTTTCAACAAGTTTGCAATTATTGCCTCGAGAACAAGCTTGGCAACTTGCTTTAAGCGCAGGGGACGATTATGAATTATGTTTTACTGTCCCACCGTCTTGTGAAATAGCGTTGCAGGCGCATTTAAAAGCAATCAATAGTTCTTGTACTTGTATAGGCCAGATTAAAAAAGAACCTGGTTTATCAGTTATTCGTGAAGATGGTTCGCTATGGATGTTAGAAAAAACCGGATTTCAGCATTTTATGTAATAGGCTTTTTTATCTTGAAAAGTGACAGTATATTAGAATGGTGAAAGTCGTTATACTCTTGAGCTAATTGAATTCCACGAGAAAAGCTATGCAAAAAAATCTAGCACGTAAGGTATTTAGTCATCCTATTTACTTTATTGCCTTTGGTTTTGGTGCAGGATTATCGCCCTTTGCGCCAGGTACTTGTGGGACATTGGTCGGCATTCCCTTGTATTATCTTATACAATCTTTATCTTTGCTAAATTATACGGTTGTTTTGTTGTTAGCAATCCTGGTGGGCATCTGGATTTGTGATATCACAGAACGTGGTTTAGGCGTGCATGATTATTCAGGTATTGTTTGGGATGAAGTGTGTGGGTTTGGTTTGACGATGTGGGCGGCACCTAAAGGTTGGCTATGGGTCGCCATCGGTTTTATTTTATTTCGAATTTTTGATATTGTAAAACCTTGGCCAATAGCGTGGATTGATCGCAAAATGCCGGGTGGTTTAGGTGTTATGGTCGATGATCTCATGGCGGGTGTCTACGCTTGGCTAAGTCTACAACTCATATATCATTTTTTTTAAAGGCTTAAGGCAAATTGGTAAAGTCTACTCTCTATGGTAGGGATGACCTTGTAATAGACTAAAAGCACGGTAAAGTTGCTCTGCTACCAGAATTCGGACCAGGGCGTGGGGAAGTGTTAATGCAGAAAGCGACCAAACCTGTTCAGCGCGGCTTAAACAGCTAGGACCTAATCCATCGGGTCCTCCAATCAATAAACTGATATCTTGTCTTTCTAATTGCCATTGTTGTAATGCCTGTGCAAGTTGTCGTGTATTCCACATCTGTCCTTTAGCATCTAATGCGATGATGCGTGACCGTCTTGGGATAGCGGCTAATATTTTTTTTTCTTCATCTTCAATAGACTGAGAAGCACGGCTATTTTTAGTTCGTTTACTAAGGGGTATCGAAATTAAATTAAGTTTACATTCAGGCGGAAAACGTTTTTGATACTCTTTAAAACCATT
>CAZSWN010000003.1:0-11537 GCA_964611135.1 uncultured Coxiellaceae bacterium | reverse complement strand
ATACAGCTAATCGAGTTCCTACCGCAATTAAGTGAATGATCATTGAATTACGGCTGGCTCCATAACTTTTCAAGGTTATAAAATTCACGCTCAGGCGGTAACATAATATGGACGATAACATCAACTAAATCAATTAATACCCACTCCCCTTCTTTCTCGCCTTCTATCCCAAATAGCGTCATACCCTTTGCTTTTGCAGCAGATACTAGATATTGCGCCAAGGTTTTGACGTGTCGGTTGGAATTACCCGTACAAATAATCATGAGGTCCGTGATATCGGTCACCTTACTCACATCAAGTACGGCAATATTTTTTGCTTTGTGGTCCTCTAATAGGCGGACTAGGTCGGTTTGCAGCAAAGCTTTCTTAAAAGTAGGTTGTGTCATAGGTATAACTTTTGTTCCAAAATGTAATCGAGGACGCTAGGAGGCAATAAACCAACAGGATATTTGCCAGCGGCAATTTTTTTACGTATAGAAGTCGCCGAAATTGATAATGGTTTTACATGAGTTGTGAATAATAATCCAGAGGGTTGCTGTGATAATAGAAAAGGATCGTCTATTTGATATTTTTTAACGAAAGCGCTGATATCGGCAGGGCAAGTTTCGGCATGATCGGGCCGTGGGACAATTAATAGATGTGCGTATTGAATTAACGATTGCCATTGATGCCAATGATTTAAGCTGGCTAAGTTATCATAACCTAAAATAAGTCCTAAAGGCGTACTGCCAAGCTCCAAGCGTAAAGAAATTAAAGTATCTATCGTATAAGAAGGTGTTGTTCGATGTAGTTCCCGTTCATCAATTGAAAAATAAGGATAGTCTTGCAAGGCACGTTGTAGCATGATAAGCCGCTGTTGTTGGTTAGCATAAACCTTTTTGCTAATAACCGGGTTTTTACAAGGAATAAAACGTATTTCACTTAAGTGCAGCTGTTGATATAAAGCTTGTGCGATGTGTAAATGACCGTAATGAATCGGATCAAAACTGCCCCCTAAGATGCCTATCATAAATAGTTATGCCCGGCCATTTTGATACTCAGTGTTTGTAAAGCATTCCAAACATTGCCTGTGTCAATCCCTTTTATAAGTTGGTCAATATGCGCCGCAAATGCCAAGCGTTGATACCAATAGGGCGCAAGAGGATGGCGCGCTAGTGCTTGTTGAAATAGTATTTGCCGCTTTTCCCATATTCCTTGTTCTTTAAAAAGTGTTGTTAAGCGCTTACCTTTGCCGACTTCAAAGGCAAAATGCGCTAATTGTCGACATTCGCGGCTTAGTGCCCACAAGATTAATAAAGGTTCTACGCCCTCTTTTTTTAGCTGCGCTAAGATGCGCAAACAGCGTTGAGGTTTTCCGGCTAGTGCGGCATCGGTTAGTTTAAAAGGATCAAATCGCGCATTATCACTGAGTGCGAGCGTCAATATTTCAGTCGTAATAAGCTTATTTTTTTCATCAAGGGTTAAGTTAAGCTTTTCAATCGTTTGTTCGGTAGCGATTAAATTTCCTTCGGTTGCGAACATAAGACATTCAACGGCGGCTTTTTCTGCTTTTAAACCCATGCTATGAAAACGTTCCATGATCCATTTAAATAATTGTGCCGCTTGCATGGGCCATACAGGGACGAATAAACCCACTTGTTCAATACGCTTAAACCAGGTACTTTGCTGTAAGCGACGATCGATTTTTCCAGTAATAATAAGTAGCAATTTATTAGGTGGTGGATCTTTGGCATAGCGTTGGAGATTTTGTGCCGCTACTTCAGCGATACCGTGTGGTAAATGTAGTTCTAAAAGTTGTTTTTCTGCAAATAACCCATAGTTATTCATGCCAGTAATTAAAGAGGACCAATTAAAATTCGCATCAACATAGAATACTTGCCGTTCAGAAAAACCGGCTTTTTTTGCGGCTATTCGGATAGCGGTACAGGCCGCTTGTACAAGTACAATTTCTTCACCGGAGATAAAATAAATGGGTGCTAAGGCCTGATTTTTTAATTGCGGAGCTAATTTTTCATAAGGTAATTGCATATAATTTAAGTGCTACTGTCCAAGGGCAATAGGTGCTGCGACAAAACGGTTTCTTAGCTGAGGAGAGGCTAGGCGGATTATAATCTGTTGAATGACATCTTGCTGCATGTTTTCTCGGTTAGAGGTAATGAAAAAGCTACGCGTAGCACGAACTTGCTGTGGCATTAATAAAATATGGCCCGCGCGATCCACGAGTTGAAATAATAAGGTGTAAACAAGCAAGTAAGTGGTAGTTTGTCCGGCATTACCTAAACTTGTGGTAGTTCGAGTAAAATTTTGAGCAAGAATTTGTAATCGAGCGGATGCAGGTGTTGCGAGTGTCGTATGAACACCAACAGTTCCTAAAGCTTTTTGCAAGGCTTTGGTAAAACTACTATAAGGTTGGCTAGTTTCTAAAGAAAGTGACTCAAAGGGTAGTGTAGATTTACCGTAACCACTTAAATGAAAACCACAAGCGCTTAACAGAAGGCTAAAAAAGAGGCTAAAAAAGAGCAACCGAAGACGAATAATCATAAATACTAAGTTTAAATGACGATATTAATTAATTTTTTCGGAACAATGATCATTTTTTTGATAGTTTGATTCTCAGTATAACGCTTTATTTGCGGATCGCTGAGGATAAGTGTTTTGAGTGCTTCATCATCGTAGTGCGTATCGAGGGTTAATTTTGCACGTAATTTACCATTAATTTGGACGACCCACGTTATTTTTTCAACCGTTAAGGCATCGGCCGCTACTTTTGGCCAAGGTGCTTTGTCAATTAGGCCACAAAATTTTAATTCTTTCCATAAAGCATGCGTAATATGCGGGACAATGGGTGCTAATAAGCGCAACAAGATGCTGAGACCTTGCCAAATAATTTGCTTTAACGAGCAGAGCGCACCATCCGTGTAGGCGCTTAATAATTGGGAGGCTGTTTGAAGTACGTTTAAAAGTTTCATGCAACTGGCAATGACGGTATTAAACTGTTGCCTTTCATAATCATGGCGAGCAAGCTGTAAAATTTCATGGATTTGCCGTCGCAAGTGGCGTTGTTCATTCGGAACATTGGTCCAAACGATAGGCGGAGTGAGGCTGTGCTTATCGGTTTCATTGAGATCGATAATCCAAGGGTTATTATAAGCGAAAGCCCACAAGCGTTTTAAAAAGCGATAAGCACCTTCAACACCCGCATCAGACCATTCCAAGGATTGCTCAGGAGGTGCTGCAAATAAAATAAATAAACGTAAGGTATCAGCGCCGTATTGGGTCATTAGTTGGGCCGGATCAACCGTATTACCTTTTGACTTAGACATTTTAGCGCCATCTTTAAGTACCATCCCTTGTGTTAGTAGGCAGGTAAAAGGTTCATTAGAATTCAAAAGACCTATATCACGTAATACTTTGTGAAAAAAACGCGCATAGAGCAGGTGTAGTACGGCATGCTCGATACCCCCGATATAATGGTCAACGGGCGTCCAATATTTAGCTCTATCATCTAACATGGATTTATTTTGCGAAGGACATGCAAAGCGTGCGTAATACCAAGAGGACTCTACAAAAGTATCTAAGGTATCTGTTTCTCTTTTAGCCGGCTGTTTACAGTTAGGGCAATTAGTTTGGTAAAATTCAGGCATCGTCTTCAAAGGCGAGCCAGCACCGCTAAAGTGGATCATTTCTGGCAATGTGACCGGTAAGTCCTCTTCAGGGACAGGGACTACGCCACAAGTAGAACAGTAAATAATCGGGATTGGGGTACCCCAATATCGTTGACGCGAGACGCCCCAATCTCGGAGTCGATAATTAGTTTTATGGGCGGCAAGACGTTCTTTTATGAGTTGTGTTGCAATTGCTATTGAGGCTTGGTCAGAATTTAATCCGGTAAATGGACCCGAGTTAATTAATCGCCCCGTGGTTATAAAAGGAGCTAATTGATAATTAGGTGGCTTGTCTTCAATGGGCTCGATAACAGGGCGTATCGGTAAATGATATTTTTGGGCAAATTCAAAATCTCTTTCATCGTGAGCCGGTACGCCCATAATAGCGCCTGAACCGTAATCGGTTTTTACAAAGTTAGCAATCCAGATAGGTAAAGCTTCCTTAGTTAAAGGATGACTTGCCGTAATATCGGTCATTATGCCCTGTTTTTCTACGTTGGCACTAACCGCTTCCGAGACGGGAAGTTGCTTAAATCGATCAATAAATTCTTGTAGCGCGGAGTCTTTCTCGGCGGCATATCGAGCGATAGGATGTTGTGGAGAAATCGCTAAGAAAGTCGCCCCAAATAAAGTGTCGGGGCGCGTGGTAAAAATTTCGACAGAAGATAGTTCAGGGTGGTTAAGTTTAAATCGAATCGTTAAGCCCTGCGATCGACCTATCCAATTACGCTGCATGGTTTTGACTTCATCGGGCCAGGCTTCTAAGGTATCAAGATCGTGTAATAATTCGTCCGCATAGGCGGTAATTTTTAAGAACCATTGTGGAATTTCTTTACGCTCTACAAGGGCTCCAGAACGCCAACCTCGACCCCCAATAACTTGTTCATTGGCCAATACGGTTTTATCGATAGGGTCCCAATTGACTAGCGCACTTTTTTTATAAACTAGGCCGTTTTTAAATAGTTGAACAAAGAGCCATTGTTCCCAACGATAATAATCAGGTTTACAGGTTGTGATCTCTCGAGTCCAATCAAAGCTTAAACCGAGTTGTTTAAATTGTTTTCGCATATGTTCGATATTGGTATAGGTCCATACCGCCGGAGGTATTCCTTTTTCAAGAGCGGCGTTTTCGGCAGGCAAGCCAAAAGCATCCCAACCAATCGGGTGTAGGACATTTTTACCCAGCATGCGTTGATAACGGGCAATAACGTCTCCTAATGCGTAATTACGCACATGGCCGACATGTAAGTGACCACTGGGGTAAGGAAACATAGAAAGACAGTAAAATTTTTCTTTATTAAGGTCTTCAGTTACCTTGAAACAATGGTGTTCTTGCCAAAATTTTTGGATATCGGCTTCGAGGGCGAGAGGTTGATATTGTTCTTGCATGTGGCGAAATACCTTGTTTTTTGTTAAGCCTCATTTTAATGGAGTCTTAAATCCGACAGTGTTAAGAATAGTTCAAAAATATACATAAATTAGCTAATAATTTCATGCCCGCATTATTTGGTTCCATGGCAAGATCAATTTTTTACCCATAGGCAGGGTAGGACTTAGCGGGTTTAACGGTAAACTTTGCTTCTGCATCTTTGATAAGCGTAACATAAGATACATAATCCTACTAAAAAGATAACAATTGGATCATCGCCTAAGTATACCCAAGGGGTTATCCCTGAGGTTTTAAAAACAGTCGCGGTTAATACGTCTGTTTCAAAAGCGGGGAGTTTTCCTTCAATTTTACCTTGAGGAGTCACAATAGCTGTCATCCCGGTATTACTCAAAAAAGCCAGATAACGACCCGTTGCTAAGGCTTGAAATTGGCCAATTTGCAGATGTTGAGCTAAGGCAAAAGAATGGCCAAACCAGGCATCATCATTAATAGTAAGTAGTAATTGCGCCTTAGCTTTTAAAGCTTGTCGAACTAAACTGGAATAGGCAATTTCATAACAAATAAAAGGACCTAAATTTAGATGAGCTACTCTAAATAGCGGTTGATGTTTAGGTCCGGGTGAAAAACTAGACATAGGAATATCTAATAGATTTAAAAGACCATGTGCCCATCTTAACCACCCGGGAAGATATTCGCCAAAGATAACAAGACGTTGTTTATAATAGCTGGCGTGATCCACGCCTAGTGCTATCATCGCATTATAGTATTGAAAATCTTTTTCAATAGGAATGCCGGTAATAATAGTAGTTTTATGCTGCTTTGCCTGCTTATTAAGTTGTTTTAAAAAATAACCCGCTTTTTCTTGCAAGAGAGGGATAGCGGCTTCTGGCCAAATAATAAGCCGACTATTCCAGTGAGATTGCGTTAATTGTTGATAGTGTGTTAATGAGGCTTGTAGATATGTGGGTTCCCATTTTATTTCTTGTGGAATATTCGCTTGAATAAGACTGATTTGGATTGGTTTTCCTACAAGCTGAGTCCAATGGACAAAGCTTAAAGCGTAGCCTACAGTCCATAAAATAATAAGCCCTAGTAAAGGAAATAAAAAATGTAAGCGAGTTTTTTTTATAAAGCTTAGCTGGCAATTGAAGTGTTTATTTAAAAAAGGGCAGAACAAGCTAAGAAATAAACTCGCGCTTAAGCTGATTAAAAAACTAAGGCCAAATAAACCCAATACGGGGGCATAACCACCAAGGGGTGCGTTTACTTGACTTGTGCCGAGTAATAGCCAAGGAAAGCCAGTCAATATCCAACTACGTAGCCATTCAGTGAACACCCAGGAGCTGGGAAAAATTAAATAGAGTTTAATTTGATTATTATGAGGAAAAAAATGATTTAAAAAATAAGCTTGAATAGCCGTAAATAAAGCTAAAATAAAAATAAACAACCCTGTAATCAGCAGCGCTAGAAATAATGAGGTATGAGCAAATTCATGGATGCTGATAAATACCCATGAGACCCCAATGCCATAAAAGCCAATACCAAATAGTAAGCCTAGAGCGAAAGCATGTTTTGCTGAGCTATTTAGGCAAAGTAATAATAATAAGGCAGGGGAAAAAATAGCGAGCGGGTAAATCCCCATAGGGGCAAAAGCAAATGCCAACAAGCCACCAGCAAGTAAGGCGCTCACTTCCTTGCAATAAGCTATTCGGTTTTTTTCGAAGGAACGCGGTTGGTTAAATTTCATTTTCCTAGCTTGTGAGGATACTTAAACTTCAGTTTGTAGTCTTGTTTCAAAATGATAGAGGTTAGATGCGCTAGCTTTTAGGCTAGCTATTTTAAGAATCATCTTTATGCCATAGTTTAAATTTTTACCGCTTTATTTGAGCGTAGTCTATTTAAACCAGGCTAAATGCGTCAGTGCCAATTGGAGTTGAGCGCCTAGTTTTTCGCTGATTGATTTTTTAGTCAAATAGTGTAATTCATAAATTTCAGCTTTATTGCTACTCGCCAGATGACTTAAGTAATCATCACTGGTTATTAATTCATCGAGTAGGTTTAATGGTAAAGCGTCTTTAGCAAGCCAGTGAGCACCCGTCGCGACTTGCTTTATATCAACCTGTTTGCGATTAGATTGAATAAATGATTTAAATAAATGATGGACTTCCTCAAGATCGTTTTGGGTTTTTTTACGCGCGTTTGATGTGTTTTCGCCAAACAGTGTTAACGTACGCTTATATTCCCCAGCGGTTAATAACTCAAAATCAATATCTCTTTTTTTTAAAAAACGATGAAAATTAGGGAGTTGCGCCACTACACCGATGGAACCGATGATGGCAAAGGGCGCCGCTAGGATTTTATCACCAACACAAGCCATTAAGTAACCGCCACTGGCCGCTATTTTATCAATCGCAACCGTTAAAGGGATACGCTTATCTTTTAAACGTTGTAGCTGTGAAGCGGCCAATCCGTAAGGTGCAATCATTCCCCCGCCACTTTCTAATCGTAATACGACTTCATCTTGGGGTGTCGCCACCTGGATAAGCGCGGTAATCTCTTCACGTAAGTTATTGACGGCAGAAGCCTTAATATCACCTTGAAAGTTTAAGACAAAAACACGCTTTTTTAACAGCTTTTCATTTTTTTTTAATTTAATCTTCAGTTCTTTGGCATATCTTTTTTGTTCTTTTTTATTGAGTATTTTTGTATTGAGTGTATCGGCTAGTTCTTGATATTTTTTATTGAGCTTTTTAACACATAATTTATGTTTCGTTTGTTCCTTGGCCTTCCTCGCGATCGCAAAAATACCTGCCGTTGCAATTAAAATTGCCAGTACAGCAGTGACTAACTTAGCTAGGAAAATAGCATATTGAAGAAAAAATGACATGTAAGCTACCTTTTAAGTTTATTGAAAAGAGAATAATATACGGTATGCATTAATTGTATATTTGTATATAAATAAGCATTTATCTTCATAAATTCAATGCTATAGTAAGGCTTAGCTAGTTTCGAAAGTTACAGTTCACTATTAGCTTAATGAATTGGCAAACTTGTCACGCTATTTTAATCTATTTTTTGACCGCGTCAACTAAGTATAAAGCCTAGGTTTATAGCGAAAATTAACGCAGATTATCTGACAAGTAAAGTTTAATTGCCTTTATACTCGGGATATAGAAGTAAATTTAATAAAATTGGATGGATACAGTGCTAGCAGCGCAAGGACTTTCATATGAGCGCAATAAGAGAATGTTGTTTAAGCGTTTAGCTTTTCAGCTTTATTCAGGGCAGATTCTGCATATCATAGGCGCTAATGGTACTGGGAAAACGACCTTATTACAGATATTAGCAGGGCTGCTCGTCCCTCTGAGCGGAAATGTTAGCTGGCATGGCGTTTCTATAGATAAGAATGGAGTTCATTTTAAAGAAAACTTATTATACATTAATCACCGCTTAGGTATGAAAGCAGCGCTTACCCCGGCTGAAAATCTTTATTTGTTTTTAGCAAGAAGAGGTTTAATAAAAACAAAGACCCAACAAAAGGCATGGGAAAATATTAAACAGGTATTAGAAAAATTAGACTTAAATCTTCACAGCAATGTCCTAACAGCTCAACTTTCTGTGGGCCAACAACGACGTCTGGTCTTAGCAAAATTATTGCTCATTAAAGCAGATTGTTGGATCCTAGATGAGCCATTTACCGCGTTAGACAAAAAAGGGGTTGCTTTAATCGCTTCTTTAATGGAAGCGCAAAGATATCGAGGAGGAATGGTTATTTTTACCAGTCATCAATCAGATTATTCATTGCAGACAGAAGTAAAAAAAATCTTTTTGGATGCGCACTGTGTTTGACTATCATTTACTTTTTAAAATAGTAGTCAATTTAAAATATGAGTTATTAGCAGTTTGTCGTTGTTATCAAGATATGATTTATCCTTTACTATTTTTAATTCTAGTTATGGTTTTGTTCCCCTTAAGTGTGAGCCCCAACCCTATTTTGCTTAATAAAATATCAGCAGGAATTTTTTGGATTATTGTTTTATTTTTAGTGTTATTGATGTTAGAACAATTATTTCGTAATGATTGGAAAGAAGGTGATTTAGAGCAACTGATTTTAATGCCAAATGCTTTAACCTTAGCGATATTCATTAAATTACTCGTATTTTGGCTTGCTATAAGTATTCCCTTGATGGTAATGACGCCATTTTTAAGCTTGAGTTTATATATCCCTATAAGCGCATTAAAAACTTTATGCTGGAGTATCTTTTTAGGGACGCCTACCTTGATATTCCTAGGTGGTATTGCACGTGCTTTAACGTTAGGGCTTCGTCACAGTGGACTCTTAATTGTATTGATAGTCATCCCTTTTTACATCCCGGTATTGATTTTTTCCAGTAGCGCTGTTGCCTTTGCAAGTATGGGCTTACCTGCCAATGGACCCCTGGCTTGGTTAGGCGTGTTAATGTTACTTAGTGTTAGTTTATCGCCGTTTATTATTAGTGTCATACTACGCTTAGGTATAGCGTTTGCATAAGCTAAATTTTTTATAAAAATAATTCATCAGCAAAGATTTTTACTGGATGAATTAATTTATAAGCATCGCGTATTAATTTTTAAGGGGATCATGTCATGATAAAGAAAAAAAGGATGATAAAGGTTTATCGATTTATTGCTATAAAAAATTTCTATAACCTAGCTGGTTACTTAGTTCCAATTTTAGCTATTTTTGTGCTGATATTAGGCATGTATGGAAGCATAGGCGGTTTATATTTAGCTCCTGCCGATTACCAACAAGGAGACGCATTTCGTATTATTTATGTGCATGTACCTAGTGCATTTTTATCTTTGTTTATTTATTTGATGATGGCAATTGCTGCTGCGATAGGTTTAATTTTTCGCATCAAATTAGCGGATCTCATCGTTTCAGGGAGTGTATTTTTAGGATCATGGTTTACTTTTTTAGCTTTGTTAACAGGAAGTGTCTGGGCAAAGCCAATGTGGGGTGCTTGGTGGGTTTGGGATGCACGCTTAACCTCAGAATTAATTTTGTTATTTTTATATTTAGGTGTTATTGCTTTGCGCTCTGCGATACCAGAACCTAAAGTGGCCGCAAAAGCAACCGCCGTTTTGCTTATGTTGGGCCTAGCCAATATCCCTATTATTCACTATTCAGTCTATTGGTGGAATACTTTGCATCAAGGGGCAACTATCCATCTTTTGAGTCCTTCGTTGATTGAAACATCTATGTTGTACCCTTTGCTAGCTATGATAGCCGCTTTTATAGGTTATTATTTTATAGTCCTGCTATTATATATTCGCTGCGAAGTATTAAGAGATAATATTAAAATAAACTCAATTAATAACTGGCAATTAGCGGAGGTAAAAATTTTGCACACGTAGGAGTCGGTATAGGTGCGCAAAGGCCGACATTATTATTTTGCCAAAGCCCATACCTAGTTCCGAGGTTTGGTAGAGAATCGCAAGATGCCGTGGCATTAGCGGCCTGAATTAATTGTTCAAGCACTTGGGTTATATAGCATTGAACCGCGGTTGACTGTAGCGTGAATAATTTGAAAAAAGCGATATGATTTTCTTGGCTCATTTCCAGGATGTTTTTAAGTTGAGCTGAATAATTTACGTCCTTTAATGTTTCAGTCATATTATTTAAGCAGTGTTTAAAGTTCTCTTGTATTGAGGGAGATTTCAATTGTTTAAAATACATAAATAAGCAAGTAGACCAAAAGCTATTTAAGTTTTCAGTATTAGGGGATAATTTGGCCTGTTTTTTAAACAGAGACCAAAAATTTAAAAAGTGTTCGTCAACAAAGCTATCTAGATTTTTTTGTTGAGGAATATCTAAGGAATGCATTTTAGTTAGTAAAATACTGAGCAAACTAATAAATTTATAGTCTGTTATACAGTGCGCTAATTTATTTTTTGCACTACGAATTTTTCGTATATCACTTATTTTGTTAATGCCATGACGTGTGCCTGCACCCAAAGCACGTAATACGTGAGAAGAAGCCATTTCAACTGAATAGGTTAGTAGACAAAGCAATTTTGCAACCATGTTCGGCACTAAAGCAAGGTTTTTTCCTTTATCAACACTAATAATCTTTAAAATATCAATTTTAGCCGATAATCTATTGTAGAAAGAGCGATAGAGCTGTTCATTGGCTTCATTACCTTGAATATGTTTTTGATAAAGTTTCTCGATTTTGTTCCCCTCATTATATTCAAGGATAAAATCAGCTAATTTATCTTTAAGTGGATCCGCCGTAAGTAGGTTTTTAGAGAGTTGCTTATCGACTAATGTTTTACCAAAGTTAAAATATAAGTTTTTATTTTCAAATGTATCGACAGGAAGGCTCGTGATCAATATCCATACCAATTTGCATATTTTCTGAAAGTGCCAACCAAGAGTTTGTGCGCTCTAGATGCTTATGAATGCCATAGGTAGCAACAATAACAATCAAAATTAATGC
>CAZSWN010000002.1:88749-90874 GCA_964611135.1 uncultured Coxiellaceae bacterium | reverse complement strand
GATCTGGATAAATTGGGTCAACAGTCCTTATTTATTCGCTTAGGGAATCATTTAAGCATGTCGCGTACCTTGCGCCTATTACAGGCCTTAGATACCTTACATCCAGGCTCTGCCGCTAAGTTATTAATGCATGCTGAAGAAATCAGTAAGGGCCCAAAGGATGAAGCCGGATTATTTTTGCGTAGAAATATTGCCTTTGAACGTCTACGTCTACTGGCCAGAGTGTTTTCACCCGATCGTCTGGCTTTGGTTTTAAAAGCGCTAGAGGGCGAATAATTATGATAAAAATGTCCCTACTTAGACAATCATTCTTTCTTTTCGGTCTTAGCTTTCTAAGTCTGTTACAAGCAACACCGAGTATGGCAAAAAACGATCCTTTGCAGTTATACCGTGATGAAATCAAGCAAGCGGAATCGAATGCTTCACAAGCTGTACTCGATCAACTAAAACCAAGCTCTGATGAAAATACGAATGATAATAGCTATACGAGACCATCTGCGAATTCTCAGCCATCGGCTTCGGCGTTTCCACCTTCAAATAGCGATCGCGCCTTTATACCACCCCCTAGCGAGGATCCAAAGGGGAATACGGTCAAACCACCATCGACTCCGGTTAATCCTTGGCTTAAACCAAACCCTTGGGCCAAAGTCAAAAAAAATCCTTGGGCTAATGTCCCTATTCCGGGGCCATCGTCACCGCCGGCTGCCTCGGCTAATTCAACTATTCCGGCTCCGCCAAATATTTTTGCGCCGCCCCAACAACCCGGCTATAAAACGCCCTCGCTTGCTAAGCCTTAAAAAAACTTTAAATTAATTATGTGTTATGAGGATTTTGTAATGCCTTCCCAACTATTAAGAAAAAAAATAAAACCCTATTTTCTCACTATTAGCTTAGTCGCAACTAGTTTATGCGGCCTACCGAGTTATGCCGATATAGGTCTAATTCCTACGCCGAATTTAATGGAACTGAGTGTGAAAAATTTAATTGCCGGATATGGAAGTACGGCCATTGCAAAAAACCAAATGAACATGGCACCCATTGGCGATGATCTAACGATTCCTATCAACAGCGCACAAGCGACCTATTTACTATCGCCCGGTGCCCCTTTACTCGGCCCACTGACCCAACAGTTATTAACCCAGTTTGCCAATCTCCAGGATAACAGCAACAACATCATTGCTTTTACTTGGGGTCCGAACACAAAGTCCAATCCTGGGATAGAAAAAAATCCCTTAAAATCTATTGATATCAACAGTTTGTTACAACCTGTCAGCTATAACGAGACAGAAGCCGCTGAAGCGAATAATGTTATCAATGCCTTGAGTGGTTCTTTAGCACCGCTCAATACGATCAATTTCAATCAACTGGTGGCCAACCTAAGTGGCGATAAAAATATCAATCTGAAAGCAAAGCTTCAGGAAAAACAAATTCAAGAATATCTTGCGGTATTGCGTACTTATTTAGCCACGCAAACGGTAGCGCTTAGCAATCTTTATCAGCTCTATACCGAACGGCAAGCGATTGATCCCAATAAAATAGATCCCGCTTTACGTTCCGCATTACATGCGGTAGCGAGTCAGGCACCAGGTCCACTAAGTCGGCTTAAATTAGAAAACTTCATGGCGACACGCCGAATTCTTGATAAAAACTGGTATAAAAATGACTTAATTAATGAAAATCCTGCTACTTTACAGCGCCAACAAGTCGAACTGTTAGCAGAAAACTTGGCTGAAAGCTATCAAACACGGATGACATTGGAACGTTTACTCGCTACTATGTCGGTCTTGGTATTAGAACTCAACGGACAAGCGCGTACACAACTGGAACATCAAGTACAAAGTATCAATAATTCGAATTAAACATCCGGGTAATTTCCTCTTATAAACTACATGGACCTTAAAAATATCACATGCTCTTTATTAGGACAGATTAATTCCCCTTCGCAATTGCGTGAGCTCGATGCCACGCAATTGCCTCAATTAGCAACTGAGCTCAGGGCTTTTCTTATCCAAACTCTTGATCAATGCGGGGGCCACTTTGCGGCTAATTTAGGGACTGTGGAATTGGCTATTGCACTGCATTATGTATTTAACACCCCAAAAGACCATTTAATTTGGGATGTAGG
>CAZSWN010000002.1:32963-88739 GCA_964611135.1 uncultured Coxiellaceae bacterium | reverse complement strand
CGAACAACTTCATAGCATCCGTAAAACACACGGTTTAGCACCCTTCCCGACTCGTCAAGAAAGTTTATTTGATAGTTTTGGCGTCGGCCATTCGAGCACTTCAATTAGTGCCGCTCTAGGATTTAGCATCGCCGCAAAGCAAAATAAGACTGATCAAAAAGCCATTGCGGTGATAGGGGATGGCGCTATGACAGCAGGTATGGCCTTTGAAGCATTGAATCATGCCGGTGATGTTCATGCTGATCTTTTGGTAGTGCTCAATGATAATGATATGTCGATCTCAAACAATGTCGGTGCCTTATCGAATTATTTTGCCCGAATACTATCGAGTAAACTTTATTCGAGTGTCCGAGAAGGGAGTAAAAGGATTTTAGAGTCTATTCCGCGTGTACGTAAGCTTGCGAAACGAACCGAAGAACACGTAAAAGGCATGTTAGTCCCCGGTACTTTATTTGAAGAGTTAGGTTTCAATTACATAGGACCCATCGACGGCCATGATCTCCCTTTATTGCTGACTACCTTAGGCCATTTACGTCACTTACCAGGCCCTCAGCTTATTCATGTGATTACGACTAAAGGGAAAGGGTATCGTGCTGCTGAACTAAATCCTATCGCTTATCACGCGGTAAACCCACACTTTTTAGCGCCTTTATTACCGCCTGTTGCAAGTAAAGCGACTAAACCTTCTGCCTTAAGCTATGCCAATATTTTTGGTCAATGGATTTGTGACATGGCCGCAATCGATGAGCGCTTAATCGCCATTACACCGGCCATGCGTGAAGGCTCTGATCTGGTTGAATTTTCCAAACGTTACCCCGATCGTTACTTTGACGTCGGGATAGCTGAACAACATGCGGTAACTTTTGCCGCAGGTCTAGCCTGCGGCGGTCAAAAACCCGTTGTTGCTATCTACTCTACTTTTTTACAACGGGCTTATGACCAATTAATACACGATGTAGCACTGCAAAATCTACCTGTCTTATTTGCCCTAGATAGAGCAGGCATTGTCGGCGGAGATGGCGCTACGCATCATGGTTGTTTTGATCTATCCTATCTACGCTGCATCCCTAATCTAACCATTATGACACCTAGTCATGAAAACGAATTACGACAAATGCTCTATACCGGCTTTGGGCTATCAACCCCTTGTGCTATACGCTATCCTCGTGGGGTAGGCACGGGTGTTTTAGTTGAACAAAAAATGTCATTAATTCCTTTAGGCAAAGCTGAGATTTGCCGAAGGGGACAATCGATTGCCCTACTAGCCTTTGGGAGCCTGTTATACTCGGCCCTTGCGGTGGGTGAATCACTCGATGCAACCGTCGTTAATATGCGCTTCGTAAAACCTTTAGACCAAAAATTATTATCTACGCTCGCAAAAACACATGGATTATTCGTCACACTCGAAGAAAATGTTAAGCGAGGTGGCGCAGGCTCAGCGGTGAGTGAATATTTACATCAACAAGGAATTGCATGTGATGTACTCATTCTAGGCTTTCCCGATAATTTTATTGCACACGGTGACCCTGACACATTGCGTTCGCAAGTAGGTTTAGATACAGCCGCTATCTTAGCGGCTGTAGAACAGCGACTAGCGCAATCACTCACTTTTTAGTAAAGTGAGGACATTTTCTAAGCTTATGTCCACTGCATTTGTTTTTGTAGAAAAAGCACCACAGAGACTTTTTTATATTTATGATTTCTAAGCTTTTAAGTAAATTTATTCCTAGTCGTAATCAGCGGCTCCTAAAACAGCTTGAAAAAACAAGCGCTGCGATTAATGCCTTAGAGTCTGATATGCAAGCTTTGTCCGATGATGCGCTGAAGGCGAAAACCGGTGAATTCAAAGCGCGCTTGCAAGATGGCTGCTCCTTAGATGAATTATTAATTGAGGCTTTTGCTGTTGTTCGTGAAGCCAGTTACCGCGTGTTAGGTTTACGTCATTTCGATGTGCAATTAATTGGTGGCATGGTATTGCATAGTGGAAAAATTGCGGAAATGCGTACCGGGGAAGGTAAAACCTTAGTGGCAACCTTACCAGCTTACCTCAATGCCTTAAGTGGTTTAGGGGTACATATAGTGACCGTCAATGATTATTTAGCGAAACGAGATGCGGAATGGATGCGACCACTCTATACCTTTTTAGGATTAAGCACCGGTGTTATTGTTTCGGATCTTCCACTGCCTGAACGACAAGGCGCCTACGCCGCCGATATCACCTATGGTACCAATAATGAATTTGGCTTTGATTATCTACGCGATAACATGGCTTTTTCACTCGCTGAAAAATCGCAACGAATCTTAAACTTTGCCATAGTTGACGAGGTGGACTCGATTTTAATCGATGAAGCGCGTACTCCCTTAATTATTTCCGGCGCCAGTGAAGAAAGTTCTGAGCTTTATATCAAAATTAATCAAATTATCCCCGCGCTTGTTTTAAGAGAAAAATCAGAAGGGACTGGCGATTTTTATCTGGATGAAAAAGCTAAACAAGCCTATTTGACCGAGGAAGGACATCAAAAATTAGAAGAGCTATTAGTAAAACAAGGCTTATTAAAGTCGGGTGAAAATTTATATCATCTTAGTAATATTGGCCTTATGCACCACGTTTATGCGGCACTACGTGCGCACTACTTATTCCAACGTGATATTGATTACATTGTACAAAATAAACAAGTTGTCATTGTAGATGAACATACCGGCCGCTTAATGTCGGGTCGACGCTGGTCAGATGGTTTACATCAAGCCGTTGAAGCCAAAGAAAGTGCTAACATTCAAAATGAAAATCAGACTTTAGCCTCTATCACCTTCCAAAATTATTTTCGCTTGTATCATAAACTAGCCGGGATGACAGGGACTGCGGATACCGAAGCCTATGAATTCCAACAGATTTATAATTTAGAAGTGGTGGTTATTCCCACCCATTTACCCATCTCTCGCCAAGATTTAGCCGATCAAATTTATTTGACCAAAGATGAAAAATTTAAGGCCATTATCGATGATATCAAAGCCTGTCGCGTACGAAAGCAACCGGTATTAGTGGGTACCGCATCGATAGAAACATCGGAATATCTTGCGCATCTTTTAGAAAAAGAAAAAATTCCTCATCAAGTACTCAATGCTAAATTTCATGAGAAAGAGGCACAAATTATTGCCGAAGCGGGTCGTCCTGGAACGGTAACTATCGCCACCAATATGGCAGGCCGAGGAACCGATATCGTCTTAGGGGGTAACTTAAAAGCGGAGCTTGCCGCGCTAGCGAGTAATAGCGCTACCGAAGAAGTAGCAGAACATAAACTAAGCTGGCAAAAAAAACATAATGAAGTTATTGCCGCCGGTGGTTTGCATATCATAGGTAGCGAGCGACATGAATCACGTCGTATTGATAATCAGTTACGTGGCCGTTCTGGTCGACAAGGCGATCCGGGTTCTTCGCGTTTTTATTTATCCTTACAAGATAATTTAATGCGTATTTTTGCATCGGATCGCGTCGCGAGCATTATGCAAAAAATCGGCATGCACCCTGGCGAAGCCATTGAACATCGATGGATAACCCGCGCTATTGAAAATGCACAGCGCAAAGTAGAAAGCCGCAATTTCGATGTTCGCAAACAATTATTAGAATTTGATAATGTCGCTAATGAACAACGTAAGGTTATTTATGAGCAACGTAACGAATTGCTGACTACGGAAGATATTTCTCCGCTTATTAAAAATCTATGGGCTGATGTTATTTATACCGCGATCGAGCAGCATATTCCATCGCAAAGTTTAGAAGAACAATGGGATATTCCTGGCTTAAAAAGTCAACTCAAACAGGATTTTGCTTTAGATCTCCCGGTTGAAACTTGGTTAGAGGATCCAAACTGTCTTGAAGAGGATCTGCGTCAAAACATATTAAAGGCGGCCCAACTCGCTTATGCAGAGAAAGAAAAATTAGTTGACTCACCGGCACTACGCCAGATTGAAAAAACATTGATGCTACAAACACTTGATACCTTATGGAAGGATCATCTCGCTGCGATGGATCACTTGCGGCAAGGGATCCATCTGCGTGGTTATGCACAAAAAAATCCCAAACAAGAATACAAACGTGAATCTTTTCAGTTGTTTGCTGAGCTTTTGGATCACTTGAAATATCAAGTGATTAGTTTACTCAGTTGTCTGCAAGTACAAACACCTGAAGATGCGGAGCGTTTGGAAAAACAACGTCGCGTGGAAATGCCGCAATTACTTGATTTCCAACACCAAGATTCATTGATACCTGAAATGGAGACCTTAAGCACTAACCTAGAAACGTCGCGCATTAGCATGCCGCGTAATTCTCCTAAGATAGGGCGAAATGATTCTTGTCCTTGTGGTTCTAATAAAAAATATAAACATTGTCATGGTCAAATAAATTAACTCTCACATTCCAATTAAATCACTATGTCATCCATCATTATAAAAACACCGATAGAAATTGAGAAAATGCGCAATGCTGGCCGCTTAGCCGCCGAAGTCTTAGAAATGATCGCCCCTTATGTTAAAGTCGGGGTTACCACCGATCAACTTGATAAAATCGCTCATGACTATATTATTAATGAACAAAAAGCAATCCCTGCTCCTTTAAATTATCGCGGCTTCCCCAAATCAATTTGTACTTCTGTCAATCACCAGGTCTGTCATGGGATTCCGAGTAACCGGGTATTAAAAGAGGGTGACCTATTAAATATCGACGTTACCGTCATTAAAGAGCATTACCACGGCGATACCAGTAAAATGTTTTTTGTTGGCAAGCCTTCTATCTTGGCGCAACGTTTATCGCAAGTAACACAAGCGTGTTTATATCGTGCTATTCGATTAGTAAAACCAGGTCTTTATCTGGGGGACATAGGGGCTTGCATTCAAAAATATGCAGAATCGGAAGGTTTTTCTGTCGTGCGTGAGTATTGTGGCCATGGCATAGGTCGAATTTTTCACGAAGACCTGCAAGTCCTGCACTATGGTCAAGCCGGGACGGGTATACAGTTAGTACCAGGAATGACTTTTACCATTGAACCTATGATCAATGCCGGTAAGCGCTTTATTAAATTAATGCCCGATCAATGGACGGTCGTCACGAAAGATCATAGTTTATCGGCACAATGGGAACATACGCTACTTGTCACTGAAACCGCTTATGAAGTGCTTACCAAACGTGCTGAAGAACAAACCCTCATCTAACATGCGCCGCATTTTTAAGTAATTAACTCATCCTCCGTATCATATTCTATCGATAATGTTTCTTTTTGCTCAAACGAGACACGGCTTGATTTCAATACCTTAAGTCTTTATAGTGATTTTTTTAGTTTTTACAAAAAAGCCTAAAAATAAAAATAAGAAAAAATATGTTAAAACGCTTAGTTTGTTCTATTTTTCTGTTTGTCTTGATCGCAGTAGGCGCTCTTTTTTACGCAAAGCACGCGCCGTCTGATGCGCGCATTCCGCCTGTGCTTGTTGAGTCCACTAAAACTACATTAGCCACCTGGCAAGACAGTATTCAGACTGTCGGGAGCTTATCAGCCAGTCAAGGTATCGTCGTGAAAGCAGAAACTAGCGGGCGCATCACCGCTATTTATTTTCATTCCGGCGATAAGGTTAAAGCCGGTGATCCACTTGTTCAAATCAATCCTGCTATTTTAAAAGCCCAATTAGACGCCGCTGTCGCACAAACCAAACTCAGCCACGCAGATTATCAACGAGGTTTAACACTTTATAAAAAAAAGGTGTTTGCTAAAGCCGATTTAGACAAATTAGCGGCCAGCTATCAGGCCAATCTAGCCAAACAAGCCCAAATGCAAGCAGCGCTGGATCAAACACTGATACGTGCGCCATTTAGCGGTCACCTTGGTTTGCGCTGGGTCAACCAAGGTGACTTTATTGATCCGAATAAACCTATCGTCAATTTAGAGGCTATCGATCCCTTAAGAGTCGATTTTAATATTCCTGGAACACAAGCCGGCCAAGTTATGATAGGAAGTAAAGTCTTAATACATTCCGATGCTTATCCCGATAAGATTTTTGTGGCTAAGGTTTATGCCTTAGATTCACAAATCGATAGCGATACACGAAGTTTAGCGATACGTGCCAGCCTCAATAACGCCCAAGGGCAACTACTGCCTGGCGCTTTTGTGGATGTATCTATTCAGCTTGGTCAAGCAGAAACCTTAGTCATCGTCCCTGAAACTGCCGTGAATGTAGACCAAAACGGGAGTTTCGTTTATCGACTGATCGATCATCGAGCGATTAAAACACCGGTCACGGTCCGTTTCCATCAAGACGGAAAAGTCGGTTTAAGCACCGGGCTTGATGCAGGCGATATTATTATCAGTGTCGGTGGTTTTAAAGTAAACCCTAACGTCAGCGTTAGGGTTGGGAAATAAATGCGATGCAATTTACTGAACTTTTCATCCGTAAACCGGTATTTAGTTTGGTTCTTAGCCTTTTTATTTTGCTAATCGGTGTTAAATCATTTCTCGTATTACCCACCCGATTATACCCTTCCATATCACCTTCTGTTATTAACATACAGACAAGTTATCCTGGCGCTCCTGCTCAACTAATGGAAGGTTTTGTCACGACACCTTTAGAAAATACCTTAGGGGGTATAGAAGGAGTGGATGTGATGCGTTCTTCTAGCCGTCAAGGAAACAGTCAAATTACACTACAATTTAAGCTGGGTTATGATTTGACCAAGGCGATGGCCAATGTGAGTAATGCGATTGCTTCAATACGCAAACAACTCCCCAAAGCGGTCTTAGATCCTCTCATTAATACCAAAGATCCTGACGCCAATCCTAGTCTTTTCATTTCATTTACCAGTAATACACTGAGCCTTCCTGCAATTACCGATTACCTATCTCGAGTTATTCAACCGCAATTACAAACCTTACCCGGCGTCAGTCAAGCCGAAATATGGGGTGGCAATAACTATGCGATACGAATCTGGCTCGATCCACTCAAAATGGCCGCCTATCAGGTGACAGCGAGCGATATTCTTAATGCCCTACAACAAAATAACATCCAAGCCGCACCTGGATCATTACGCACTCCTTGGCAAACAATTAACATCAATGTGAATACAGACAGGCAAACAGCGGCTCAATTAAATCATTTAGTGATTCGCCATCAAAATAACTACTTAGTACGTATATCCGATGTGGGGCAAGCCGTACTCGGTGTGCAATCGGATGAAATGAGCACTGTCGTTAACGGAAACAAACAATCGGTGATTGTCGGTATAGTCCCACTGAGCACAGCTAATCCATTAGCTGTCTCGAAGGCGGTGACCGCACTATTACCTCAACTTAAAGCCGCTGCGCCCGCCAAGATGAAAGTGCAGTTAATATGGGATGCTTCACAATTTATCGCGGCCTCTTTAAATGATGTAAGACATACTATTTTTGAAGCGTGTTTCTTCGTATTGGCTATTATCTTTTTATTCTTAGGCAGTTTTCGTGCCGCTTTAATCCCTTTAATCACTATCCCTTTATCATTAATAGGTGTATGTGCCGCCATGCTGGCATTAACTTATTCATTAAATGTACTAACGTTCTTAGCCTGGGTATTAGGGATTGGTTTAGTCGTCGATGATGCGATTGTTGTTTTAGAAAACGTCCATCGACATATTGCACTCGGAAAAACACCCCAAAATGCGGCCATCGTAGGCACCCGAGAAATTGGATTGGCTATTATTGCCATGACACTCACCTTAGCGGCGGTGTATACCCCGATTGGTTTTATCCAGGATATGACCGGTTTATTATTTCGTGAATTTGCCTTTACATTGGCGGCGTCAGTCATTATCTCAGGCTTTATTGCCTTAACCCTCTCGCCGATGATGTGTGCAAAGCTTTTAAAACACGAAGCACATCCATCACGCTTTAGTTTAAAAATAGATCAACTATTTAATGCCACCCTCCGTGCTTATAAAAAATATTTGACGCTTGCCATACAACATCGCAAAACTGTTTTAGGGATGGGATTAGTTATTTATCTGGCTTGTTTTGGCCTGTTTAAAATCTTAGCCACTGAATTAGCGCCCCAAGAAGACCAAGGTCTTATCATAACGGCTTCCAACGGCCCTACTTCTGCTAATTTAGCCTATATGGAAAAATATATGGCCAAAATGGAGGCGATCTATAAAATGACTCCGGAAGTGGCGACCTCTATCAGCTTAATAGGTGTGCCGATTCTCAATAACGCACTCTCTTTCTTAGTATTAAAACCATGGAATGAACGCGATAAATCAAGCACAGATATCGTTCAGTCTTTGTTTAAACGCTATTGGGGAATTACCGGTCTACAAGCTTTTCCATTTAATCCCCACGCATTACCCGGCGCTACAGGTCATGCCCCACTCCTATTTGTACTCAAAAGCACAGCCAGCTATGACAGCTTGAATAAACTAGCTCAGAAGTTACAACAAGCGGTCGCACAAACTAATCCACATATTTTAGGCCTACAATCTGATCTCAAAATGGATTTAAACCAAATCCGTCTTGACATTAACAGGGATAAAGCAAACTCATTAGGTATTTCGATGAGTGATATTGCAAATAGTTTGAATATTCTTCTAGGGGCACCACAAAGCAGTCTGGTTAATTGGAACGGTCGTAGTTATCCGGTTATTCCACAGTTATATCGCCGCTATATGAATACCGAACAACAACTGAAGCTTATCAATGTTCGTAGTCAAAACGGAAAACTGGTCCCTTTAGGCAATATTGTCAGTTTGCATCCTACTTATACCGCATTAAATCTTAATCATTTTCAACAATTACGTGCCCTAACCTTAAGTGCAAATCTAGCGCCAGGTTATACTATCGGCCAAGCCGTTAATTACCTAGAAAAATTAACTAAAAAAATCCTTCCTAGTACGATACAAGTTGATTTTGCGGGTGAAACGCGCCAATTTATGCAAGCAGGAAATAGTATGCAGCAAACCTTTTTGTTGGCATTAATCTTTATTTTTTTAGTGCTTGCCGCTCAATTTGAAAGCTTCTGCGCTGCTTTGGTTATCCTTATTACTGTTCCACTCTCTCTAACCGGTGCATTATTAGCCTTGTATTTATCCGGTGGAAGTCTAAATATATATACAAAAATTGGCTTAATTACTTTAATTGGCTTAATTACTAAACATGGTATTTTAATCGTAGAGTTTGCCAAACAATTACAAAAAAACGCGCGCGTTTGTGCACAGGAAGCTATCATCGAAGCCGCTACTTTACGTTTACGCCCTATCTTTATGACCACCGCTACCATGTTACTCGCCGCAGTCCCGCTGGCATTGGCCAGTGGCGCAGGCGCACATGCGCGCAACCAATTAGGCTGGGTTATTTTAGGTGGTATGTCAATTGGAACTCTTTTTACCTTATTTATTTTGCCGGTAGTCTATACTTTGATTTATTATCCTAAAGTAAGCACTGGTAAAATTGTTGGGCGCGAAGACTTTGACACTTAAACCTATCATTAATCGGTCTTAATAAGATAGCACGCAATTATTATTTTTATTGATATCATTTGGGTTTTTCATCCATGACTACATTGAAAACGACTATCGAACAAACCTATAAAAAGATAAATACTATCCATTCTGAAACGATAGATGACTCGAGTAGGACGGCTATTTTAACCGCAATAGAACTGCTCGATAAAGGAAAACTTCGTGTTGCTGAAAAGAAAGCAAACGACTGGACTGTACATGAGTGGTTAAAACAAGCTATTTTATTATCTTTCCGAATTCGCAGCAATCAATTGTTTGATGCCGGCTATACCCATTACTTTGATAAAATCCCGCTAAAATTTGCCGCTTTTGATAAACAGCAATTTCAAAATGATGCGCTACGTATTGTGCCTAATGCCTGTGTCCGCCAAGGGGCTTATATTGCTAAAAATACAATTCTAATGCCTTGTTTCGTTAACATCGGTGCTTATATCGACGAGGGTAGCATGATTGATACCTGGGCAACGGTTGGCTCTTGTGCACAAATTGGTAAAAATGTACATTTATCCGGTGGAGTGGGTATTGGTGGGGTACTCGAACCTTTACAAGCCAGGCCCACTATTATTGAAGATAATTGCTTTATTGGTGCACGTTCCGAAGTTGTTGAAGGCGTCATCGTTGAAGAAAATAGTGTGATTGGCATGGGTGTTTTTATAGGGAAAAATACGCCTATCTACAATCGGCAAAGCGATGAGATTAGTTATGGCCGTATCCCTCCAGGTTCCGTTGTTCTAGCAGGTAGCCTTCCCTCTAAAGTCGGACATTGCCAGCTTAATTGTGCGATTATTGTGAAACAAATCGACAAAGCCATCCGAGAAAAAGTAGCCATTAATGAATTACTAAGGGATCTATGATTTAATGAAAACTTATCTTAATAACTATTCTCCAGCAATTCTTATTTACTAAACCACTTATTTTCATAAGGATTCTACAATGCGTAAGAAAACGATTATTTCCACCGTTTTATGGAGTTTTTTACTAACGGCTCCTCTTGTTATGGCCATGAGCTCAGCTACCCATATAGCTTGTACTAAAACCAATAAACAGGAAATTGCGGCATTATTCGACCGTTGGAATAAATCACTTCAAACAGGTAATGCGCTTAAAGTTAACGCCAACTATACCGATAACGCGGTATTACTTGCTACGATATCGAATGCGCCCCGAGTAACTAGTGCTGAACGCATTGCTTATTTTAAAGATTTTTTAAGTAAACACCCTATCGGAAAAATTGAATCTCGCACAATAAGCATTGGCTGTAATAAAGCGATTGATACCGGGTTATATACCTTTACACTGAAAAATGGCAAGAAATTACGTGCTCGCTATACATTTACCTATCTATGGAATGGCCACCAATGGTTGATTTCATCACACCATTCATCGGTTTTACCCGAAAGTATTTCTTAATAGAGAAGCTAATAAAGTAAATTGTTGGCGTTAAGCTCGACTCGAACCGGCACAGCTTGTGCATGCTGTAAATCGGAATAATAAATATAAATTGTGTTGGTGCCGAAGGCCGGACTCGAACCGGCACAGCTTGCGCCACCGCCCCCTCAAGACGGCGTGTCTACCAATTTCACCACTTCGGCTAAAGATAGGAACAGTTTATTGAGGAAAATTAGAAGATATAGGATACGGTTTATTGTCGAAAGCTGAATTTCCTGTTGTTGGCGGTGAAGCTAAAGTTTTATCGCTAGCTTGATTAACTGGAAGCGGCGATTGTTGGGCTAGCTTAGCTAATTTTTGTATCGGGTCTTGTTGATTAAGATGACCGGCTAAATAACCCAAACTAAGACTCGTAGTGAAAAATAACAAGGCCAGCAAGCCCGTTAATTTGAGTAAAAAAGAACCTGAGCCTTGGCTACCAAAGACTGTCTGTGAAGCAGCGCTACCAAAAGTCGCTCCCAATTCAGCACCCTTACCTTGCTGTAATAACACTAAGATAATTAGTGCAATTGAGATAATAACGTGTAATAAAACTAAAAATTGCTGTAACATAATCTTAAAGTATGAACTATATAAGCATTATTAAAAAAATCCTAAACGACTCAAGCGGCTATTGAAGCAAGTGTTCCATAAATATCTAAAAACTCTATCGGATCCAAAGACGCCCCACCAATCAATCCACCGTCAATATCGGGCATTTGAAATAAGGGCTTAGCATTGTTCGCTTTAACGCTGCCACCATACAGGATAGGTAATTTTTGTGCAAGATCGGGGTCTAATAATTTAGCTTGTTGACGTAAAAATTGATGCACTTCCTGCGCTTGCACGGGCTGCGCTGAGAAGCCTGTGCCAATAGCCCAAACAGGTTCATAAGCAATAATACCTTGCTCTAAAACAGCGGCGCCAAAACCAAAGATATTTTCTAGCTGACGTTGCAAAACAGATTGCGTTTGTTCCGCTTGGCGCTGAGCAAGCGTTTCACCCACACAAAGAATAGGGATCAAGCCCAAATTAGTGGCTAATTTAAACTTTTTGGCAATTTCTTGATCGGTTTCTCCATATAAGGTACGTCGTTCTGAGTGTCCTAACAAAACATAACGGCAACCAAACTCAAGTAACATAGTAGGCGATATTTCTCCCGTATAAGGGCCTTTTTTTTCTGCCGCCATGTTTTGTGCTGCCCATTGTAGCTTAGTTTTTTGTAATAAAACTTGGGTTTGATCCAAAAAAATATAAGGTGGACATACGACTAATTTTACCTTGGATATCACGTTTTGGTCATAGGCTTTCAGATCATTCAGCAAGTGAGCAACAGAATCTTTGCTACCATGCATTTTCCAATTACCGATAATAAATTTATCACGCACTGTTTGCATCCTCTCAGCTATTAATCGTCGAATAAGAATGACTTAGTCTAACACAGCTAGAATGGCGCATTAGGCTGCGCGTCTCGTCTTGAGTCGTATCAAACACGCTATCTGGACTTGCACAACACAATAAGTTAATGCAGGGTTTAAACAAATTGCAGTAAGTTTGTACCTGCTGAAATAATTTTACGACTTTATTTCGAGCGAAAAACTGCGCTTCTAAACGTTCTTTTACGCTATTTAAATATAACAAATCTTTAGATTTTAAGCGGCTAAATTGGAATAAATAATCAAAAAACTCCGTCATAATCTTTTGTCTTCTTACAATAGAAAAACGGACGTCCTTCAGCAATAGACCAGGTAAACTTTCTAACATCGATTCTATTGTTTCAATGGTGAGATTTGCAAATATTTTTTTGAGCCAAAGATTAAAAATAGGATTTAAAGAATCTATTGATTCTTGGTTCAAATTCCTTGGCTTCGATTGCATCAATAAAATATGAAGCAATATGACAACATAACCTGTACCATTTCTCTCTAATAATATCCGCATTAATCTTTCACTACTTACTTTATCTAATAAGCAGTTAATCAAGCGTGTGAAATTATCTATTTTAGATTGATTACCGATTTCATTCACAAAGACTAACTGTAACCAAGTATATAAAACACACCCTATGAAACTAAATCCTTGATCTTGAATTTTAAAAATTCGAGCCTCGATAGCTATTGGGGTGGTTTTTTGAATTAATTTTTCAGTAATATTGGTTAAATAACGCTCCTGCAAGGGGTGTAAAGCTTCGTTCGCTATTAAATACATTACTTTTTGAATAATGTGATATCCTCTTTTATCTGTATTTAAACAAAGTTTAGTGAGCATTTCGGCACTGGATTTTTCTAAAAAAAACTCAATGCATTTTGCTAAATTAATAATTTTTATTTGCTTGTCACTCGATTCCAGAAAATCACTTAATCTAAACTGCATCAATTCATACAATACATAATAAATCCAAGCTGCCCTATTATTCGTGTTTTCCAGAAGGATTTGGTCCGCCGTAGCACTAATATCAATTTGTGTTATCAATAAATATAACAACTGTTGTAAACGTACGCTCTCTTGGCCACTTAAGTGTTTATTTTTTATAAAAATAAACATAAACATAGGGATAATGGAGAAACCTAGTGTATTTTTTGTTAAAAGAAAATCTAGAATCCATGTCGGACTTACTTGATTAAAATACAATTGGACCAGTTCAGATTCAGGAATACAAATGCAATAACTCTTTTTATAAAGCAAATCTATCAATATTTTTTTTGATCCTCTTTGACGCGCTAACTGATTTAGTCGCATGACAACTTCCTTATTATTTTTAGAAAAATAATTTTATTTATTGTGATTATGCTTGTGCCAATGCAGCTTAGTACGTAAGGTTTCAAAGTAATTATAATCGAGCGGGTGAATCAAACGTAATGCTTTGGTATTTTTCTGAATACTAATATTAGCCCCAATAGGAACAGAAATTCGTGCTTGACCGTCACAACTTAACCAGGGCGCCGCGGTACTATGTGCGTCGATATGAATTACAATATGACTTTTAGCCGATACCACAATAGGTCTTGCGCTTAAGGTGTGTGGGAACATAGGCACTAATACGATAGCGTCTAACTGCGGATACAAAATAGGCCCACCACCTGATAAAGCATAAGCGGTTGAGCCGGTCGGTGTCGCCACAATCAAACCATCGGCTTGCTGGGCACACACAAATTGATCATCAACTGTAATCGAAAATTCAATCATACGCGCCACATTTCCAGGCATCAGCACCACTTCATTTAAAGCGATTCCTGCTTCTAATTTATCCAGCTGCAAAGCAATCGTGGTCTTTAAAAGGAAACGTCGTTCTTCTTGATAATCACCATTTAGCACTTCCCCTATTTTCTTTTCTAAATCTTGTGGATGAATATCCGTAAGAAAGCCGAGGCGGCCACGGTTGACACCTAATACCGGCGTATCGTGCTCTACGGCACTATGCGCCGCATTAATAAGACTCCCATCACCGCCTACGACAATCAGCAAATCGACCTTTTGTGCTAATTGTTCGCGAGCACAACAAGTAAATTGCTGCGTTTTTAAGGAGCGTGCCGTTTCTTCCTCAACGAACACTTCAAGCCCGCGTGCCAATAAATAATCGAGCACTGCCGTTAGTGTATCGCTAACGGCTTTCATCCCTTGTCTACCGATTAAGCCGATAGTCTTAAATTTTTTGCTCATAGAATCTCATTCAGATACTGTGATAGTTGACGGTATCCTGATAGAAACAAGGCGTGTAGTCAACTGAAATACGGTGTAAATTTGTATCCATTAAGCTTATGATGTGTTACAGGCTGGCCAAAAAAGCTTAAATCTCTTGAATATCGCCTAACAAAGCTCCATAATTTACAGATTACGCCTATCTAATTATAGAGTAGATATCTCTTTCCTTTAAAAAATGGGACCACTTTTGAAATGAGTAAAAAAGATACATCTAAAAAAACCACTTGGGAAAAATTAAATACTGCTGCAAATCAAGAACCCTCTAAATCTACCACGGCAGGAGAAACACCCGCTGCCGAAAAGTCGGCACCTACGCATAAATTAATCCATCCCACTTATGAAGCCTTAGAAACACAGCTGCTTGAAATGGAAACTCAATTAAATCTCCAGAAGGACGAATTGCTCAAATACAAAGAACAAGAGAAATACCACCTTGCCGAAATCGAAAACATACGTCGCCGTACTAAGCTAGATATAGAAAATGCTTATAAGTTTTCACTAGAAAAATTTATAAAAGAATTACTTCCGGTAAAAGATAGCTTAGAAGCCGCGCTCGATACATCGGTTGTAACCGATAGCAATCCTGCTTTAACAGGCATACAATTAACACTTAAGCAGCTGCAAAATATTTTAGAAAAAAATGGGGTAAAATCCATAGAGCCTTCCGGCAAGCACTTTGACCCCCACTTCCATGAAGCCATGTTAGCAGAAGAAAACGATGAATTGGCTCCCAATACGATCATTAAGGTCTTGCAAAAAGGTTATTTACTTCACGAGAGGCTAATGCGTCCAGCGTTGGTTGTCGTTAGCAAAGTCAAAGAGAAAACTTCATAAGCATACATCTTGAAAATTAAGTGCCTCAACCCAACTTTAGTAAGAGTCGTTAATTTTCGATCAATAAACCGTTTTTAACCGATTTTCATGAACTAAGACTTAAAAAAATTAACTACTTAACGCGGAGAAATTTATGGCAAGTGCGAAGATAATAGGCATCGATCTAGGTACCACAAACTCTTGTGTCGCCATCATGGAAGGAGGCAAGCCTAAAGTAATCGAAAATAAAGAAGGTCGACGGACTACCCCTTCTGTCGTGAGCTATGACAGTAATGAAATTAAGGTAGGTGAAGTCGCTAAACGCCAATCTGTCACTAAACCTAAGGAAACCTTTTATGCGGTAAAGCGCTTGATAGGTCGCCGTTTTAAAGACGAAGCCGTACAAAAAGATATCAAAATGGTCCCTTATAAAATAATTCCTGCCGACAATGGGGATGCTTGGCTAGAAGTGGGTAATAAAAAACTATCGCCCCAAGAGGTCTCTGCACAAATTTTAATGAAATTAAAAAGGGATGCTGAAGCTTATTTAGGCCATGAGGTAAAAGAAGCTGTCATTACTGTCCCTGCCTATTTTAATGACTCGCAACGCCAAGCGACTAAAGACGCTGGTCGTATTGCAGGTCTTGAGGTTAAACGCATCATTAACGAACCAACTGCTGCTGCCCTCGCCTATGGTTTGGATAAAAAACGAGGGGATTCTACCGTGGCTGTTTACGATTTGGGCGGTGGTACCTTTGACATTTCTATCATTGAGATCGCTGAAATCGACGGTGAGCATCAATTTGAGGTGCTTGCAACCAATGGTGATACTTTCTTAGGTGGTGAAGATTTCGACTTACGGATTATTAATTATCTGGCCGATGAATTTAAAAAAGATCAAGGTATTGATCTACATAAGGATCCTTTAGCGTTACAGCGTCTCAAAGAAGCGGCTGAAAAAGCTAAAATTGAGCTATCGTCTGCCCAGGAAACGGATATTAACCTACCTTATATCACAGCTGATAGTAGCGGCCCCAAACACCTACAGATTAAACTCACTCGTGCCAAACTCGAGTCATTGGTAGAAGATTTAATTGAGCGTACTATTGGGCCGTGCAAGATGGCTGTTAAGGACTCCAAAATTCCTCTGGATAAAATTACGCAAGTTATTTTAGTCGGTGGACAGACGCGTATGCCGAAAGTTCAAGAAGTTGTTAAAGCTTATTTTGGTAAAGATGCGCGTCATGATGTTAATCCTGATGAAGCCGTTGCTATCGGTGCCGCTATTCAAGGTGGGGTACTAGCCGGTGACGTCAAAGATGTATTATTGCTTGATGTAACCCCGCTCTCGTTAGGGATAGAAACCTTAGGCGGCGTTATGACGAAATTAATTGGAAAAAATACAACTATTCCAACCAAAGCCAGCCAAGTCTTTTCTACAGCGGATGATAATCAAAGCGCGGTAACCATTCATGTGCTACAAGGTGAACGTGAAATTGCCTCAGCTAATAAATCACTGGGTCGTTTTGATTTAACGGATATTCCACCAGCATCCCGAGGCACTCCTCAAATTGAAGTCACCTTTGACATTGATGCTAACGGTATCCTCAATGTATCAGCCAAAAACAAGGCGACTGGGAAGGAACAAAAAATAGTTATCAAAGCCGGTAGCGGTTTGTCTGAAGCAGAAATCCAACAAATGGTAAAGGATGCCGAGGTACATGCTGACGATGATCGTAAATTCCATGAGCTAATCCAAGTCCGCAACCAAGCTGATAATTTAATTCATGGTATTAGCAAAGCAGTAAAAGAGGCGGGTGATAAGATAAATGCCGAGGAAAAAGACCAACTCGAAAAATCAATAGACGCATTGAAAGAAGCCCTGAAGGGGACTGACAAAGCCGACATTGAAGCTAAGCTTAAAGAACTTACTGAACTATCTGGAAAGATGGCCGATCGTCTCTATGCACAGCCTGATACTGCCAATGCAAGTGATGCAGCCGCCGATTCTACTCAGGAAAACACTAAAGGAAAGGAAGATATAGTGGATGCTGTATTTGAGGAAGTAAAAGACAAAGACAAGCAAGACAAGGATAAAGATAAGGACAAAGAATAGTTAAAGTTACTCTCTTTACTTCTAGTTGCTGGCTAATAAAAGTCAGTAACTAGATTAAAGATATACATTCCACTAACCTCTCACAATCCCTTGCGGTGTGCTTTAGCCTGTTGCAGGGATTTGTTATCTCTGGTTCTTTATTTATGGCAAAAAAACTTGATTACTATGAAGTATTAGGTGTATCACGAAATGCAAGTGACAGTGAGCTAAAAAAAGCATATCGCAAATTAGCGATGAAATATCATCCTGATCGTAATAAATCGGATAAGGCCGCCGAAGAAAAATTTAAAGAGGCCAAAGAGGCCTATGAAATTTTATCGGACTCCCGTAAACGAGCGACCTATGACCAATTTGGCCATGCTGGAATCGATGCCACCGCTGGAATGGGTGGTGCGGGTGGGCAGGAATCACACGGTTTTAATTTTAATGATGTTTTTGGCGACATTGGCGACGTCTTTGGTAATATTTTTGGAAATCGCGGCGGCGCTCAACAAGGTCAACGGGCACAACGAGGGGCTGATTTACGTTATACCTTAGAACTTGATTTAGAAGCCGCTATCCATGGAACGACCGTTGAAATTCGCATTCCACGGCTAGTTAATTGCAAAAGCTGCAATGGTTCCGGGACCCGTAAAGGGAGTAAACCCACACTGTGTAAAACCTGCGAAGGCCAAGGTCAGGTTCGGATACAGCAAGGCTTCTTTACGATACAACAAACCTGTCCCGATTGTCATGGCCAAGGCCGCATCATTACCAACCCTTGCCCAGATTGTCGTGGCCAAGGTCAAACCCAAGAAACAAAAACACTGTCCGTTAAGATTCCGGCAGGAATAGATGAAGGCAATCGAATTCGCTTAGCTGGCGAAGGTGAAGCAGGAAATCATGGTGCTCCTGCCGGTGATTTATACGTTCAAGTTCATCTTAAACCGCACCCTCTGTTCAAGCGTGAAGCTAATCACTTATATTGTGATGTTCCTATCAATTTAACACTCGCTCTATTAGGCGGCGACATACAAATTCCAACCTTAACTGGCATAGTCAGCTTACATATTCCAGCTGAAACACAAAGTGGAAAGGTATTACGTTTGCGTGGAAAAGGTGTTCCAGGGCGTCCTGGTGGAGCGGGTGATTTATTATGTCGTGTTTTTGTTGAAACGCCCGTTAATCTCAACACGACACAAAAAGAATTGATATCCACACTTGAAAAAGAACTGCAAACAGGAAATCACTACCCTAAAGCAAAATTATGGTTTGAAAGTGTCAGAAAATTTTTTAGTAAACAAAGCTAACAAACTCGAAAAATTTAATTAAAAAAGGTATGATCAGACCTATCGAAGATTCAGTGTGGATGCTGAAGAAGATAGAATAAGCAAGCTAGAGAGAAATCATGAAAAAAGTACCCATGACCAACAGCGGCGCCAAACACTTAAAGGAAGAACTACATCAATTAAAAACATTGAAACGCCCACAAGTGATAGCGGCCATTGCTGAAGCGCGTGCGCACGGTGATCTCAAGGAAAACGCTGAATACCATGCCGCTAAAGAGATGCAAGGCTTTATCGAGGGTCGTATTACTGAAATTGAAAATAAGTTAGCGAGCGCGCAAATCATTGATGTCAAAAAAATTACCAATCATGGCAAGGTTATCTTCGGCGCTACTTTACACCTTATTAATACCCAGACTCATGAGATACTTAGGTATCAAATTGTGGGCGAAGATGAAGCCGACATTAAACACAGTAAAATCTCTCTTGCTTCCCCTATAGCACGAGCATTGATAGGTAAAGAAGAAGGGGATATAGTCAATGTACA
Source organism: uncultured Coxiellaceae bacterium (assembly GCA_964611135.1). Lineage (GTDB taxonomy): Bacteria > Pseudomonadota > Gammaproteobacteria > Diplorickettsiales > Diplorickettsiaceae > Aquirickettsiella. Next base: position 69,342 of record CAZSWN010000002.1, on the reverse strand, counting down.
AACGCCAGCTGGTTTAGTCAATTTAGAAATTGATAAGGTAGAATATATTTAATCTTTTTTAAAAATTTTATTCACTAAACCGCTACGGTAGCTTTAATAGGCGGATGATACTCATAATCTGTCAATACAAAATCATCAAAGCAATAATCAAAAATAGATTCTGGCTTACGCGGGATGTTTAGTTGCGGCAAAGGACGGGGTACTCGGGTTAATTGTAATTGCACCTGCTCAATATGATTATTGTAGATGTGGCAATCGCCTCCTGTCCAAACAAAGTCCCCTACTTGTAAATCACATTGTTGTGCCAGCATATGGGTTAATAAGGCATAAGAGGCTATATTAAACGGCACCCCTAAAAATGCGTCGGCACTACGTTGATAAAGCTGACAAGAAAGACGTGAATTAGCGACATAAAACTGAAATAATAAATGACAAGGTGGTAATGCCATCGCCGACAAATCCCCTACATTCCAAGCGCTTACAATTAAACGGCGCGAATCTGGATTTGTTTTTATTTGTTCGATTAGTTGGCTAATTTGATCAATTGCTTGCTGGTCTGCTGTTTGCCAAGAACGCCATTGTTTTCCATAGATGGGTCCTAAATCACCGGCTTCATCCGCCCATTCATCCCAAATAGTCACTTGGTGTTCGTTTAAGTAATGGATATTCGTATCGCCCCGTAAAAACCAAAGTAACTCATAGATAATACTTTTTAAGTGCAATTTCTTCGTGGTAACCAACGGAAAACCTCGTGTTAAATCAAAACGCATTTGATACGCAAAACCACTTAAAGTACCAATACCTGTCCTATCTGTCTTCGTAATACCTTGATCAAGAATATATTTTAAAAAATCCAGATAAGTGCGCATAAGAAGCATACGGTTAAAAATCGAAGTCTAGCTTATGTTGAGTTAAAATTGAAGCCTTCGCTGTTCTGCGATACTATCGTACTACTTTCGACCGTTAAACTATTTTTTATGCGAATTAATCTCTTTGGGGCAGGCTATGTAGGTCTAGTTACAGCGGCCTGTTTAGCCGAGCATGGTAATCAAGTACTTTGTATTGATATTGATCAAGAAAAAGTTGAACGTTTAAACCAGGGTGAATGCCCTATTCATGAACCGGATCTTCCTGCGCTACTACAAAAAAATTTAGCGGCCGGTCGTCTTCATTTTAGTATTAACCCGCAACAAGGGGTTGAACATGGTTTCTATCAGTTCATTACGGTCGGCACCCCTCAAGACAAAGATGGCTCAGCCGACCTCACTTATGCCTTGGATGTGGCGCAATATATTGGGAAAACGCTAACAGCACCCAAACTAATTATTAATAAGTCTACTGTCCCTGTAGGAACCGCTGATAAAGTTAAAATAATTATCCAAGAACAGTTAAAACAACGAAACTTGTCTATTCCGTTTAATGTCGCGGCAAATCCTGAATTTTTGCGCGAAGGTGCAGCTGTTAGTGATTTTATGCGTTCGGATAGAATTATTATTGGCACCGATAATACCGAAGCAGAATCACATTTACGTAATCTTTATAGACCTTTCAACCGTAATAATGATCGTTTAATCGCCATGGATATTCGCTCTGCAGAACTTACTAAATATGCCGCTAATGCTTTTTTGGCCACTAAAATTAGTTTTATGAATGAGATGAGTCAGTTAGCAGAGCGATTAAACGCAGATATTGAACAAGTCCGGATTGGTGTAGGCTCAGATCCACGTATCGGATATCATTTCATTAATCCTGGATGTGGTTATGGTGGATCTTGTTTTCCTAAAGATGTGCTTGCTTTAGAAGCAACGGCTAAGACAGTCCACTATACCCCGCAGTTATTAAATGCCGTACACAAAGTTAACGATGCACAAAAAAGACTTTTATTTACTAAAATTCGCCACTATTTTAATGCGCATCTGAAAGGAAAGATCATCGCTTTGTGGGGCTTATCTTTTAAACCAAACACCGATGATATGCGTGAAGCGCCCAGTCAAGTACTCATTGAATCGGCTTTAGCGGCGGGTATGAAAATCCAAGCTTATGATCCTGTCGCTATGCCTGAAGCAAATCGTATTTATCAAAATAGAACTGGCTTTAGTTGCCATGAGAGTCCCGAGGCTGCATTAATAAATGCGGATATATTAGTTATTGTCACTGAGTGGAATATATTTTTTAACCCTGATTTTCATCTTATCAAACAACGCTTAAAAGAGCCGGCTATCTTTGACGGAAGAAACCTTTATGATCCCAGCTATTTAAAACAGCTGGGATTTAAATACTATGCAATTGGCCGAGGAGAAACCTTCAATCCATGAAAAAAATCAGTAAAGCTATTTTTCCTGTTGCAGGCTTAGGAACACGTTTTTTACCGGCAACAAAAGCCAGCCCTAAGGAAATGTTACCGATTGTGGATAAACCCTTAATCCAATATGCGGTAGAAGAGGCGATTGCAGCGGGTATCACGGAGCTTATCTTTGTAACCAGTAGTAGCAAACGCGCTATAGAGGACCATTTTGATTCGAATTATGAATTAGAAGCCAAGTTAGCTAAAACAGGCAAAGAGGATTTATTAAATATCGTCAAAAATATATTGCCGAAAGGAGTTAGTTGCGTTTACCTACGTCAACCAGATACCTTAGGCTTAGGCCATGCCGTTTTATGCGCACAACCTCTTATCAATAACGAGGCTTTTGCTGTTTTACTCGCTGATGATTTAATCGACTCGACTATCCCTTGTTTAAAACAAATGTTAGCTATCTATCAAGAAAAACAGAACACGATTATTGCGGTTCAAGCCACTGCCCCAGAAGAAAGTGAACAGTACGGTATCATCGGTTATAAAACCAAAGAAGGAAGACTGAGTCAAATTAATAATATTATAGAAAAACCGAGCCGCCAAGAAGCGCCATCCAATTTGGCCGTTGTGGGCCGCTATATTCTTAATTCAACTATATTTCCTTATATCTCAAGTACTTCGATGGGGAAAGGTGGGGAAATTCAACTCACCGATGCTATTGCACGACAACTAAAAGATGAAATAATGCATGCTTGGGAATTTGAAGGGATACGCTATGATTGTGGAAGTAAGTTGGGTTATCTAAAAGCAACGATTGCCTTTGCGTTAAAACACCCAGAAACTAAAAGCCCATTTACAAATTATTTAAAACGCTTTAGTAATGAACTTTGATATAAAATCCATCCTTTGAGTTTAATCACTAAAGTTTTCGTGTACATCAAATATAAAAAAAACGAGGGTAGTGGCTTACTGAACACTATCCCCGTTTTTAGCTATTATCACTCCAAAAGCTATGAAAGCATAATCCTTAGCCTTTCGCCTGGTTTGAGAAAATCGCTGCTAAGTTGATTCCAAGCCTGTATTTCTTTAACAGAAACATGATAATGCTTAGCAATCGCTTCTAAGGTGTCCCCGCTTTTTACAAGATGAATCTGCTGCGAGCTTTGTTTAGCCGGATTACTCACTAACTGGACAGGGCTAGCAGCCTTTCCTTGTTTTACCGCCAGCTCACCATTCCCTGTCTTTGCCTTGTAACTTGTTGGTAAACTAGCGGCGGCTAATTGCTGTTTATATAAAGCGACCCTATCGATAGGCAGCGCCAATTGACCTTGCTTAATCGCCGCTGAGCTATTTTTTACTCCCGGATTAAGTTCTTTGAGTTCCGTTACACTCATACCGGCTAATTTAGCAACCTTCATTAAACTCATACTTTTCGAATCAACTAATTCTAAATAAGGTTTAGCACTAACCGGAGGTAAACTAACCCCATACTTAGCTGGATTTTTAATAATGGCCGCCAAAGCTAATAAACGCGGAATATAAGAACGTGTCTCTAACGCTAATGGTAATGCCCAGAAATGGGTATTTTTATCTTGGCGCGTATTATGACGTATCGCATTCTGGACGTTCCCTTCACCCGTATCATAAGCCGCTATGGCCAATAACCAGTCTCCACCGAAGAAACTCTTTAAATAGGTCAGATAGTTTAAGGCCGCATTAGTTGAACTATAGATATCTCGACGACCATCAAAACTTTTGTCTTGATGAACACCATATCCTTTAGCGGTGCCCTTCATTAACTGCCATAAGCCAGCCGCCCCTGAAGACGAATTAGTCGCTGAGGGATCATAACCACTTTCGATAATAGGTAATAAAACCAATTCGGTGGGCAAATCACGTTTTCTAACCTGCGCATAAACATAGTAAATATAAGGCGCAGCTCGGCTTACCGCATCCTTTAGATAAATCGGATTTTTAGCAAACCACCGTATCTGCTCCTGAACCGCTGGTTGGTTTTCCTCACGTGCTGATAACTGCAAATGGGCCCGAATTGGCTCCCAAAGTGTTCCTTTGTCCACCGCACTATAAAGCGCATTCGCATTTCTAGGCGCTAAACGGCTACCTGTCGATTTCATGACAATTGTTTGATAAGTCTTACTATCGCCGTTGTCATTACTACCGCCACCAAGGCCCATTTCTTCCCCTTCCATAGCCGTAGGAAACTGCACACAAGCCGTTATACCGATGGTAAGAGCCAATACGGCGGAAAGTAATAATGAATAAATTTTGAGCATTTTATAAGTCATACTACGATCTTACGGGGAGCCCTTAGGGAGGTCAAGCCAAGAGGCTTACACAAGCTAAATTAAACCGATTTTATGTAAGCTTATAACCTACATTTTTAGCATTCTTTTCTTACCCAAACACTTACTTTTTTCGCCTATTTTTAATAGCTAAAAACTCACAAAACCTCTCTTTTTAATTGAATCCTAGCCAAGATTGCTGCCCTCTTCTTACCGACACCTATCCTATGCGATAATAAAAGGGTTGGGATTCTTACCTATCTAGTTACGTTAATCTTTGTTAACTGAGAAAATCTCTTGAAACCGTATTATCTTGAAATAGAAGACAAGCGCTTAGCGAGCCTATTAGCTAATTATTCAGGTCGACATTTATTACAGCTGAGCTGCCATAATTTAGCCAGTTTAGCCACTAGCCCTATACCGCATAAAATCTGTATTTACTCACATCATAATTGTAAGCCTAATACCTATAACAATACCTATGCTAGCCTAGAAAGTGTATATACTCATTTACCTTTTGCCAACGACAGTGTTCATCTGGTCATAATGCCACATACCTTAGAAGCCGATAAAAATGCCCAATCTATACTCACTGAAGCATGGCGCGTATTAGCGCCTAACGGCCATTTAATTCTATTAGGCATTAATCCTGTCAGCCTATGGGGTGTTTATCGGCTATTTTCATTCCGTAAAAAACCTACTTGGAGTGGAAATTTCTATACGATTCAAACCCTTTGCCAATGGATTCATTATTTAGGTGGGGAAATTCAACATACAGAAAGTTTTCTATTTCGCCCTCCCTTATCGAGTAAACCAGGCTTATGGTTATTTAACCGATTATCATGGCTAGAACGCATCTCCCCCTGGCTAACCCCCTACATGGGTGGAATCTATTTAATTATTGCGCAAAAGCGGGTAAAACGGCTTAGCGGACTAGGCTTAGTCTGGCAATTTCCACCGGTATTAAGTAATAAGGTCTTAGTCCCTAATGCAAGAGGCCCTCATCATGCCTAATAAAAAAATCCCTAAAGTAGAAATATTTACCGACGGCGCTTGTCGTGGGAATCCAGGACCTGGTGCCTGGGCCGTCTTATTACGATATCAAGAAAAAGAGAAAATTATTTTTGGCACGGAAACTGCTACGACGAATAATCGTATGGAGCTCATGGCCGCTATTCAGGCTTTAATGGCATTAAAAAAACCCTGTCAAATTTCACTCAGCACCGATTCACAATACGTCAAGAAAGGAATTACTGAGTGGTTACCACAGTGGGAGCGGCGTGCTTGGCTTACGGCTAATAAAAAACCAGTCAAAAATTCTGACTTATGGAAGGAATTAGCTAAGCAAGCAGAACGTCATCATATCCGTTGGGAGTGGGTAAAAGGACATAGTGGCCACCCCGAGAACGATAGGGTAGACAGCCTGGCCAATGCGGCTTTAGATGAATTGCTAAATAACTAAGCTTTATATACACTTTTTAGCTAGTTAGCTAAGTATTGTTAAACAACTCAAGCGCTGAAATCCCCGAAAGGTTTAACACGCATTGAGTAGCGCCCTTCTATAGGCGAGTGGTGCTTTGACTTCATCCTCAAATTCAACGTATTCCCAAGCATCTGCATTAATCAATAAACGACGTAGTAACAAGTTGTTAAGCGCATGACCTGATTTATAACCGCTAAAAGCACCAATGAGGCTATGCCCTAACAAATAAAGATCTCCCACTGCATCGAGGATTTTGTGTCGCACAAATTCATCTTCGTAGCGCAAACCATCTTCATTAAGGACTCTATATTCATCGACGACGACGGCATTATCGAGGCTACCACCTAAGGCTAATCGAACTTCACGCAGCTTCTCATAATCGGCCATAAAACCAAAGGTACGAGCACGACTTACTTCTTTAATATAAGAGGTTGTTGAGAAATCAATACTTGCCTTTTGGCTGCGACTTTGAAAAAGAGGGTGATTAAAATCAATTTCAAATGAAACCTTAAAACCATCAAAGGGCTCAAAAGAAGCCCACTTGTCACCTTCGGTTACTTTAATCGCTTGTTTGATACGGATAAAACGTTTAGCAGCGCTTTGTTCTTCAATACCCGCCGATTGAATCAAAAATATAAACGGCCCTGCACTCCCATCCATAATAGGGATTTCTGAAGCAGTAATGTCAACATAAGCATTATCGATGCCTAAACCCGCCATAGCAGACATTAAGTGTTCTACCGTAGCTACCCGTACCCCATTTTTAAGTAAGGTAGTTTGTAACGTTGTTTCGCCAACGTGCTCAGCCCGAGCTTGAACTTCAACAATAGGATTAAAATCAATTCGGCGAAAGATAATGCCGGTATTAATCGGCGCAGGCCGTAAAGTTAAAATAGCCGTTTCACCGCTATGCAATGTAATACCCGCGGCTTTAATAACATTCTTTAATGTACGTTGCTTTAGTACGCGAACGCCTTGAGTTGAATTGTATTTTTTCTTAGACACCCTTAAGAAACCTCTTCTTGTCTACGTAAAAAAGCAGGAATATCAAAATATTCTATATCAGTAGCGGCTGTGCTATCTACTGTGGATTTGCAAGGTGAAGCGATACCTTGTTTGCGTAATACGGTAGGCCGTTCTAGCTGATGATAATCTAAACTACCGTCAGCGGCCCTAACAAGACTGGAGGCGCCTCCCACTGGCATACTAGTAGGGAGATGACCAAGACCTGTTACCACTATCGTAACACGCAGTTCATCGCTCATTTCAGGATCTATCACGGTACCGATAACCACGTTCGCTTCTTCGGAAGTAAAGCTTTTAATCACTTCACCAACCTCTCCAAACTCACCCATCGACAAATCGGGCCCCGCTGTTATGTTGACAAGTACACCACGTGCGCCGGCTAAATCGATATCCTCTAATAAAGGGCTACCAATTGCAGACTCTGCTGCTAAGCGCGCTCTATCAGCTCCAGACCCTATTCCCGTCCCCATCATAGCCATACCCATCTCTGACATCACTGTTTTGACATCCGCAAAATCCACATTAATTAAACCGGTGCGGGTTATTAAAGCCGCTATTCCCTTAACAGCGCCGAATAATACATCATTTACGGCCTTAAAGGCATCTAAAAGACTAACATTCTTACCTAACACATTCATTAATTTGTTATTTGGGATAGTAATTAATGAATCTACATATTGAGTGAGCTGTTTAATGCCCTCTTCAGCTAAGTGCAAACGCTTCTTTCCTTCAAACGCAAAAGGTTTAGTCACCACCGCTACGGTTAAAATTTTCATTTGTTTGGCAATTTCCGCAACTACCGGGGCTGCACCAGTGCCCGTGCCTCCACCCATACCGGCTGTAATAAAAACCATATTCGCACCTTCTAAGGCGGCACGAATTCGCTCTCTATCGGCTTCAGCCGCTAGCCGGCCTACTTCTGGATTTGCCCCAGCACCTAAACCTTTAGTAATTTGCTGTCCTAGCTGTAATAAACATTTAGCCGAAGAATTTCTTAGCGCTTGAGCATCTGTATTAGCGCAGATAAACTCTACTCCATTGATGTCTTGCGCCAGCATATGTTCAAGGGCATTCCCACCGCCACCGCCTACACCGATAACTTTAATAACCGCGTTCTGTAAAGGGGCATCGGGCAAATCAAATTGGGTGGTCATAATTAACTCCTCAGGATTTCAGTATTATTTAGAAATTTTCGCATAGCCAATTTTTTATGCGTGCTATTTTTCCGCCAAATAAAACATGATTAGGTTTACGCTGTTCGCATTGTTGTTGGTAACCATATAATAACAGGCCTGTACTCGTCGCATACATACCATTAGTAGTTACCTCGCTGTTCCCACGAACGTATTGTGGATGGCCCAGTCTAACCGGTAACTTAAAAATCTTTTCCGCTAACTCGACACTTCCACTCACATTAGAAGCGCCTCCGGTTAGAACAATCCCCGCCGCCAAAAATTCTTCAAAGCCACTGCGGTGTAGCTCTGCCTTTACTAAATGGAAAAGCTCTTCATAACGCGGCCCAACAACTTCTGCTAAAGCGCGTTTAGTGAGCGTTCGTCCTAAACGGTCACCTACACCTGATACCTCTACTAATTCATCTGGACTTGCGAGCTCGGCTAAGGCACAAGCATGTCGCCTTTTAATTTGCTCGGCACTTTGTGTCGGTGTTCTTAAGGCAACGGCAATATCATTGGTTACTTGATCACCTGCAATCGGAATAACGGATGTAAAACGAATAGCACCTTCCGTAAATATAGCAATATCCGTTGTACCGCCGCCTATATCGACTAAACAGACACCCAGCTCTTTTTCGTCTTCAGTCAACACCGATTGACTCGATGCTAATTGTTCTAAAATAATTTCTGAAACCTCTAAACCACAACGCTGTATACACTTAATAATGTTTTGCGCCGCACTAACAGCGCCTGTTACCATATGGACCTTGGCTTCTAAACGAACCCCTGACATCCCGATAGGTTCACGAATACCTTCTTGACTATCAATAATAAATTCCTGCGGTAAAATATGTAATATCTTTTGATCCGCAGGGATAGCTACTGCTTTAGCGGCATCAATCACCCGCTCAACGTCAGCATGCGTCACTTCTTGATTTTGTATCGCCACAATTCCGTGTGAATTCAAACTGCGAATATGATTCCCTGCAATACCTGTATAGACACTACGCACAGGACAACCGGCCATCGCCTCTGCTTCACCCACTGCTTGTTGAATAGAATCCACCGTTGCATCGATATTAACGACGACGCCTCGCTTTAAACCCAACGAAGGATAAATTCCCATACCAATAATTTCAATGCCATCTGGCTTCACTTCGCCGACTAAGGCATTGACCTTAGAGGTACCAATATCTAAACCCACAATTAAATTCTTAGTCGGTTTTTTTGCCATATTATTCCACCTTCAATTAAATACTTTAGATCTCTTTCTAAACTGCATCATTTGATTTCATTGTTAAATACTAGCGTTATATGTAATTATGCCGCTTATCCTACTTAATCTTATTCTCAAACTTAAACCTTTAGCTGGACTAGAAAAGAAATGTCATCATGCAATGAATAACTTTTTCCTAAGAAGTTCGCTTTTTAAATTTTACAGCCATACCATGGGGATATCGAAGATCCACGTAATCTACCATAGATACTTTGCTCGCAATAACATCAGAATAGACCTCAACAAAACGTTGTAACTGTAAATAGGGTTCCGTTTGACTCAAATAAAGCGACAATCCGTTACTTAATTGCAGATACCAAGATTGTTGATGAACTAGTTTTAATAATTTTATTTTCAAGTTTAAATTTGCGATCAATGGGCTCATCGTTTGGTAGGTTTTTAACAAATATTTTTGTTGTCCGAGCGGGCCGATAAAAGTAGGAAGATCGAGTGACGCCAGATCACCTTGACTTGGACTAAAAATATTACCTTGTTCATCCAATAAACTATGCCTACCTATAAAAGCGATAGGTTTTTTTGTCATAAAATTTACTAGCAAGGTATCTGGCCAAAATCGCTTTACGCTTACCGAAGCTATCCATGGTTGTTGTAAAATCTGATCTTTTAGCCCTCGGCTATCTAAGCGGAAAAATCCCTTAGCCATAAAAGGCAAAATAATTTGCTGTAAATTACGCTGCTTTACATACGTTAAATCCCCACTAATTTTAATTTTTTTAACGGGAAAACAAGCGGGGTCTGCTAACTTTTGCCACAATAGAATAAAACTTAATACCAGTAACAAACTCAAGGAAAATTTAAAAAACCAAGCTCTAGAAGGCAATTGAGATATTAAACGGGTCGCTCTAGGTTTATTGCGCTGCCTCTGGAACCGTTGGCTTTCAACTACTTTCCCATTTTTAACCATCGCTTAACCATCTAAAATACACAAAATCAAAGGGAATAATAATCTATATAGTGTGTTTCTGCCAGTTTTATTGGTTTATGCTTTCTAAAAAAAGCCTTATTTTTCGCGCAGTTAGTTTAACTGTCTCTATTTAGGCAACGCTCTAAGTGCTAAGCTGTGGCCATGTAGTTTCTATCCTTTTACTTTTTACTATAGCGTCGTACTTCAATTAATACTGAATAATGACAGATTCTTCACCAAAATTTTCACGTAACATTTTCAACAAACTATCTGAGGGTTTCACCTTCCAGCTATCACCTAAACTAAAATTTACCTGTGTTTTCAGTTCAGGATGGTAATACTCAATTGAAGTAGGGCAAAGGCCTGGACAAAAAGTGCTCATTATTTTCTGTAAATCATCCAATTGGCCTGGCTTAATAAACGCTTTAGTAAGCTTAATAAGTAAGTTTTTCGCGTGGTTTTCACGTGCTTCGGTTATATCTAAAATTCTTTTCCCTAACACACGTATATTGCCAGTCAATTCGTCATTTTGGATTTCGCCTTCAATAATTAACAATTTATCTTTATGCAATTTATCACGATATTGAACGTAGATATCACTAAATAAGGTAACCTCTAAACGCCCACTCGCGTCCTCTAAGCTAAGTACTGCCATACGATCGCCACGTTTAGTCCACAGGGAACGTATATTAAGCACCCATCCTGCTATAGTAATAGCGTGGCCTGTTCTTGTTGTTAACTTACTAAAAGAGGTGGTAATAAAATAGACTAATTCTGCTTCGTAATCTTCTAAAGGATGACCACTTAGATAAAACCCTAAAACTTCTTTTTCAGCTTGTAATCGCTTTAATTTTGGCCAATCTTGCTGATTAACCATCTGACTCGACTGAGATATCATCTCAAGGCCAAAAAAATCCTGCTGTCCTGAATCTTTCGCTAATGACTTCTGATCGGCTGCTTGTAAGGCGGCTTCTATATTTGCCATGAGGCTAGCGCGATTTAAGCCTAATCCATCTAAACTCCCTGAGAAAATTAACGCTTCTAAACTACGACGGTTTAATTTTTGTAAATCAACTCGATGACACAAATCAAATAGATCCGCAAAAGGATGCTTCTGGCGCTCGGCAACTAGCATTTCTACCACGCCTGCGCCTAAGCCTTTAATGGCACCTAAACCATAACGAATACAATTTGCTGTTGACTCATCTACCGTAAATTTATAATGGCTACAGTTAATATCCGGTGGCAATACCTTTAATTTCATCAAGCGACATTCTTCCAAAAAGGTCACTACCTTTTCAGTGTGGTCCATATCCGATGATAATACCGCCGACATAAATTCTGCAGGATAGTGCGCCTTTAACCAAGCTGTTTGATAAGAAACCAGCGCATAGGCGGCTGAATGTGATTTATTAAATCCATAATCGGCAAATTTTTCCATCAAATCAAAAATTTGATCCGCTAAACGTGTCTCTAAACCCTTTTGCTCAGCCCCTTTTATAAAAATAGTTCGTTGCTGCGCCATCTCTTCAGATTTCTTTTTTCCCATGGCGCGGCGCAATAAATCAGCCGCTCCTAAGGTATAACCTGCTAGTACCTGAGCAATTTGCATGACTTGTTCTTGGTACAAAATAATTCCATAGGTAGGTTCTAAAATAGGAATTAAAAAAGGATGGTCATATTGAACTTGTGCACGGCCATGTTTACGATTGATAAAATCATCCACCATCCCAGACTGTAAAGGTCCTGGACGAAATAAAGCCACTAAAGCAATAATTTCATCAAAACTATCAGGGCGCAATCGTTTAACCAGATCACGCATACCTCGAGACTCTAACTGAAACACGGCCGTTGTTTTACAGGCTTTTAATAAAGCAAACGTGCTACCATCATCAATAGGGATTGCCGTTATGTCTAATAAGGGATCATCAGGTAGTTTTTTAGCATTAATTGTTTGTACCGCCCAATCAATGATCGTTAAGGTACGAAGACCTAGAAAGTCAAATTTAACCAAGCCGACCTTTTCAATATCATCCTTATCAAACTGGGTAATACAATGCGTTGATCCTGCTTCACAATATAGTGGCGTAAAATCAGTCAATTTAGAAGGAGCAATCACAACGCCGCCCGCATGTTTACCCACATTACGCACTAAGCCTTCTAATTTTTTCGCCAAATCAATTAATACTCTGATTTCATCTTCATTTTCATAACGCTGTTTCAGTTCATCCTCTTGATCTAAGGCTTTCTCAAGTGTGATACCTAATTCAAAAGGAATTAATTTAGCAATTTTATCGACCATTCCATAGGGATAGCCCAATACACGCCCTACATCCCTGACAACAGCGCGGGCCGCCATACTGCCGTAGGTAATAATCTGGGAAACTGATTCACGACCATAACGTTCTGTCACATAATCAATAACCCGATCTCTTCCTTCCATGCAAAAATCAATATCGAAATCCGGCATAGAAATACGTTCTGGATTTAAAAAACGCTCAAAAAGTAAGTCGTATTGCAAAGGATCTAGGCCAGTAATCTGCAAGGCATAAGCCACTAAAGAGCCTGCTCCGGAACCTCTTCCAGGCCCTACTGGAATACGATTCTCCTTCGCCCAACGAATAAAGTCAGCAACGATAAGAAAATAACTTGCAAAACCCATCGAATTGATAACCTTGAGTTCGGTATACAATCTTTCAAAATAAATTTTTTCTAAGTCATTGGGATTAGCTAACTGTCCTTTTGATTTTAGATCGTTAGTCGGCGGTAAACCAAGGTGAGTTTTAGACCTCAGTGCCAAACATCGAAGCAAGCCTTGTTTGGCTTCTTGAACTAAGAAATTCTCCGCAGTCATTCCTGCTGGAATAGGAAAATTAGGTAAAAATGATGAATTTAATTCAATTTCTAAGTTACAACGTTTTGCAATTTCAACTGAATTACTCAATGCAGATGGAATGTCAGCAAACAAAGACTCCATTTCTTGCATAGATCGTAAATATTGTTGCTCGGTATAAACCTTAGAACGCTTGGGATCATTTAAAATATGCCCACTATTAATACAAACCCGCGCTTCATGCGCTTCAAAATCTTCTGCAGAAATAAAGCAAACGCCATTAGTCGCGACAACTGGAACACGATATTCCCTTGCCAGCTCTATAATAGCGCCGATATATTCTTCTTCCTGTGCTTGACCTAGACGTTGTAATTGCAAATAAAACCGATTGGGGAAAAGATTCAACCAAAACTGTAAATATTCCCTTGCTAATGGCTGCTTATTTCTAAATAAGCAAGTCGCAATATCCCCTGCTCTTCCACCCGATAAAACAATTAAGCCTTCCGAATAATTTGAAAACCAACTTTTTTTGATAATAGGCTTACCTTCTTGTTGATTTTCCAAATAGGAGCGTGAGGTTAATTGAATTAAATTTCGATAGCCTTGTTGATTTTGACATAACAAAATCAACCGAAAAGCAGATTCTGAAGATTGCTCATCTTTTATCCAACATTCAGCGCCTATTATGGGTTTAATTCCTTTTTTAATAGCCGCTTGATAGAACTTAATCGCCGCAAACAGATTCGACTGATCCGTCACAGCAATAGCGGGCATAGCAAGCTCAGCGGCTCTAGATATTAGCTTATCAATACGCACCAAACCATCACTCAAAGAATATTCTGTATGAAGATGCAAATGAATAAAGGACGGCATAGGAAGCTTAATAATTCACAGAAACTAAGTATTCTGCCATAGTTGATTGGAAAAGAAAGCTTATTAATTAACTAGCAGGGTTCCGCTCAGAAAATACACATAAATTGGGCGTCATCCATGATCTTATGGAAGCTAGCTAATCTACCAGTAGTAAAGCCTGCTGCGTCTCCATTAAGCTGCGTATTAGACATTGACAAAGGGGATCTAATAGTTGGGATTGGCCTGTTAAATAACAGCGTAAGAAATTCTTACAAACATAATTTAATTGGATTGCACCTACGTAACATGCCCCTCCTTTTATTTTATGCACTATATTTTCTAACACAGCCCAATCTTTTAATGCATAAGCTTGCTCAAGTTCTTGCCGTTGCTCTGGAATTGATTGATTAAACATTTCAACTATTTCCTGAAACAACTTCTCGTTACCACTCAAATTTTTAAGACTCATACGCTTATCAAAGACAGGATAAGAATTAATTATCTCAAGCAAGTTCGCTTTTTCTATTCCAATATTACTTTCCTCAACCTCAGCATCCAATTCGTTTTCAGCTGATTTAGACTGTACTGGAGTAGGCAACAATTCAGTAGTGACTTTTTTATTATCTAAGCAATATTTATCTAATTTTTTAATTTTTTCTATCGTTAAGGGTTTTAACCATATCTCATTAATACCTGCCGCTAAACATTCTTCTTTAAACTTACCTTGTCCATGTGCCGTTAAAACAATAATAGGTACCCTCGGCTTATGAGCAACACGTTCCCAGTAACGATATAACACAGCCAACTCACAACCGCTTATCCCCGGCAAACCCAGATCGGTGATAATCAAATCAAAAGTGTGGTTTTTCGCCAAATTCAAAGCTTCCTTAGCGCTTGAAACGACCGTCACTCGATAGCCTGCCTGGGCCAACAATTCTTTTGAAAACTTAATCACTAATTGGTCGTCTTCTATGAGTAAAATATTTTTCTTAGCCGGTAGCTTCTCGTTTAGCAACTCGAACGATGTACGCTCAGATCGCCTCATTAAATCTTCTTCCATAGCTACAGCTTGATCGTCTTTCGTTTTTAAGAAAATAAAGGGCTCAGAATCCTTATTTTTGAATTTTTTCGTTTTATTAGACTTAGCCAAGGCCATAAATAATCTAAAAGAAAATTTAGTTCCTACGCCCACTTCACTTTTAACCTCAATCTTACCACCTAGCAAATTAACAAATTTTTTAACGATATAGAGGCCAACACCATAACCTTGATCTTGCTCTTCAAAACTAGGTGCTATGCGAAAAAAATGATCGAAAATATAAGTCAGCTTATCGGCGGGAATCCCTATTCCGGTATCACTGACAGTAAATTCAACCTGTATACCATCCGATCGTTGAGGCAATAAAGCTAATTCTTTGATACTTAAACTCACCTCTCCTTTTTTAGTAAATTTAATCGCATTATTCGCTAAATTTAATAAAATACGCTCTAATTTAATACGATCACTCAAAATGCTCTCGGATGTGGAGATATCAACATTTACACGCAAGCTTAAGCCTTTTACTTTTGCCGCCGGCGATAGCAAGCCTTTTAAAGCCTGGGATAAATCAAGTAAAGAAAAACTTTCTAGCTTAATTTCTGCTTCATCAACATTTTCTAAAGAAGCAACATCGAGCACATCGTTTAGCAGATTTAATAGCCGTTCACTCGCCTGATGCATCAGATGCAGATCTTCCTTATCCTCGGTCAACACTAAGCGATACGCCAGTAGTTGTGATAAACCAATAATTCCTGTTAACGGGGTACGAATATCATGACTCATATTGGCAAGAAATTCAGTCTTAGCGTCATTAGCGGCTTCTGCAGCCAATTTAGCTTTCCTTAATTTTTCCTGGGTATTTTTAAGCTCGGTAATGTCAATAGAAACACCTAGCACTCCAATAATTTCACCTAATCTCCCTTTTAAAGGTGATTTCTGTGTCAAAAAAATATGTATCCCATCATCTGGCAATTTAGCTCTTTCTTCAAAGCTAATCATTTGTTTGTTTTTCATGACAAAACGATCATTTTCTATTATTCTTTCAGCTTGACCTCTCCAAGCGAAATCATAATCCGTCTTACCAACAACCGCTTTACTATCTGAATAACCGGTTAATTCGGTATGTAATTTACTTCCTCCTAAAATCACACTATTCACATCTTTCCAATAAATGCTCGCCGGCACATTTTCAACGATATTATTTAAATAAATAGCTAATTTTTCTTTTTCATCCCATAAATATTGATTAAAATCTTTTATTGGCGGATAAATCTCACTGAAAATAACCAGTTCTTTTTTAGGCAGCAAAGAAATACTCTGAATAAGGGTTGGCTCTTCGTGGTCATTCAATATCTTATAATAAACAGCTGAGAATTTTTTTCCTTTATTTTTTATACTTTTGTCAAATAGATCATTAACTATCCTTAGATAATCGCCTACCAAAATACTGGATATCGGCTTTGCTATCAGTTCAGATAACGAAGTAAGCTTCAGTAAAGAAAGAAAATGTTGGTTACCTCCTTTAAAAATTTTTTTTCTGCTGTCTATCCAGTAAACTGAAAAAGGTAATGCATCTAAGATAATCTGAAAATTCATTTTTTTATTCCCAAAAAATTAGCGGCCTATTATTCTATTTAGCTATTCTGAGCATAGACTTTTCACTGTCATATTGATATACCTCATTATTTACGTTCTTGTTATTAAAAAAGCTCGTCGTCGCATTATTAGAAGACCTTTCAACACGCGACAAATCAATCGATATTATTTTCTGCGAACAATAATTTTGGCATAAATTGCTAACTTGCTCAGAAAAAGCTTCAGGTAAGCTTGCGTTTTCTAAAAGATTAAAGTGTGTTGCTTCAATCTCTTGCTTTTTAAATAATTTTTCATCTACAAAGTTCAACAAATAGTTATTTCTTTCTTTGGAGCCCATTTCTAAAAATTCTTCACCTAAATCACTTGCTTTTAATAGGCGAATAGATGTGTAAGAAAGCTTTCTAGGTTTAAAAACAAAGCCTATTTTCTGATGATGGCTACATATTTCTTCCAACAAGTCCATTGAAGTAGACAGACCTTCTGCTAGATCTAGATTGCCACCTACCTTAGCTCTTTGCTCAGCACAATAAACTAAAACCTGTTTTTTTAATTCAAGTTTAATTTTCTCACTCGCACAGGATACCACCCAGGTATCTAATAAAATAATTCCCAATAAGCTATTTTGTGCTTGTTTTTGTTCTCGCCGTTCTAATTGAGACGCCATTTCGAGTGCCAACATTCCTCCAAAGGAATAACCTGCCAAAATGAAAGGCCCATTAATTTCCTTCTTAATACGCTCTAAATAATTAGCTGCCATGTCCATCATAGATAAGGCCTTTACCTTCGCTTCTTGTATGACCGGATCTTCAATACCAAAACAGATGTTAGAGAACGGTAACTTTTTAATTAATTGATCAAAACAAGATAAGCCGCCACCGGCAGGGTGTATGAAAACGATGGGTGGGAATTGAGGATCACCCTCCCTCAACACGCTAAGTAAGGATCCGGTCAACAATTCATTACTTTCTAATTCCAAAAAGCGAACCAAGCGCTTTACGGAGGTATTTTGACGTAAATTATCAAAAGAAATTTTTTTATTAAAAATATTTTTAACCGCTGCGATTAATTGTATTGCTTGAATAGATGTTCCACCGTGCTGAAAAAAATTATCCCTTACGGTAAAATTTGGATTAAACAGTAATACATTTTTAAATATGGCTAATAATTTCTGTTCATTTTCAGTTAAAATTTCAGCTGAAAAATTTTCGCGAGGGCTCTCTAAAGGATACGCTAATAGTTTTTTTCTATCTAATTTACCATTAAGATTAGTCGGAAAAAATTCTATTTGCTTATAAAAGGCCGGGATCATATAAGAAGGTAATTTTTTACTTAAAGAATCACGTAAATCCTGACTACTAATCGGTTTTTTTATATTTTCATTTAGCGTATAGAAAGCTACCAAAACTTTACTTTTACCTTGCTCACGAATTAATATTTCTGCTTGTTTTACAGCCGTATGCTTTAAAAAGGCATTTTTAATTTCCTCTACAAAAACTAGGTTCCCTTGAACTTTAACCCTTTGTTCATCATTAATTCTTTCTAAAAAAATTAGTTCCTGCGGTAAATCTTTAAAACTATTTACGGTCCACTTGACTAAATCGCCCGATTTATATTTCCTGTCTTCAAGCATTTTTTCATTAGAAATAAAACATTTTTTCGTTATATCCGGTAACTTAAGGTAAGCTTCAGCTAAACCCTCACCACCTATATATAATTGTCCAGCCCCGCCTATCGGAACTAACTGTCTAAATTGCGTTAATACTTCTACTGTCGTATTGTTAATAGGTCGGCCAACAGGTGCTTTATCGTAGCTATTTAACCTCGCTAAATCAAAGGTGTAAGTCAACGCAAAAATACTAGTTTCTGTAGGACCGTATCCATTGATGATACGCAGCGATTGCGCGCTGTTAGTCGCTAAAACGTTTTGTACTGCTTGTTTATCAATGGCATCCCCGCCTATCAATAAGTAGTTTAACTGCGTAAATAAATCTGGTTGATCGTAGGCATACTGATGAAATAAACCTGCTGTTAACCACATGATAGTAATTTTTTGATCCAGTAACTGTTTTGGAAAAAGCTCAGGATCTAACATCACTTTTTTATCAATGATAACTAAGCTAGCACCATTATTCCAAGCAAGCCAACATTCGAGCTGAGCGGCGTCAAAGGCTTCATTCGCCATTTGTGCAACTTTGTCGGAAGAATTAACAGTCACAAAATTGGGGGATTCCACAACACGAAATATCCCTTTATGCTTGAGAATAACGCCTTTCGGCTTACCGGTTGAACCCGAGGTATAAAGTATGCAAGCTCTATCTTCCCTATTAGTTTCTTGCTGAAATTTTTCTTGTAAAACAGGAAAAACACTAACTTTCACTTGATCTATCATCGCTTGAATGTTAATAAAATTTAAACCAATAAGCTCATCTTTTAGTACTAAATCTACATCTCCAATGATATAGCTAATTTCTGCATCTTTAATTATATATCGTAAACGATCATCGGGATTTTCTGTAGAAAGTGGAACAAAAACCGCTCCTCGCTTTAAAATAGCCAACTCAGCTATAAAAAATAAATGATTTCGATGACAGTAAATTCCTACGCTATGACCTTTCTCTATTCCATTTTTATACAATAAATTAGCTAATTTATCTGATAATGCATCCAACTCACTATAGCTAAAAATAGTTTCGTTATGGCAAATAGCTACCTTGTCAGGATAATTTAATGCGCTACGCTGAAATCCTTTAGCAAGATTAGTTACAGTATACTCAAGCTGAGGACCTTGGCCTAAGCTTAATAGTTCTTCGCGCTCTTTTTCACAAACAACAGATATCTCATCTAATCGTTGTTCAGGATTATGAAGAACTGCTGCCATAAGATGCTTAAAGTTATTAGCGATACGTTCTATAAAATGGGGGCTATATAAATCCTTTGCATATTCAATCACAAAATTTAATTCTTTCTCAGTTTCTTGGGCAAATAGAGTAAAATGACCAAATCGACAAAATTCTCTTAAATCAAATATAATCGGTCGTTCAGGTATGGTTAATGTAGCCGACTCCTCCGCTAACGTTAGCTGAGGAGTATCGTAGCTTTGGTAAATCAGTGCGGGGCTTAATAAAATATCCTTAACACCCTGCTCACTTAAAATTTTCTGCACTTCTTCGAAAGGAATATCTTGATAATTCTGAGCTTCTAAGAATTTCTTGTGTTTATCTTTGAAGTATTCATTAAATGTTTTATTTTTGTTTTCTTCTAAATCAAAACTTTGAACTAATAAATTGACAAAAAAACCAATCATTTTATGAAAAGATGGATTTCCGCTTCTTCCATTCGTCGCGGTTATAATAGCAATATTATCTTGATAGGTATAAGCCGAAATTAAGAAGCTAAATAAAGTACTTATCACACTATAAGGAGTGACTCCAGCTACTCGAGCCAAGGATTTCAATGCAGCAGATTGATCTAAATCACTTAAAAACATATATCGCTCAGCCTTTTGTTCTGTAGCTAGCTTAAATGTTACGTTAGCTTGATCATACGGAAACTCTGTAATCGTTTCTATTTTTGATAATTCATTCTTCCAAAAATTCAATGCTTTCGTTTTGTAATCGTTGTTTAGCAATTTCTCCTGCTGATAGTGAATATAGCTGATATATTGTGGAGGAGACTCAATTAACGCCGACTGATTAGATGTTAATGGATTACGATATAATTCTGATAATTTCATTAAAGAATTTTTTAATGAAATTGCGTCAAAAATACCATGGTGTATATGAAAAAGAATATGGTAATTTTTATTCGCCCGGTCTTTAAATAATATAAAGCGAATAAGCGGATAATCGCTCATTGATAAAGGCTTAGAAAGCTCTTCTTGAATCGCTACTTTTAATAAATTTCCTTGTTTTAAATTTCGCGCTTCTAAAAGAAGCTGTCTTTTTTTAGGTGGTAAAATAGACTGTACTAATTGCCCGCTATTATCCATAAAAAAAGTGGCGCCAAAAACATCATATCGCCTTATGAGTTGTTGGCATGCCACTTTAAAATAATTTATATCGAGATTCGATATCGTGTAACACGCCAACATATGATAGTTAGAACTATTACTTATTCCTTCTTTTTGCTCGGCCATCCAAAGCCTTTTTTGTTGTAAGGAAGCGAGCATGATTTGATCATAGTAAGAACTATCGGCTACCGATACTGTTATATCGATTGCTGTTTTTTTTGTCGCTTTTTGTTCTTTAATACATTCTATTAGGCTTAATATTGTCATTTTTTCACAAAGCAACTGGGTATAACATATACTGACACCTTCACTTTCATAAAGAGAACTGCATAATAAAGTTGCTTTTAACGAATCGAGGCCAAGTGATATTAAAGCGTTATCTTTCGCTGGATTAGTTAGCTGTAATATTTTTTCGCATAGCGTAAATACTCTGTATTCTAGCTTTGCAATCGGTTTAAGCTGACTCATATCAACAGAGAATTTTTTCATGAGATAATCAAGCGATTGCGTCATTTCTCTCAGATCCAACAAATAACGCTCACTTACCCCATCATTGCCATGTAGTATCATTTTTTGATCTGATTTAATCTTGATTGCTTGATTGACATTTAAGGTCGCGCGTATTAATAAATCAACCTGTAAATTTATTAATTTCTCAACTGAAAGCGTCAAATTAAACACTTCATCTACTTCTAGTGCGTTAAAATCTAAACAAATATTCAAATTTTTATATAAAAATTTAACCACTACTTGTGTTAAGGAATAATTTTTTGTTTTTTTAAATAAGAGATTTAAAATTGGATTTTTGAATGTCTTTTCACTCAAAATATTTAAAAATGTTGTGGCCACTTTATTTTTTGCGGTTTTTTTAAATTTAATTTGTATATCAGTTAATTGCTTGACTCGCGCAAATTGTGCTATATACTTTATCAGCTCATATTCAATACCACGGCTAAAACTTCGACAACTCACAAAAAAACCGTCGACCTTTAAGCAACTTTTATCTACAGTACATAGCGCTATAGCCGCAATATCTTCTTCGGGTGATAATTTATCACTGATTTTACCGACAAAGATTTCTTTCTTGTCGTCATTCACTATTTTTTCTATTTCGCTAAGTTTTTTAGCCTCGGGAAATAAATTAAATTGATTAGTTCTTCCAGATAATTCCCGAACTCTTCCCTTTATTTTTATATCGTTTTCCGGCTCAACTTTGCTTATCACTATAGATTGGCCTAATTCAGATGATCTTAAATATTCGATAGGATCACGAAACTTTGTTGCCAACGTTGTTTTAGTGTCCGTTTGCTTATAAAATTTAGATCGATTCCTATCGGCTTGTGTAACCAACGAATACTCATTAATATCAAAAGCCCAGGTATGATTAAATTCGTTTAAATTTTGTGGCATCGTTATACATAAAACACCTGGGATTTGACTTACCTCTTTAATTTCCCAGGGATTATCATCAATAAAAATAAAACTATCTAAATAAAGATTAAGCTCCGAAGCTAGGCTTTCGATATTAACTCCTTTCTTATCCCAGTTAATCTTATATTTAGTCACCTGTTCTATTTTTAACGGCATTTCCTCTTGCCGTCCTTTAAAAACATCTAAAACAGTTTGCTCTTCATTTTTACTACACAAACAAATGATTACTCCGGATTCATACTGATTAACTAAAAATTTTTGCAAGGCAAGATTATGATCTTTAAAAACAACTTTTTCTATTCCAATATCGCCAGCAACGCCTGTCCATAAGGTATTATCACAATCCACCACAATGACTTTATAGGCTTTTTTTACGAGTTCATGCAATTTTCTTGCCAATAAACACGCTGATGCCAGATAAAATTCAAACGTATAAGGTATATGAGTATCATACTCTACGGGATTATCAAACCTACTAAGTAGATAATGCTTTTGGATATCTGATTGAGTTAGTGTGTGTATTTTATTATTTTGCAATATAGCTAAAAAATATTTTTCAATGTTAAGTAGCTGTTCGTTATAAAACGCTTTAGGACTAGGGCATAAAAAAATAATTAATGGCAATTCGTTTCTTTTTTTAAGGACATTAATTTGTTCCAAAATAAGCTGTAAATTTTCTTTTAATTGATTTTCCCCAATTTCATCTTTACAATTACCCATTAAATCAAACAATCTAAGCAAAATAATCAGTGATGATGGAGGCTCTGAATTTAGCTGTAAATTTATAAGCTCTCCAACTACATTGTTATTAACATATTTAGTTTGAACTGAATCTGGAGTAAATTTTTCAATTAAGTGTTGAAGAGGTTTTTTTAAATATTCTGAATTAAACGTAGAAAGAATAAGCATTGAAATTTCCATTTTTATTATAATAATCGACGAGTAATAAATTATATTACCATTTTAAACATATTAAAAGTATTAAATGAAGAAATATTAACATTATCTTTTTAAAAATTTTTTATAAAAAAATAAAATTAATTAACTGTTTATATTTAATCTAAATTAAATATAAGTTCTGTTGGAAAATTGACGCGGCGTTTATTTTTTAATTTTAGAAAAAGCCAACATGGCGCGCAGGAAAAGTAAAAAACCAAGATTTTTAGTTTTATAAAAAATCATTACGCATTTTTTAGATCTAAAAAACGTTAGTTATAACAACTAGATTTTTGTTAGCTTGGTACTTTAGCTAGACCCGAAGCGTCTACCATATTCACCAATTCACGAATAACCACTGAAAACATCATTAATTTTAGTTCACCCGTGCTACGAAGGTCGGCTAAAAATTGTTCCCAACGTCTAATAAACGCTTGATTATCCAACGCCCATTGCTCTAGGCAAGTCTTATTATTACCTTGCTTATCAAGCACACATTGTAGAATAATAACCGTCAAATGACGCTGTTGGATATCTAAATCATCTAATAAAATAACCCTAGCGAGCGTATCCCATAAGGTTTCTATCGTTAATTTCATGATCTGGGATCGTAACCAAGTAAACCCAAATTTTTCACCGACCATAAAATAAAGTTCTGCCACATTTTGCAAGGACAGATTATTTCGCTGTGCCGCTTCTATGATATCTAGCAAAGCATATTCGTGATCCACGCTAGCAATACGCTTAGCTACTGCTTCAGATATACCAACTTCGGTGAGACTCTGCACATTTTTTTCCCAATGTTCGCGCTCTTCACCGATGAGTAAGTCGGGTAATTTTTTATTCAGTGTAACAATAGATTGTCTAAATCGATCAACCATTCCTAAAATATCAATCAATTGGTCCTTATAATTATAAATAAACCAACGCGTTGCCCGACGTATAAGTCGATTAAATTGACGCATAATCGCGTAACGTGTTACGGGTGTTATATCGTCACTTAAATTCTCGGCAATTCCAAGCAATTCTGAAAAACCAAATACATGGTGCGCAATCGCATAAGCACGCGCAATAGAGGCAATATCTGCGCCTATTTCTGTTTTTAGGCGAAATACAAAGGTAATGCCCATATCATTGACCATGGCATTACTGATCTTAGTGGCAATAATTTCACGTCGCAAACTATGATGTTGCATGAATTTAGAGAAACGGCCCCGCAAAGGCTTAGGAAAAGCAGATTCTAGAACTCGCATTAAATAATCTTCTTCTAAAGTATGCATCTCCAGTAATTCGGCTTTTACCCACATTTTGGTATAAGCTAACAAAACCGCAATTTCAGGGCTAGTTAAACCTTTACCTAAAGCTTTACGTTCGAGTAATGCTTTTTCATCCGGCAAAAACTCTAAAGCCCTATCTAGTTTCCCATGTCGCTCCAATTCTTGAATATAACGTCGATGAAACTCTAATTCTTGTTGGGCATGCATAGCCGCCAAACTGATCGTGCGTGTTTGACAGTAATTATCATAAAGAACTAATTTGGCAATTTCATCGGTCATTTCGGCCAATAATTCATTACGTTGTGCTAAGGTCATCTCGCCTACAGCCACAACGGCATTTAATAAAATTTTGCAATTCACTTCGTGATCAGAGCAATCAACGCCAGCAGAGTTATCAATAAAGTCGGTATAAATTAATCCTCCATTTAGCGCATATTCAACCCGACCTAGTTGTGTTAAACCTAAGTTTCCCCCTTCAGCCACAATACGACAACGCAATTGTTCAGCGTCTACACGTAAGTTATCATTCATGCGATCGCCAACATCCACATTTCTCTCGTTCGAGGATTTAACATAAGTCCCAATACCGCCGTTCCATAATAAGTCTACGTTTGCTTTCAATATCGCACGGATTAAACCATCTGGCGCAATAGAGTCTTGGCTAATACCTAATAACTGCTTAACTTCAGTGGATAAAACGATTGATTTTTGCGAGCGAAGAAAAATACCGCCCCCTTTTGAAATTAAGGTCTTGGTATAATCTTGCCAACTTGAGCGTGGTAATTTAAATAAACGTTGTCGCTCTTGAAAACTTTTCTCTGCGTCTGGATTAGGATCAATAAAAATATGCATGTGATTAAATGCAGCAACGAGCTTAATATGATGAGATAACAACATGCCATTACCAAAAACATCGCCTGACATGTCGCCTATTCCAACAACCGTAAAATCATCCTTATCCGGATTTAAGCCCAGCGCTCTGCAATGACGCTTGACAGACTCCCAAGCCCCGCGCGCGGTAATACCCATTTTTTTATGGTCATAACCGACGCTCCCACCCGAAGCAAAAGCATCTCCTAACCAAAAGTTATATTCCGCCGCAATCGCATTGGCAATATCAGAAAAACTAGCCGTACCTTTATCCGCTGCAACCACTAAATAAGGGTCTTCTTCGTCATAACGCACGACATCCTGCGGATAGATGACAACGCCGTTTTGTAAATTATCGGTTAAATCGAGTAAGCCACGCATAAAGATTTGATAACACGCCACCACTTCCTTCATAACGGCTTCACGATCACCACTTTCCGGTAAGCGCTTGCAAACGAATCCACCTTTAGCGCCTGCAGGAACGATGACAGCATTTTTAACTTGCTGCGCCTTCATTAATCCCAAAATTTCTGTACGAAAATCTTCACGTCTATCCGACCAACGAATACCTCCACGGGCTACCTTAGCCGCCCTTAAATGAACCGCTTCAACACGCGGTGAGTATACAAAAATTTCATACATGGGCCTTGGCAATGGTAAATCGGTGATTCGACTCGGATCTAATTTAAACGCAAGCCAAGGTTTGGGCTTATTGTGCTTATCTTTCTGATAATAATTAGTGCGTAAGGTCGCTTGAATGACTTCAAATAGGTTTCGCAAAATACGATCTTCATCTAAACTAAGCACCGCATCTAAGGCAGTTTGCAAACTTTTTTCCAAACTAGCCGTCACACTACCGGATTCATCTTGACGACTCGGATCAAAATAATATTTAAATAGTTTCACTAAGATTTTAGCAATACCGGCATTACGCGATACCACCGTTTCTACATAAGCTTGACTAAAAGGTACACCGATTTGGCGTAGATATTTCGTATAGGCCCTTAGTATAGAAACTTCTCGCCAAGTCAATTGCCCTGCAAGTATTAAACGATTAAAACCATCATTTTCAACGTCGCCAGACCATATCTTGCTAAATGCTTCCTGAAAAATTTCCTTGACCTGTGAAACATCGACATCATCAATGTGGACCGGTTTAACACCAAAATCATTAATCCAAATGCGATGGCAATCAGGCAAGGTAATTTCTTGGGGCCATTCATCCATGACACGCAGTCCCATATTCTCGAGCACAGGTAAAGCATCCGATAAAATGATAGGTTTATCGGCTTGAAATAATTTAAACCGTAAAGGAACTATCTTCTCATTGATGGATGGGTAAAAATTCATCTCTAAAGGATGCTCGGATGAGATCCTTTCTAATTGCTCAATATCATGAACGGCGGTATTTGCTGAAAAACTATCGCGATAACCACTCGGAAAGGCATACATATATTTTTGTATAAGGCGTGCCCCTTCTTCCTCTCCGTAGTACTCAACCAAAGCTTGACGTAGCTCTTCTTTCCAAGAACGGGCCACTTCTACAAGCTGTGCTTCTATTTTTTTAACGTCATAACTTAAATCTTTCTTAGGATCAGTTCGAATTAAAAAATGGATACGTGCAAGGTTTGAATCGCCAAAAAGTGTTGAGAAGCCTATTTCTATGCCAGAAAATTCTCGAACTAAAATCTTCTCCATTTGCCGTTGTAGTTCTGTATTTAACTGCTCTTTAGGAAGATAAACCAAGCACGAAATAAAACGTCGATAATTATCTTGCCTAACAAACAAACGTACAGCGCGTTGTTCTTGAATATGTAAAATACCTAAGGCTAATTGAGTAAGCTCATTGACAGAAGCTTGAAACAAATCGTCGCGTGGTAAACTCGATAAAATATCCAACAAGGCTTTTCCTGCATGGCCTTTTAAGGGTAAATTTGAGTTTTGTAAAATTAATTGTATTTTACGTCGAATAAGCGGAATACTGCGGGGATCACTGTGGTAGACAGTCGACGTATAAAGGCCAATAAAACGTCTTTCACCAATTAATTCCCCCTGCTCATTAAAACGTTTAACGCCTATATAATCGGCATACACAGAGCGATGGACTCTTGATTTACTGTTTGTCTTAGAGATAACAAGCACTTGCGGCGAAAAAGCTAAGCGGCGCGCTTCGGGCGGTAATTCGGTGAGAAGCTTTTCTTCCTTACCTCTCGTTTCATCTCTTAACACGCCTAAACCTGACTTTTTGATCATACGTAAAGTTTTATGGTCTTTACTTAGATCATAATCACGGCATCCTAAAAACGTAAAATGGTTATTCAATAGCCAAGCTAAAAAATCTTTAGATTCTGCCACATCTTCTGGATCATAAGGGGGAGAGTTTTGCTTTAATTCCTGCAAACAATCCTGCATTCTAGAGCGCATCTCTGGCCAATCTTTTACAACTAAATTAACCTGTTCTAATACCTTTTCAAGTTTTTTAGCCAGCTTATCCAGAATCTGAGTATCCGACTCTTTATCAATTTCCAAATAAACCAAGGCTTCAACCTGTTTATCCGCTAAAGTCGTATCATAGGGTAAAACCTCTACTACTTTCCCTTGCTGGTTGCGCCGTAACTTTATATTGCCTAAGTGGACACTAAAATAAATATTAAAGCCTTGTCGATTTACTTCCATTCGCGTGGAATCCACTAAGAAAGGCTTATCCTCAGTAACCAGCTGAACAACACTGTACTTTGTTTCCCAGCCATCTTTTTCAAGACTAGGATTATAAACGCGAATCTTGGCCTGACCTGGTAAACGTTGATAAAGAAGGTTCCAATGGGAAGCAAGTGCCGCCGCTAAATTTTCTACCGAGCGACTGGCTAAGGTCTCTAAATCCGTATGGGCATAATATTGCTGCGCAAAAACGGCGAATAACTCCGATTGCTCTTTCGGCACTTTTTGCTGTGCAAATCTTAAAATTTTCTCTAAAATCGATTTATAAACACGGTTAGTAAGGTTGTTCATATTGAACTAAAAAGATTGAGTGATGATAACATTCCCCATATCGGTTGGTGAGCTATCCCTAAACTCCTACACTCCTGTTTATAACCAATAGACACACTATAAGGGGTCAAGTAAACTAGCTCATTGTAATACGCTCCGTGCAAAAAACCAATGAAAACGATCTAAACTTTATGTCAGCTTCTAATAGTGATCCAGCAGAAATCCGTAAATTTACCCAGATGGCTGAGCAATGGTGGGATCCTCAAGGTGTTTGCAAGCCTTTGCACGCAATCAATCCATTGCGTTTAAACTTTATAAAAAAACAATTACCGCTCTCCGGGCAAAAAATAGTCGATATTGGCTGTGGCGGTGGGCTATTAGCCGAAGCCCTTAGTTTAGCGGGCGCACAAGTAACCGGTATCGATAAAAGCAATGTGCTCATTGAGCTTGCGCAAAAACATGCTAAAGATAATCAACTTACGATTGAATATTTTGTTTCCGATGCCGAGTCGCTTCTCGAAACACAAAGCCAATCATTCGATATCGTATGCTGTATGGAACTATTGGAACACGTTCCTGATCCAAGTTCGCTGATTCATGCTTGCAGCGCCTTAGCTAAACCCGGTGCTTGGGTATTTTTTTCGAGCATCAACCGTAATGCCCGTGCTTATCTATTCGCTATTATCGGCGCTGAATATTTACTCAAACTTTTACCCCGTGGCACACACGATTATAAAAAATTCATTCGCCCCTCCGAGCTTGCTAGCAGTGCCCGCCTAGCGGGGCTAACGCTGAGAAAACTTCAAGGGATTCACTATAATCCTCTAACACAAAATTACATATTAACAGAAGATATTAGCGTCAACTATCTAATTGCTTTCCAAAAAAAATCTTAAACTATGCCACTTTCTCTGTTAATGAACGCAAAGATAAAGGGAGTACTTTTTGATCTCGATGGGACCTTACTCGATACTGCAGGCGACTTGGCCGCCACGCTCAATAAGGTTTTAGTCAGTCAACAAGTAAAGCCTCTACACGTTGATGTGATTCGACCCGCCATCTCCACTGGCGTTGCAGGCTTGTTAGCACTGGGACTAAATATCAGCGAGCAAGATCCGACGTTTCACTCGTTACGTCAACAATTTATTGACTACTATAAGCAACATATTTGTGTGTACACGCGTTTATTTCCTGGCATAGAAGCTTTAATTCATTACTTACAAGAAAACAAATGGCCCTGGGGCATCGTAACCAATAAGTCTTCTGCTTTAACGATAGATTTAGTGAAGCGGTTTCCTTTACTAAATAGCGCAAAGTGTATTATTGCCGGAGATACCTTAAAACATAGTAAACCTCATCCTCAGCCCTTACTACATGCCTGTCAATACCTAGCCTGTATTCCTGAAAATTGTATCTATGTTGGAGATGCTCAACGCGATATCGAAGCGGCTAATGCCG
This sequence comes from uncultured Coxiellaceae bacterium, assembly GCA_964611135.1. Taxonomy (GTDB): domain Bacteria; phylum Pseudomonadota; class Gammaproteobacteria; order Diplorickettsiales; family Diplorickettsiaceae; genus Aquirickettsiella. The sequence goes on along the minus strand of CAZSWN010000002.1, from coordinate 39,569 downwards.
CTGGTATGTATAGTCTTATCGCTTATTACGGCTATATCCACCCTAAAGAAGATCTTAACGCTTGGAATGCCAGTGCCGTTATATCTTCTCCACTTGATATTATCGAGCACTTAAAACGCTTAAGATAAAGGTTTTACCATTAAGTGCTTATCTTGATGCGCGCCAGGTTCAGCAGATAAGTGATCGTGCTGTAATGCTAAAGGAGAAGGGGGCACACATCTAGGTAATTTAAGTTTTTTTTTCGGAACAAGATTATCTTCCAAAAAAATTCCAGCGCTTCTTTTTCTTACAGCGCTCAAAACGGGAAAGAAACGAACGAAAGGAAAATTACTTTTTTCATCGGTTTTTTTATCTAATAATGCTTGCAAGTGTTCATGAAAAACGTCCTTAGATAAGAGCTCAGCACGCTCTAGCATACACTCATAAAGTTCTAATGGTTCAATACTAAAACTCTCCGGTTCACAGCTCATCAAATCAAAAATAGCACTTCTTAAAAACCAGGTTACATCCTCACTACGCACAAGTAGTGAGGTAAAAATTTTCTTTAAGACTTCTAGTTCTATAAAGTGTCTAGCCACAAAACTAGCCTGACTATCTTCATTTTCACTTTTTCCATCTATCTCCTCTACCTCTGATTTTTCGATTATCTCTAATTCTTTTATCTCTTGTAAGTCTTGCTCTAGTTTAAACAGTAACTCAGTAAACTGACCCTTTAAAACCATACTTTTATCTTCAGAATAATTAGCCTCTTGTGTTTTATTAGTTTCGTTACCTAGCATCATCTATTCTTTTAAGTGACTTAATAATAGCCCGCTTTCCCTTGAAGGCAATTTTAGCCAGGCCAGGTAAGCGCATTTAATTAGAAAATCAAGAAAGTTATTTTTTTGCTATACTTGAACTCCTCATTATTATCCGGGGATATAGCATGTCCGCTGCCAATCTGCCAGAACCGACATTACGTGTCAAAACAAGGCCTAATGACGCCAATAAAGGCGGCGATATTTTTGGCGGGTGGTTAATGTCGCAAATCGATATCGCCGGAGCTATTGCCGCTGCACAACGGGCGAAAGGTCCCGTAGTAACTGTTGCTGTAAAAGAACTAAAATTTTTACAACCCTTGTTTATTTATGATATCGCAAGCTTTTACACTAAGGTTACCGCCGTGGGTAAAACTTCGATAACAATTGAGGTGGAGGTATATGCAGAGCGTTATCAAGAAGGCGTAAATCTAGCTGCCCATATTAAAGTTTCAGAGGCCAGCCTTGTGTATGTAGCCGTATCAAAGCCTGGGGAAAAACGTTTAATCCCAGCTGGATAATAAAATAAGCTTTTACTAAGCACCACTTCCTATGCTTATTTCCGCATTTGGCAAGGTTATGTTTAATTCTAATACAGAGCAGTTCCCGGTTCGCTCTAGCTCGACTTTAACCTGATCTTGATCAATATCGACGTATTTAGCAATTACCTCGATCAACTCTTGTTGCAGCTTAGGTAAAAAATCAGAATTATTTTCAGTTCTACGTTCATGAGAAACAATAATTTGCAAACGCTCCTTGGCAAGCGAAGCTGTATTTTTGGGCCGATTTCCAAAAATATAATTCAATAAACTCATGTCGCTATCTCCTCACGTCCAAAGAGACGACGCAATAATCCTTTTTTTTCTAACTTAATAAATTTAAACGCGACATCTTCGCCTAGCAAACGAGAAACTGCATCGGCATAAGCTTGATGCGCATCACTCTCCCCATTTAGGGTAACAGGAACACCTGCATTAGAAGCCCGTAATACGGCTTGTGATTCGGGAATAACACTTAACAAAGGAATAGAGAGTATATCTAGCACATCATCAACACTCAGCATATCTCCTCTTTCCACGCGTGTTAAGGAATATCGTGTCAATAATAAATGCTGTTTTACCGGATCAAGACCTAATTCAGCACGTCGAGATTTACTATCTAAGATCCCTAGCATTCTATCGGAATCCCTAACGGAAGAAACCTCGGGGTTGCTAACCACAATCGCCGTATCTGCAAAATACATAGCTAAGGTTGCGCCGCGTTCTATCCCGGCGGGTGAATCGCAGAGAATATAATCAAAATCCTTTTTAAGCGCTTCTAAAACCTTCTCTACCCCTTCTTTTGTTAAAGCATCTTTATCGCGCGTTTGAGAAGCCGGCAAAATATAAAGGTTCTCAAGTCTTTTATCTTTAATTAAGGCTTGTTTAATATTTGCTTCGCCGCGAATTACATTCACAAAATCAAAAACAACACGCCGCTCGCAACCCATAATAAGATCTAAGTTACGCAAACCAATATCGAAATCAATAACGACTGTTTTAAAACCACGAAACGCAAGGCCTGCTGCTATAGCAGCACTACTTGTAGTTTTTCCAACACCGCCTTTCCCAGATGTAATAACAATAATTTCAGCCAAGGGTTGCTCCTATTTATCAACTTCAAAAAATGATGTAGTACTATTATTTTTTAGCTAAGATTATTTTTTAGATTCGATTACTAGTATTGATTAATGTGCGATCACGCTATATATTGGTAAGCGCTCAATTAAAATACCTATATAGGCTAATGTTACTGGATTTCTATAAGAAGTGGAAGCTACCCAGACAAAAAATAAAAGTTTATTTTTTGTACAAAAAAGCAACCCCTTGAAATGATTGATAGTTATATTAACCGCTCGCGTTATTTACTCCTAGTTCTCATGTTAAGTGCGACTCAACTCCAAGCTGCCTATATTTTGCACACACGGCCTTATCGTGATACCAGTTTATTAATAGACGCATTTACAGAATCACACGGGAGAATTAGTCTTATTGCAAAAGGAGCTCGTGGGGCACGCGGAAAAAAAGCGCGTTTTAGAGGCGCCCTACAAGCTTTTATACCCTTGCTACTTTCGTGGCGCGGTAAAACCGAGCTCATGAATTTAATGAATGCCGAACCTGGCAATGTTCACCTATCGCACTTAACCGGCAGACTCTTAGTCTGCGGACTTTATCTCAATGAGCTATTAATCCGCTTACTTTATCGTTATGATCCCCACCCGCAGCTATTCCAGGCCTATCAAACGGCACTATCTACCTTACCAGGCAATCCAAATATTGCATTACGCTTATTCGAAAAAAAATTATTAGCTGAGTTAGGTTATGCTTTATACCTTCATCAGGAAAGTCTAACTCAGCAAGCACTTTTGCCCGACCAATCTTATCAATTTATTCCAAGTCAAGGTTTAGTTGTTTGCTTAAATAAATCGATTCCGAAGCAATGGCTCTTCTCTGGGGCGTCCCTTTTAGCAATGCACCATGAGCAGTGGGATGCGCCAACGCATTTATTGGATGCAAAACGTTTATTCCGTCTTGCTCTAAACTATCTTCTCGAAGGCAAAACGATTCGCAGTCGTGAATTACTATTGCTATCGTAGTACAGTGACATAAATATACTAAATTTTAAGCGTTCAAATACGTTGACGGAGAAGAAGGCATCTACTAATATTACCTATTAGTTAGCGGTGCTTATTTAGCTTTTAATATAAAAATTTCGAATATTAGTATAAGATTAGTTATAGCTTATAAATCAAGCGCTATGCCTTATTTCTAATCATTATAAACAATAGATCACTATGTTTCCATGAGGTCAACTATGCGATTTAACATCCGTTTTTTAATGCCTCTACTAAGCTTATTAGCTTTAGCTGGTTGCGCGTCTTCTTTATCGCCTTATCACTATACAACGGAAAATGCGGGACAAATTCAACGTGTTATGCAAGGTGTAGTAGTAAGTAGCCGCGTTGTGCAAGTATCTAATAGTGGCTCCGGACTTGGTGTTGGTTCCATAACAGGTGGCGCTTTAGGCGCTATTGCAGGTTCGCAAGTAGGACAAGGTAACGGGAGTTTAGCGGCTGGCATTGGTGGGGCGCTATTAGGTGGCCTTGCAGGTAATCAAGTACAAAAAGGTCTTTCTACGCAAACAGGTGTTGAATATGTACTTAGACTCCAAAATAAATCTTTAATTTCTGTAGTACAAGGCCCTACACCTGTATTTAACCGCGGCCAACATGTTTTAGTACAATACAGTGCTGGTGGTCGTGCACGCATCACAGCTGATCCAGATTATTACCTACGTTAATAATTATTTGTTACACATTGCCTAAATAAAGGGGAGACAAATTCTTCCCTTTTTTTTCAGGGACTCAAAATGTCGGCTAATAAACTTAGTAAGCGCAATTTATTTTCTACGCTATTATTAGGTTTTTCATCCGGCTTACCACTTGCTTTGATCTCCAGCACATTACAAGCTTGGTTCACAGTAACTGGAGCAAGTCTGCTCGTGATTGGAAGCTTAGGTTTAATCGGTCAACCTTATATTTATAAATTTTTATGGGCACCTTTACTTGATCGTTGGATCCCTCCTGTATTAGGGCGTCGTCGAGGTTGGTTAATTATCACGCAACTTTCTCTATTAATAGCGATTGCGGGCATGGCTTTAGCCGATCCGCAATCTAGTCCTTCACTATTAATAGTACTTGCTTTCCTCGTTGCCTTTCTTTCAGCCTCGCAAGATATTGCAGTAGATGCTTACCGAACAGATATTCTAGCCCCTTGCGAGCGCGGACTCGGAACTACCCTTTATAGCTGGGGATATAGAATCGCTATGTTGGTTTCTGGCGCACTGGCACTGGCACTGGCGGAATACCTAGGTTGGCATACTACCTACTTATTAATGGCAAGCTTGATAGGTATTGGTCTTTTTGGAAGTTGGTTTGGCGAAGAACCTACTGATGAACAAGAGATGCATCCACCAACTACGCTACAGGCTGCCATTGTTGAGCCTTTTAAAGAGTTTTTAAGTCGAAAATCTGCTTGGTTAATTTTACTGTTTATTTTGCTTTATAAGTTTGGGGATGCGCTCAGTATTTCTTTAACGACACCCTTTTTAATTCGTGGATTGAACTTTTCTTTAAGCACTGTGGCCGTTGTCAATAAGGGCGTAGGTTTTTTTGCCGCCCTGTTAGGTCTTTTAACCGGAGGGATCTTAATGGCACGTATCAGTTTATTTCGCGCTTTATTATATTTTGGCATTTTGCAGGCGGGAGCAATTTTAGCTTTGTTACAACTTGCTATAGTAGGCCACAATTACCATTGGCTAGTTTTTGCTATTTTTATCGATAATTTTTGTAATGCGATGGCAAGTATTGCCTTTATCGCTTTTATCATGAGTTTATGTAATCATCGATACACAGCGACGCAATTTGCTTTATTTTCGGCATTAGCTAGTGTCGGACGTGTTTTTGTTGGTCCTATAGCGGGTCTTATCGTCACCTATTTTAGCTGGCCAGTATTCTTTCTTTTATCGCTGCTAGCTAGCCTGCCTGGGTTAGGTTTATTATGGTATTTACGTGAAAATCTTAATGGCCATTATACGACTTCCACTATCGAGAGCACTACCTGAAAAGTAGCTAGCCTAGCATCATAACGGCTTCTACCTCTATATTGGCACCTTTAGGTAAACTTACCACAGCAACAATACTTCTAGCAGGATAAGGTGGCTTAAAGTAACTGGCCATTACTGCATTAACAATAGGAAAGTCAGTGAAGTCCTTTAGAAAAATAGTGAGTTTAACTAACTGATTTAAATCACCTCCAGCGGCTATAGCTACCGCCGCTAAGTTGTCGAATATCTGCTTGACTTGGTTTTCAGTATTTCCCTCTACCAAAATCCCTTGTTTAGGATCTAAAGGAATTTGGCCTGATAAGTACACGCAGTTTCCCACCTTAATTGCTTGTGAATACGGCCCTACCGGAGCCGGCGCATCTTGGGTTTGAATAGCTATTTTATCCTTCATCAATAAATGCCTAAAAAATAAGTTAAAATCCAGTAAATTTTAACATAGCTGACTTGAATTTTCTGAGAGCACTCCCCATATAAAGTGATGTTGATGTGGTAAAAAAGCTTCTTGTGCTCTTTACCCAACATCATTATGATTAACCCCTTTTAAGAGGTTAATTTGGTTTATATCCTCATTATGATAGTAATTCTTAAGGAGAAATCTGCATGAGTGTTAAAAAAGTAAAACCCTTACATGACCGTGTTGTTGTTAAACGCGCGCTCGAAGAGGAAAGATCAAAAGGGGGTATTGTGATACCCGATACAGCAAAAGAAAAACCTATAAAAGGTGAAGTGGTTGCCGTAGGCCCTGGAAAACGTTTTGAATCAGGGGAACTTTGCTCACCTGTTGTCAAAGTCGGTGAAAAGGTCTTATTTGGTAAATACTCAGGTACTGAAGTCAAATTCAATGACGAAGAATATATCGTCATGCGCGAAGATGACATCATGGCAACCATCGAAGATTAACTAATTTTTAACTCTTATTTTTATTCAGAGGAATTAATAAAATGGCTGCAAAAGTTTTACAATTTGGCGTAGATGCTCGCACATCTATCTTACGTGGCGTTGATGTACTCGCAGAGGCTGTCAAGGTAACCTTAGGCCCTAAAGGTCGAAATGTTATTTTAGACAAAAGCTTCGGTGCCCCCACCATCACAAAAGACGGTGTTTCGGTTGCTAAAGAAATTGAACTCAAAGATAAGTTCGAAAA
>CAZSWN010000002.1:16278-32953 GCA_964611135.1 uncultured Coxiellaceae bacterium | reverse complement strand
TGAATTGGAAGATCCTATTGAAAATATGGGCGCACAGATGGTTAAAGAAGTAGCTTCCCATACTTCAGATGAAGCAGGCGATGGCACAACGACCGCCACTGTTTTAGCGCAATCTATTTTACGTGAAGGGATGAAAGCCGTTGCCGCTGGCATGAATCCTATGGATCTCAAACGAGGGATTGATAAAGCGGTTATTGCGGCAATAGAGGCATTGAAAGGTATTTCAAAACCTTGTAACGATGATAATGCGATTGCTCAAGTGGGTACCGTTTCGGCGAATGATGACAAAGAAATTGGTAAAATCATTGCGGATGCGATGAAAAAAGTTGGTAAAAAAGGTGTTATTACCGTAGAAGATGGTTCTGGACTAAGTAATGAATTGGATACCGTAGAAGGAATGCAGTTCGACCGTGGTTACCTCTCTCCTTACTTTATCAACAACCAACAAAGCATGTCGTGCGAATTAGATAATCCTCTTATCCTATTGGTTGACAAGAAGATTACGAATATTCGCGAAATGCTACCTGTGCTTGAAGCAGTTGCTAAAGCAGGTCGTTCTCTGTTCATTATTGCAGAAGATGTAGAGGGCGAAGCATTAGCGACCTTAGTGGTTAATAACATTCGTGGTATTGTTAAAGTTTGTGCTGTTAAAGCGCCTGGCTTTGGTGACCGTCGCAAAGAAATGCTAAAGGACATTGCTATTTTGACGAAAGCCAATGTTATTGCAGAAGAAATCGGTTTAACTCTTGAAAAAGCTTGCCTAGAAGATTTGGGTTCCGCTAAACGTATTGTGGTTACTAAAGACAATACCACCATTATTGATGGCCAAGGCGATAAAGCTATGATTCAAAGCCGAATAGTGGAAATTGATACTCAAATTAGTATCAGCACCTCTGACTATGACAAAGAAAAATTACAGGAACGTTCAGCTAAGCTATCCGGTGGTGTCGCTGTTATTAAAGTTGGTGCGGCTACTGAAACGGAAATGAAAGAAAAGAAAGCGCGTGTAGAAGATGCACTTCATGCAACCCGCGCAGCGGTTCAAGAAGGTGTTGTCCCTGGCGGCGGTGTCGCTTTGATCCGTGCTTTAAATGCTTTAAAAAATCTAAAAAGTATTAATTCCGATCAAGGGCATGGTGTTCGAATTATTGCCGAAGCGATGTGTTCACCTTTACGCCAAATAGTAGCTAATGCGGGCGGACTACCCGATGTCGTTATTGATAAAGTGCTTAATAACGATAAAAGTAACTTTGGTTACAATGCCGCAACAGGAGAGTATGGCGATATGATCGAAATGGGTATCTTAGATCCGACTAAGGTAACCCGTACTGCATTACAAAATGCGGCTTCAATAGCTGGCCTTATGATCACCACAGAATGCATGGTTGCTGACCTTCCTAAAAAGGATGAAGGCGCTGCTGCAGGCGGTGATATGGGTGGCATGGGCGGAATGGGTGGTATGGGAGGTATGGGTGGAATGATGTAAAAGCACTCCCCCGTATTTAGCCTGATACTAAAAACCCCGCTTTATGCGGGGTTTTCTTTTTCATTGAATTAACTGCTACACTTAACAAAATTAGTAAAATGGTTTTCTAAACAAGGAATTATTTTTATGTTTAGCCGTATTTTATTGTTTTTAGCGACTAATATCTTAGTTATCGCAACTATTTCTATCGTCACCAATTTACTCGGCCTACATAGTTACCTCACCTCTCATGGAATTAATTATCTCTCGTTAGCTATTTTTTGCGCCTTATGGGGAACAGCCGGTGCCTTTATTTCGCTGCTCATGTCTAAATTTATTGCTAAGAAAAGTATGGGTGTAAACATCATTGACCCTAATACCGCAACGGGTGAAGAAAAAAATATCCTAGCGCTTATCCGTCAATTAGCCGGCAAAGCGGGTTTAAAAACACTCCCGGAGGTAGGCATCTATAATTCGCCTGAATTGAATGCTTTTGCCACAGGCCCTACTAAAAATAATTCTTTGCTGGCCATCTCTAGTGGTTTATTACAAAAAATGAACCTTAATCAAATTGAAGGGGTATTAGGTCATGAGATTACGCATATCACAAACGGTGATATGGTCACTATGACGCTAATACTAGGAATTATTAATGCATTTGCTCTCTTTTTATCGCGCCTAGTCGCTTATGTAATCTCTGTGGGCGCGGCTGGACGTAATAACAATGAAGGTTCAATAAACGGGCCAGGCCCCTTGTTTTTTATGTTGTCGATGGCCTTTGATATACTATTTACATTTTTAGGAAGCATTTTAGTGGCCGCTTTTTCTCGCTATCGTGAATACCGCGCCGATAAAGGCGGCGCCACTTTAGTGGGACGTGATAAAATGATAGCCGCACTACAAGCATTGCAAAAAGCAATGGAACCGGAAGATACACGTGCGCCTTCTTTAACGGCTTTAAAAATTTCGCATAAAAGCAGGGGATTTCGTGTTTTATTTTCAAGTCATCCCCCACTTGAATTACGTATCGCTCGCTTACAAAAAGGGGAATAAGGCACGGCCATTAATTACCATTTAGCCACGTCTAAGAATCGATCTGGGTTTTATAGTTTGCCTTGCTCTTTTGCATACTGCATCAAACCACCTCGAAACGGTGCAAACCCTGCGCCAAAAATAATTCCAGCATCCATCAAATCACTATCTGCGACTATTTTTTCTTCTAAACATTTTTTAGCTTCTTCTAGCATTGCTTGCATTAAGCGATCTGCTAGATTAGCCGGTGCTGTGTAATCTTTAGGAATCTTCTCTTTAATAGGTTTTCCTTTTTTATAACGGTAAAATCCTCGTCCCGTTTTACGTCCTAAATCCTTATTCGCCACCATTTTTTCGAGGCCTTCGGGAACTACCCCGCCTAGCGATTGACTTAAGATCTTGGCCACCGCTAAGCAAATATCCAATCCTACTATATCGGCTAATTCTAAAGGTCCTATTGGCATTCCAAAGTCGACTGCGGCCTTATCAATAATAGGAGCGGGGATACCTGTCTGCAATAATAATACCGCTTGCATTAAATAAGGCATCAATAAACGATTCACTAAAAATCCAGGTGCGCTTTTAACCGGTAAGGGTAAGCGATTGATTTGATGGACGAATGCTAAGGCTTTTTCGATAAGTTCAGGCGTACTCACTGAGGATTGCACTACCTCAACCAATGGCATTTTAGCAACTGGATTAAAGAAATGTAACCCAACTAAACGTTCCGGATGTTCCAAGCCTTGCTGAATAGATTCTAAAACTAAGCTAGATGTATTAGTCGCTAGTACTGCATTTGGTTTAGCTTGATTCTCCAATTGACGAAATAAATCTTGTTTTATAGTTAAATCTTCAAATACTGCTTCAATAATAACATCCGCGCGGCGTATGCCGTAACCGGCTAAATCGGGTAATAGCCTATCCATGGCTGCTTGAATAGCACGTGGTGTTTTTAAGCGTTTTTGAAATAATGTATAAGCACGCGTCATCGCAGGAGCAAGACATTTAGCGTCACGATCTTGTAAAGTTACATTCAATCCCTGTAAAGCACACCACGCTGCAATATCTCCACCCATTGTGCCTGCCCCAATGACATGAACATATTGGAAAATAGCCGTCTTTTTTTTACCTAATTTTTTTAAGCGTTCTCGCAAGAAAAAAACCCGCATTAAATGTTCTGCTGTAGCGCTCATAGCGAGTTTACTTAAGGACTCTGCTTCCTGTGAAAACGCTTTATGCGTCACACCGTACTGCTGCCAAAGATGGAGTACCGCATAAGGGGCTGGATAATGTGTAGGATTAATTTTAGCAATTAAACGACGTCGAAAAACAGCACTAATTAAGTCTCTTAGCCAAGAATAATTACTTAATTTTTTCCAATTTAACACAGCCGATAATGCTTGTTTCTTCGGCTTTGTACTCGCATAAGATAAAGCCGCTCGTTCAGATTGTCGCAAAGGAACAACGCGATCTATTAAACCTAATTTAACCGCTGCATAGGGATGGATAATTCTCCCTGTTAAAATGAGCTCTAATGCGCGCGGCGCACCCAATAAGCGGGGTAAGCGAACTGTACCACCCCAACCTGGATGAATTCCAAGCATAATTTCGGGTAGGCCTAAACGGGTTTTATTATCATCTAAGCCAATACGATAATCACACGCTAAAGCAAGTTCTAAACCTCCCCCTAAACAAAGCCCATTTATCAATGCCACCGTAGTAATTTTTAAGTCAGCTAACGCATCAAACACACCTTGTCCTTGCCGAATAAATGCTAATATCTCTTTTTTTGTCTTTAACTGGCTAATAATTTGAATATCGGCACCGACAATAAAGCCCGTAGTTTTATAGGATGTAATAATCAACCCTTCTATCGATTTATTTTTTTCAATTTCCCGGATGATTGCCATTAGCTCAGCTAATACACTTTGATCTATATTATTAGTAGCGCTATCTTTTTTATCAAAATACAACCAAAGTATGTTTTTTTCTTGTCTCAATCTCCAATGTAAGTAGCTTACTTGCATTATACGGCTCCCGTTTTAGCGACATGCTCAAGTAACAACGCACCACCTTGCCCACCACCAATGCAAAGTGTTGCGATACCAAACCGTGCTTTTTTTCTCTTTAAAACACGTGCTAAATGCAAAACAATGCGCGCACCACTGGCACCGATTGGGTGACCCATCGCAATCGCTCCGCCATCTATATTGAGAATCGCAGGATCTAATTGGCCAAGAACCTCGGTTAATCCAAGTTGTGTTTTACAATAACCAATATCTTGCCATGCCGCTAAACACGCTAAAACTTGGCCTGCAAAAGCTTCGTTAATTTCCCAAAAATCGACGCTATCAAACGCTAATTGTTGTTTCTTTAGTAACAGGCTAACGGCATGAGCAGGACCTAAACCCATTTCACTCGGTTCAACGCCTGCCCATACCACATCTACAATACGTGCTAAAATGGGTAGTTGATATTGCTGTACGGCTTTTTCACTTGCCAAAATTAAAAAAGCAGCGCCATCTGTCACTTGGGAGCTATTACCTGCGGTTACCAATCCAAATGATTTATCAAAAAAAGGTTTTAAGCGAGCTAACTTTTCTAAATTAGTATCTCGACGCAAGCCAGTATCATAAGAATAATAATGATTTTCTCGATCATAAACAGGGTTTAGTTCGTCCTTAAAAATTCCTGCGTCCTGTGCGGCGGCTAAGCGTTGATGGCTTTGTAAAGCAAATTCGTCCATTTTTTCACGTGTAATCCCAAAGCGATGGGTTATTATCTCTGTAGTTTGGCCCATAGATAGACCTACAATGGGATCCGTTAAACCACGTAATAAAGCAATAACAGGGGCTAAATATTTTAATTTAAACTGACTTAATAAGCGTACACGATCAAAAGGTGATTTAGCTAGATTCCATGCGGCTAACCAAGCTGTCATACCTTGATTAAATAACAGTGGCGCTTGACTCATGGCTTCTGTGCCACCGGCTAATACTAAGTCATAGCGCCCACAAGCAATATCCAAAGCGGCACTATCTAAGGCTTGCATACCCGATGCACAATTTCTCTGTACGGTATAAGCAGGAACTGCCTTACCGCAGCCTAAGCGTAAAGCGATCACACGGCTAATATTCGTTTCATCCGGACTTGCCATAACACAAGCTGTAACCACTTCATCGAGCTGATCCGGTGTAAATGTTTGGCGTGCCAATAAATAACGACTCGCTTGTACCGCTAAATCAGAAGCTGAAAAATTCCCTGGTCCCCCGCGTACCTTTAACCAGGGTGTACGCATGCCATCAACAATATAAACCGGTCGTGCAAAATCGGATTGATTGACTGCTTGCATAACATATCCTTAAGTTAAAATGCATCTACTTGCATCGCATCTTGCTGTAGTTTTTTAGCCAAAAGAAATTCTTTTATTTCAAGCTGGGTAAGAATTATTTCTGCTAAAGCAGATTCCAATAGTTGTTCCATCGTTAATTTTTGCGGTGATTTTTCTTTTTTTAATTTTTTAATTTTTTTCCGAATTACTTCAGTTTTCATAAATTCATTAAATGCTAATTCCATACGTCCGGTAGCATCTTCTCGATTTTTTCCTAAATAACAATCTTGTGTCATACGATCACGAAATCTAGAAACTTGCGTCATCGGAAAGACAAGCTGGGCATCTTGCTTATCTGTCGGTAGTTGATAAGAGCGCCCTAGAGGGAAAACGATAAACTTTAATATTTTAGCTAAAAATGGCTTAGGAAAATTATTAAAAAATCTTTCTAAGGAACATTGAATATGATGCAGACAATAATCTAAGCCCCATTGCGTATAAATATGATCTTCTTTGGATGATGGATAATCTTGCACATAGCGAATTACACTAGATGCCATATAAAGATAGCTTAAAACATCACCTAAGCGTGCGGATAATCGTTCCTTACGTTTCAAATTTCCACCTAAAGCTATTAAGGTAAAATCTGTTACTAAAGCTAAAGCCGCTGATAAGCGAGAAATTTGACGATAATAATAAGATAATTCTTTTATAGGGGTATCGACAAAAAAATGACCTAATCCAAAAGCAAAGGTAAAGGTTTTGAGTAAATTTTTAAAACTATAAGAAAAATGCTGTATCAATAGTTTATCTAAACTTACTATATCTTTTTTTGAAATGGCTTCCATTTCATCTCTTAAGTAAGGATGACAGCGTACCGCCCCTTGACCAAATAAAATAAGATTACGCGTTAAAATATTAGCACCCTCGACAGTAATCGATATCGGTATTGCAATGTAGCCTTGTGCCAAGTAATTACGCGGACCCATTTGTATCCCCCGTCCCCCATGAATATCCATAGCGTCATTAATAATAATGCGCGCAAATTCAGTCATATGATATTTGGCTATCGAGGAAGCTAGTGCTGGCTTTAATGAAGCATCTACAGCTGTCAGAGTAAATCGACGTGTTGCTTCAATTAAATAAGTTAATCCGGCAATCCTTGCTAATACGGCGGCTACTCCTTCAAAGCGTGCAATAGCTTGATGAAATTGCTCTCGCAGTACACTATAGGCACCCGTCATACGGTAAGCTAACTGTGCCTGTGCTGCACTAACCGCTGGCAAAGAAATACCACGCCCTATGGATAAACATTCCATTAGCATACGCCAGCCTTGCCCTAACATTTTTTCTCCACCAACGACAAAACTAATTGGAATAAAAACATCTTTCCCGACGATAGGACCGTTCATAAAAGCTAAACCCATAGGAGAGTGGCGTTTACCTATTTCAATCCCTGCCAATAAAGAAGGAACTAAAGCAACGGTAATACCTATTTCAGTTTTTGATCCGATTAAATGATCCGGATCGCTTAATTTAAACGCAATACCAACGACGGTCGCTATAGGTGCTAAAGTGATATAGCGTTTACTAAAATTAAGGCGTATACCTATCCTCTCTTTAGCTTGATAAGTCCCTTTACATACAATTCCATTGTCTTGTAGTGCCGCCGCATCGCTGCCAGCATCCATTGAGGTTAGAGCAAAGCAAGGGATTTCTTCACCTACAGCAAGTCTAGGTAAGTAGTAGTCTTTTTGCGCTTTTGTCCCATAATGAAGTAATAATTCAGCAGGCCCAAGCGAATTAGGTACTAGGGCATTAACCGCCGCACTTACTGAGCGTGTTGCAATTTTTAATACGACTGTAGAATGTGCTAAAGCAGAAAAACCTAATCCACCGTATTTTTTAGGGATCACCATACCAAAAAATTTTTGTTGCTTTAGATATGTCCAAACAGTGGGTAATAAGTCATGGTATTTAGTAAGTATGTTAAAGTCATCTAACATACTACAAAGCACTTCGACTTGATCATTGATAAATGCTTGTTCTTCAGTCGTTAAGCGAGATAAAGGGATATGATGTAAGGCTTTCCAATTAGGTTGACCACGGAATAAATCTTTCTCCCACCACATATCGCCTGCTTCTAAAACGATCTTCTCCGTTTCACTAATAGGTGGCAGTATTGTTTTCAAATAGCTCAAAAATGGTTTTACCCATAAAAAACGACGTAGTGGACGCACGCCAAACGCACCTACCAACGTAAGAAAAAAAACAATCAAACTAATTAGCCACCACATTACAGCACTCCATGAGCTTAATGAACCTAATTAGACCTTAGTATCTTCGCTCGGTAAGCTTTGCGCTTGATTACTCTATCCTAGTTTTTTCTTAGCATAGAACGCAAACACCTAAGATTCCAATATCATCCTGGCTTGATAACTAATCTTCGCTTAGTTCTCGCCAAGCACTACGCCCTATGCTAGTTAGTCGAGCTTCCCCTCCCTGACAATCTTCATTTCCTGCTACGGTATAGGTTGTTTCTAAAATAAGTGCGGCATCTGCCGCTGTTTGCCTTGCTTTGGCAATGATACGATAGATATAAGCTATTTTTTCATGGTAGCAAAACGGGATAGTAAAACGTTTAATATCATAGCTAAGTTGAAACCCCGCGTAATTAAGTTGTTGGTGTAGGTCTAAGATTTTTCTTTGCATTAGCAGAGTAAGTCGATTTTCTGCTATTTTTAATCCGGCTTCCGCCACCTGAAATTGCTGTGCAGCTATCGCCAAGTTTTGACTCATCCTAAGTTCTAAATGTACTGCATTCAATAGAGATAATACCATTAAATCCATCACGAAAAGAAAGAATAAACCTGTCATTAAGATAAATCCTTGCTGCTTATCCCTATCACATGCATCGAAGCCTAACATGTGTTAATCCTTCCTGTTATTGCTTTTTTTAAAAAAATACGGTGCTAATCATGTGCTTCTCGCTCACGTAACGCTACAATATACTCCCATTCGCGCCGAGCTTGTTTTCCATTAGTTAACCATAATTTAATTTCTACGCTACGTGCATCAGACCACCGCTTTACTTTATCGGCATCTATATAACTTAAATTTCCATACGTATCTTTTAATCCGAGTCGAATTGACATTTTCTCGATATTTTCTACTAATTCAATCGATTTTTTTACCGATTTATTCAAATTTCGTCGATATAAAGCATAAATATCTTCCCCCGTTTCACTAATACGCCCGGTATCCCCAATGTAATAAATAATTTTATCGAAAAAACCTACTTCGCTGCCTGTTTGATAAATATATTTTAAATTTTTATGACCCCAATTAAAAACCTCTGCATGTTGACAATCACTAATTAGCAAACTGTCTTTTGGCGCAAACACGTTTCTATTCATTAAAAAAATATGGTTAGCTTTTGCAAATTTTACTGAAATCGTATTGGGGTTCATCGACTGAATTAAAACAACATCGCTATCTTGTCGATACCGCGCTAATTTTGGAAGCGGCAACTTGGCGGTTGTTTGTCCTTTATGCCAAACAACTAAACTCGTATCGGGTGTTAAATGGCTATGTAGTGGTAAAAAATCTATTAGCCGTACACAGCCAATTAAACCTGCCATACGAATATCATGACTCAGTGCATTAATCGCAATCCGTGCATTGGCTTGAACTTTATTTAAATTCTGCGTTAGCTGATAAATATCTTTACTTTGAATAAAAATATTTATCATTCCCAAACTAAGAAATAAAGCCAGTGTTACGGCAATAAGCAATTCGAGCAAGCTATATCCTCGCTCTATTTGTTTCATAGTCGGAATAATAAACGCAGAAACAGTGTAGGTTGATAATCCAGAGAAAACCACTGAATTTTACTCTGATAGCTTAAATCCTTTACCGAGATTTCTGCTTTTCCATCTGGAAAGCTTTTATTAAGCGCTGCTTTCCATAAACCTAATTCTCGTTGTATACATCGTGACTGTAGCCCACAAGCTCTAAGACGCTCAGCCAGTTCATTATTCTTTAAATCCGCTAAACTAAGCAGATAAGCGTGTTGGCTGGTACGAAAAGCCATTAGTTGGCCTTGCGCAAAACCTAATAGGCCAAAACTTAATATTAAGGCAGCTACCATGACTTCGATTAAGCTAAACCCTTGCTGGCAGTTGCTCAATAATAATTGGACCTTAATCTTTTTTGTCAGTCTCAAGTTGGCATATCCTTAATACACAAAACCAAATATATTATATAAATAATATATAATTTATGCAACGATACATTCGACGATAAAAAAGATAACGATCTTTCTTCCTAATAAAATAAATAAAGATAAAAGTAGCGTTTATTGGTTGTTATTTTTTACAGCGATTTAATAAAAACTGAACTAATAAAGACACAGGTCGACCTGTCGCTGTTTTATCGGAGCCGCTTTTCCAAGCAGTCCCCGCAATATCTAAATGAGCCCATTGTAGCTTTTTAGTAAATCGAGATAGGAAGCAAGCCGCTGTAATACTCTTACCACCACCTATACCGACATTAGAAATATCCGCTACATTACTGTCGATCTGTTGTTGATAATCATCCCATAAAGGTAAAGACCATACTCTGTCATGACTTTGCTGACCTGCTTTTTCTATTTCCAATGCAAGCTTAGCATTATTACTCATCATTCCTGTGGCAACCGCACCTAATGCCACAATAATAGCGCCCGTTAAGGTCGCCATATCAATAACAACATCCGGATTAAAACGTTCACTATAAGTTAGTGCATCTGCCAAAATGAGACGGCCTTCTGCATCCGTATTGATCACTTCTACTGTAAGTCCAGAAAGTGTTGTTACTACGTCGCCTGGTTTAACCGCTGAGCCACTCGGCAAATTTTCGGTAAGTGGCATAATACCCACCACATTAATTGGTAATTTGAGCTCGGCAATGGCTTTCAATATACCCATAACACTGGCGGCACCTGACATGTCAAATTTCATTTCCTCCATACCCGCCGCTGGCTTGAGACAAATCCCACCTGAGTCAAAAGTAACACCTTTACCTACTAACACCACCGGCTTTTGCTTCTTTTTAGAAGCGCCCTTATACTCCAAAGTAATAAATCGTAAAGGTTCATCGGAGCCTTGAGCCACAGCCAACAAAGCGCCCATCCCTTCTTTTTCTATCGCCGCTTTCTCTAAACTATTAATGCTAAGACCCGCTTCTTTGGCTAATTTTTTAGCTTGTTCAGCCATAATGCGAGGCGTACACAAATTAGCCGGCAGATTGGCTAAATCTTTTGTTAGTTTTATTCCTGCCGTAATGGCTAAAGCCTGCTTTATGGCTTTTGATGCGTTCATTAAATCTTCTTTAGCAGGAAGATTAAATATAAATTTCTTAGCTTGCGATGATTTATCTTTTTTATCTGTCTTTAGCGCATTAAAGCTATAAAAACAGTCCTCTATCAGCTCGATAGTCTGGCGTATCTGGTCACATAAATCACACTCATTGATGCTAAGTTCGGTTAAATAACTGGTAATTTCGCTTGCCTGTATTGATTTAATAACGCCCGCTACACAACTTATGATTTTACGAAAATCGGTTAAAGATAAATTCGACTCCTCGCCACAATAAACAAGCAGGATACGTGCTGCAGAAATCCCAGGCACATTATAAAGAAGCAGGCTTTTACCCAACTCTTCCGTTAAATCACCTTTATCTAAAATTTGCTGGATATAAGCTTGGCTTAGCTTATCTAGCTGCTGAGCGAATTTAGAGAGTCGTCTGGTTTGAAAAATACCCACAATCAAGCAATCACTGGCTTGTTTAATGGGATCAATCGATTTTATCGTATATTGCATCGTACTCTCCTAAAATTATTTTAGTGGGGCTATCGAACTAAATTAGGATCCAGTTTACCTAAGTTCTACTTATTTGCTAGATTCAACACCCTGTTTATGAAATAATTTCCCCTCTTCTATCGCTAATCTATAAAATGATTCTTTTTCGCTACCTAACCCGAGAGCTATTAACTAGCCTCTCGCTCATTACGAGCCTTTTATTCGTTATTTTGATGAGTAATGAGTTTGTACATTATCTTAATCAAGTGGCCGGTGGAAAATTCGCTATCAGCATATTGTGGGAGCTGATAATCCTTGAGTCTCCTCGTTTTTTAGCCATACTCCTCCCTTTTAGTTTATTTCTTACCATTTTGTTTACCTATGGTCGTCTTTATGCTGACTATGAAATGACGGTTCTCAATGCGTGTGGATTTAGTTCGACACAACTAACACGAATGAGCTTGCCCTTGATCATCACGCTAACGTTCATTGTTGCGAGCTTAAATCTTGGCTTAAACCCATACCTATTAAGCTATCGTAATAAGTTACTTACTCAGACAGGGAGCGCTATCGAATTACAAACCGTACAACCTGGTAGTTTTCAACAAACCAATCGAGGACACCGCATTATTTATGTAGAAAGTGTTGCCACGGATCGCAAATCAGTTAAAAATATCTTCATGGCGCAAACAAACCGACAGGGGCTAGCCCACGAAATAACCCCCTGGACCATACTGAGCGCCAGTAGCGGTTATCAAACGATCAGCCCCGTCACCAAAGAGGCCTTTTTTGTGGCTGTCAATGGAAAACGTTACCAAGGTATACCTGGACAAACAGAATATTATATAACCCAATTTGCAAACTATGGAGTACGCATAGACTTAAACACGGCAACAGTTAATAATCAACAAGATACGATGTCGAGCCTCACTTTATGGCAAGCGAGTAAGGCTAATAAACCTAGCTATTTTTCTGAATTACAATGGCGTTTATCTGCACCTATTTCTATCTTACTGTTAGCTTTACTCGCTATCCCTTTAAGTCGGGTTAATCCGAGACAAGGGAAATATATCCATATACTCCCTGCCATCGTCATTTATATTATGTACCTTAATTTATTACTGGTTGGACGTAATTGGATAGAAAATGGCGAAATTTCTTATCGATGGGGACTTTGGTGGATACACGGTCTACTGCTCGTCGCCATAGCACTAGCTTGGTGTTATGCCTTGGGCTGGAATCGAGTCAAATACTACTTATCTCACCTACTTAAGCTGAAACGATGAAAATTATAGACCGCTACCTAGGTAGAACCGTCATCGGCACCACCCTGTCGGTACTGGCAATATTACTGGTACTTTTTTCACTGATTAAGTTAATTTCGGAAACACGTGATATTGGCTACGGTCATTATACCTTATTAAATGCTTTTTATTATGTCTTACTCACGCTTCCGTCCCAATCTTATAGTTTTTTCCCCATAGCTATCTTATTAGGGAGCATTCTGGGTTTAAGTGTTTTAGCAAGACACAGCGAATTAATGATCCTACATTCGAATGGCATTTCTCTTTACCAAATGGCTTGGAGTTTGCTTAAAGCCACTTTACTCATGGTTTTCCTAACTGTTTTACTAGGAGAAGGTTTAGCGCCTCAGGCGGCGCGTTTAGCGGAGAGCCATAAATCGCTTCTTACCACTAACGGACAAACCTTAATGACCCAACAAGGCGCTGTCTGGATCCGCGATGGACATAATTACATTTATATTCGATCTATTTTAAACCCAACGCACTTAAGTCAAGTAACTCGCTATCAATTTGACGATCATAACAATCTGCTTGCCGCTAGTTTTGCCCAACAAATTAGTTACGAAGGAAATGCTTGGAATGCTTATAATATTGTGACCAGCATAATTAGCTTAAAAAAAATTCGCGCATCGCATACAGTACATGAAATTTGGCCACTCTCTTTTAGTCCTAAACTTTTAAATATCTCAATTATCCAACCGGAAGAAATGTCTTTAAAACAACTTAACGAATATATTCATTATCGACGAAAAAATCGGCTTAATGCGAGTCAATATGAACTTGCTTTTTGGCAACGCGCACTACAACCATTGGCTATCTGGGTTATGTTGTGCTTATCCATCCCGTTTACCTTTAAGCATTTAAGAAGTCTAGCGACTAGCTTGCGTACTATTGCAGGCGTTATCGTCGGATTTGGTTTTTATCTTTTAAATGACTTTTTTGGTCCATTTGCCATTGTGTATCAATGGCCTCCATTTTTAGCGGCTTTACTACCTATATTTATTTTTATGCTCATCGCGCTATTATTAATGCGATGGGTGAGATAATAAGCTTGAGGTCATCATGTCAACATTGCATATTGCCGTAGCACAATTAAATTTCCTGGTTGGAGATATTAATGCTAACACTCAAATAATTCTAAATACCATTCAAAAAGCTAAACAAGCATCGGTTGATTTATTAGTTTTTCCTGAGCTTGCATTGAGTGGTTACCCCGCTGAAGATCTGCTACTACGCAAGGATTTTGAAACTAAAATAATCGAAGCTTTAAAAATTATTCAAGCACAATCGATGGATATTGCGATTATATTGGGTCATCCGCATTACCACGCTGACAGAATTCATAATGCGGCTAGCCTAATACAAAATAAAAAAATCCTTAGTAGCTATCACAAACAGTATTTACCAAACTATGGTGTTTTTGATGAACGACGTTATTTTACGCCTGGAAAATCAGATGGTTTGTTGCAAATAAAAGGGGTAAATATAGGTTTATTAATTTGTGAAGATCTATGGTATAGCCAACCTGTATTAGCACTGAAAGAAAAGTCCGTACAGTTATTAATCTGTATTAATGCTTCACCTTTTGATTACACCAAAGCCAATCAACGTATTAAAATAATCAAAGCCCGAATTAAAGAAAGTAATTTACCTATTCTTTATGTGCACGGTGTTAGCGGACAGGATGACTTAGTATTTGATGGGGGATCACAAGCATTTGACGCAAAAGGTCATCTATGTGCACACGCTGGGTTTTTTAAAGAAACACTATGGCAAGTAGACCTTAACATCAAATTATTGCCTGAGTTTATAAGGCAACCCATGATACCTGCGCCCCTTACTGAGGAAGCAATTTATCAAGCTTTAGTTTTAGCCGTACGCGATTATGTCAATAAGAATTATTTTTCAGGTGTTTTACTAGGTCTTTCGGGCGGTATTGATTCCGCACTAGTGTTAACGATAGCAGTAGATGCTTTAGGAAAGGATCGCGTCCATGCCATTTCATTAGCTTCGCGTTACACGTCAAAACTTAGCCTAGATATCGCGAAATATCTCGCTAAAAAATTAGCTGTCTCCCTAAAAATATTATCTATTGAACCTAGTTTTTCAGCTTTTTTAACGACACTCAATCTAGATTTTAAACATCCTCCATCAGGAACAAGCACAGAAAATATCCAAGCGCGTTGTCGTGCCGTGTTATTAATGGCGTTATCTAATCAATATGGGGAGCTATTGCTAAATTGTACCAATAAAAGTGAATTAGCCGTAGGTTATGGGACTTTGTATGGAGATATGGCAGGTGGTTTTGCCGTATTAAAAGATGTATTTAAAACCCGTGTTTATCAATTAGCGACTTATCGCAATAAAATCAGTCCCGTTTTTCCTGAATCCTTGTTAACACGTGCGCCGACTGCAGAGTTAGCTGAAAATCAAAAAGACGAGGATACGCTTCCGCCTTATACACAATTAGATCCTATTTTAGAACTTTATATAGAGCAAGAGAAAAGCATCGATGAAATAATCGCAGCGGGATTTGCTAAAGAAGTAGTTCAACGAGTAATTAACTTAGTCAATAACAACGAATATAAACGTCGTCAATTAGCCATTGGCCCTCGTGTAACACCACGAGCTTTTGGTAGAGAACGACGTTATCCCATTACTTCAGGCTTTTCTTTTACTTAAAAAATAAAAAATTAAATACTCTCGTAATCTGTATCTGGGTAATTTAATTTAAATACAGCCAGACTTTGACGTGCCAATCCCTCTAGACCTAAAATACGGTAAGACTTAATCATAATAACCAAGGCTTTTTGTACCTCTGGGGCCCCTTGATAGCGTTGAATAATTTCATTCGCTCGGTTAGCCGCCGCTACGTAGGCTTTCCTGCGAAAATAATAATCCGCGATATGGAGTTCATAACTTGCAAGCAAATTACGTAAGTAAATCATGCGCTGTCTCGCATCAGGCGCGTAACGACTTCTCGGATAACGGTTCATAAATTCAGCAAACTCCTGATACCCTAAACGCATAGTTCCCGGATAACGCAAAGATAGATCAATAGGGATATACCGTAAATACCAACCCCTATCTTGGTCCATATCCGATACAGCCTGCATATAGTAAGCGTAATCACTATGTGCACTATTTGGATACAAGTGAATAAAACGTTCGGCAGCGGCTTTAGCGGAAGGCGAATCACCGTCTTGATAATAACAATATATTAATTCTAATTGGGCTTGCTCCAAATAGCGATTAAAAGGATACAAAACATCGAGTGCTTCGTAAGCTTTAATAGCTTGGCTATAATTATGCGCTAACAAGGATGTCTTTGCATTTTGATAAAGTTGACCAACAGACTGCCCTTTAAAAGCAATAAACGGATCATTCGAGTGGCTGGCACATGCCGCCAGCATAAGCAATATAAAACTTACTAAAAAAACAAATTTAAATAATTTCACAATACTTTTCAATAAAGCTATGCTTTATTCCCTTTTTTAAAGTGAAGGAAGGAATAAGCGAAACAACCGTCTATTCTTTTATTTAATGCCCAAGAAGTCAAATTAATTTATTATTATTAATTTGACTTACAAAGGTCTTTAATCTTTCTTACGAAAAATCTCATTTAGCTTAAATCGTTCAGCTAAAATAGGAATTCCACACCAGCCTATGATTGCTTCAATAATGAGAATAACACCCACTAAAA
>CAZSWN010000002.1:3677-16268 GCA_964611135.1 uncultured Coxiellaceae bacterium | reverse complement strand
AGGCCGAGTAACACACCAATCAACAAAATGATACCTATCACTAAACGTGAAAAGCGTTCATTGGATTCGAGATTGCTTGCTACATTAAACATAGATAGTATCCTCTATTAAGTCATAATAAAAAGGCATCGCTCCCGTCAGCATTATAGCGATATTCTATGAAAAACACAGCTCAAGTAATTAATTGTCAAGCTATAGTCCCGGAACATTTAGCGGAAAAACGTCTTGATCAAATTTTGGGACAATTATTTCCTGCTTACTCCCGTACCCGCTTGCAATATTGGATCCGTCATCAACAAGTCTGGGTTGACAATGAACTTAAGCGCCCTCGGGACAAAATCAAAGCGGGGGCTAAAATTACTATTCTGGCCCATCTTAAAGAAGAAGTGAGTTGGGAAGCACAAGAACTCCCGCTTAATATCATATATGAAGACGAAGTACTGCTAGTCGTTAACAAACCGGCGGGATTAGTCGTTCATCCTGCCGTAGGCAATACAGATAAAACCTTGGTTAATGCTTTATTACATTATTTACCTGGACTCAAAAATCTACCGCGTGCTGGAATCATACATCGTTTAGACAAAGATACCTCCGGCCTATTAATAATACCTAAAACCCTAAATGCGCATACAAAACTAGTTCAACAACTGCAAGCACGAACTATGAAACGTGAGTATATCGCCGTTATTCAAGGTCTATTAATTGCAGGGGGGACTGTTAATGCCCCTATCAGCCGTCATCCTAAACTTAGAAAAAAAATGGCAATCTCTCATTTATTAAGTGGCAAACAAGCCGTATCGCATTATCGGGTCATCGAGCGATTCGCTCATCACACGCTCATTAAAGTAAAATTAGAAACCGGTCGTACTCATCAAATTCGCGTACATATGGCCCACATTCACCATGCTTTAGTAGGCGACAAAACCTATGCCGGTCGCATTCATTTCCCTAAAAAGGCCAGCGAATATCTAATAAGTTGTTTACGCCAGTTTCCTCGACAAGCTTTACATGCCCAATGCTTAGGTATTATACATCCTCTTACATTACAAGCCATGGAATGGGAAAGCCCATTACCTGAAGACATGCAAGCATTAATTCATTGCCTACGTAAAGATAAACTCGACCATGCTTGACTTGCTTATCCCTCGTTGGCCTGCTCCGCACTGGATCAAAGCCTATACGACAACCCGATACGGAGGATTTAGCCAAGCTCCTTTTGATAGCTTAAATGTAGGCCTACATGTCGGCGATAATCCAGATTGCGTCCTAAAAAATCGCCGGCGCCTACAAAGCTCACTTGGCTTGAAAAAACAACTACTCTGGTTAGAACAAGTACATGGAAACACCGTTATTTCAGCCGATCATCCAATAAATACGCTTGTCGCTGATGCAATTTATTCAAAAAAAGAGCACACCGTCTGTGCCGTGCAAACTGCAGATTGCTTACCTTTGTTGATTTGCAGCATCTCTAGTTATTGTATAGCCGCTGTTCATGCGGGTTGGAAAGGTTTGAGCAATAGTGTCATAGAGAATGCGATCCTGGCTTTAGGATGCCATCCTAGGGATTTATTGGTCTGGCTAGGTCCTGCTATCGGCCCTCAAGCCTTTATCGTAGGCGAAGATGTCGTCGAGGCTTTCATCGAAAAAGATCAGGCCGCTCAATCAGCTTTTCATGTTATCGGTAATAATAAGTGGCGGGCGAATCTATATAAACTTGCTAAACAGCGCCTACATAAACTAGGAATAGATACTGTTTATGGCGGAGAATATTGCACTTATACTGACCTAAAACGTTTTTTTTCTTATCGCAGAGACCAAGTGACGGGACGTATGCTTAGCTTTATTTGGATAAATTCAAATCTTTAAATCTTAAAACCCCGTGTCTCTCAAACGTTTAAAGCAAAAAACAGCTTCTATGCAAAAAAGCATAGATAGCTAATCATACTAAGCGCTTACTGAGGCCTTGAGTATTTAAAACTGATTTATGATTTAGTAGTGAACACAACTTGGCTAGAAACAGCAAAACTATTTTAATCTTTTTTAATTAGTACTTAAAAAATATTTATTAGGCCGCCGGTGCCGGTGAGGTAGAGGGAAGACTTTCTAAACCTTCGGATTTTTTTGCCTCGGATTTAAAAAAAATCGGCTCAGCCCCTACGGATGAGGGAGGCGTTTGAACTTTCTCATCTGATAAATTCTCTTTATTTTTTTTATTTTTTTTATTAATAGACGTCTTTCGCGTAAGAGTAATTGAATCCGAGCTAATTCCACGTTCAACATTCATCTTCCAACTTCGTCCACGAACACTCATTTTCATAACCTTATTAAAAATTAAACAAATAAAATATCCATATAAGTATAGCAACTATTTATTTTTTTTCCAAAAAATAAATAGTTGCTTTTTTAATACAAAAAATTAAATTTAAGAAGCAGTAGGCAAAATAACCGAGCTGGGAAAAATCTTTACCGTTTTAATCATATTATCCTTGATAGCAATAACTTCCATAGTTTTATTCTCAAACTTAAATACAGTACCTACTTTGGGAATAACCTCAAGATACTCAATGATTAATCCACTTAAGGTTTTAGGGCCACGTAAAGGTAGTTTTAAACTTAATTGACGATTTAAATCTCTCAATGACATCCCACCATCAACTAAATAACTACCATCCACTTCTAGTGAAACAGTACGTCGTATTAGTGCCATATCCGTTGTAAATTCACCCACAATTTCTTCTAATATATCTTCCAGTGTAATGAGCCCTTGAATTTCACCGTATTCATTGACGACTAAACCAATTCTGTGCTTCTCACGGCGAAAATTTAATAACTGGCTATTTAATGCGGTCGCTTCCGGAATAAAATGCACCTCTTCTGCCGCTTCTAACAACACTTCTTTACTTAGCTGTTGCTTACTTAAACTATTTAAAACCTTTCTAAAATGTAAAATTCCTATTATTTCATCAATAGATTCTCGGTAAATAGGTAATCGAGTATACTCGCTCTTAATTAAGCGTTTTAAAATAACATGCCAAGGCTCACTGATATCAATACCAATAATTTCCTGCCGGGGAACCATGATATCTTCTACGGTGACCTTTCCCAATTCTAAAACCTTCAGTAGCATGCCCCGATAATCATTAGGCCTACGGCTGGTACTTTCACGTAATAAGCTCACTAATTCCTCGCGAGATAACTGCTCAACGGTCAATCTTGGAGTTTTTACACCAAACAAGCGCAAACTCGTATTCGCCATCAAGTTGGTTAACCAGACTATTGGATACAAAATATGCAATAAAACAATAAGTGGCCAAACTGCAAAAAATGCAATCGGCTGAGGGTATAATGTGGCTAAAGTTTTCGGTGCCACTTCACAAAAAATCAATACTGTAAACGTAAGTGCTAGAGTTGAGAAAAAAACACCTATTGTTGTAAAATAATGGAGCGCCATCAACGTAACTACTGCAGAAGCTAAAATATTAGCGAAAGTTCCACATAAGAGTATAACACCCAGTAAACGGTCGGGACGCTTTAGCAGGTCTTGCACGCGCTTAGCGAGCAAGTGATTGTGTCGAGCTAAATGACGCAAACGATACCGATTAATAGATAACATGGAGGCCTCTGCCAATGAAAAAAAGACAGCGGCAAACAACAAAAAAATCAATAATCCAACAAGAAATGCAAATGAATAATGCACGCGCTAAAGTCTCATCCTTAAAGAGTCGGCATAAAGAAAACGGCTCCTAAATAAACTGTTGCAATTAAACCCGTGCCAATTAGCGTCCAGCTAATTACAATTTTTCCACGCCAGCCAAAATAACTCCTGCCAATTAATAACATTAAAAGCACACCCCAAGCTAACAGCGATAAAAATGTTTTTTGCCATAAACCCTGTTCAAAAATAGGATGAAATAAAATCAAACTCGTTATTAAGACCAGTGTCAGCAAAATGATAGCTATCGAAATTAAGGCAAATAAGTAAGTTTCCATCACTTCCAGGGGCGGAAAATATTGAATAAATCCGATCGCTTGTTTATGCTTGAGTATCCACTCTTGGCTAGCTAATAACAATGCCTGAAGCGCTGCGCTACACAGAGCAATCAGCGCCAGCGTCGAAAGAAAAATATGAATAAAATCAGTACAGGACCCCATAATGAAACTCGCTTACCCCTCAGCTAAGCTGCTACAATAACAGAATTTTTTAGGTCATTCATCATGCCCGTTTTAAAACTTATTATCGCCCCTACACCAAAAGCTAGAATTTAGTGTTGGTCTTATAAAATTATTGATAAATTCAGGATCACTATAAACCATGTTTGATAACTTAACTGCTCGCTTAACCCAGTCTTTTAGAAATATTCGTGGGCAAGGTCGTTTAAGCGAAAATAATATTAAAGAAAGCTTACGTGAAGTAAAAAAGGCCTTAATTGAAGCCGATGTTGCCTATCCTGTTGTCAAAGCTATTGTCGAACAAGTGCGGCAGGGTGCGCTGGGCCAAGAAGTCAAAACAAGCTTAACGCCTGGCCAAGCCTTTATAAAAATTGTGAGTGATACTTTAACGCAAATAATGGGTGAAAATTTATCAGAATTAAATCTTCACACCCAATCTCCCGCCGTAATTATGGTAGCCGGCTTACAAGGCTCAGGAAAAACAACCACGGTTGCGAAACTAGCCTATTGGTTGAAAACACAAAAAAATAAATCTGTTTTAGTCACAAGTACAGATATCCATCGTCCTGCTGCTATTTTACAACTTGAAAGCTTAGCTGAAAGTATCGATAGCTTATTTCATGCAAGTAATGACACACAAACACCCACCTATATTGCACAAACGGCTATCCAAGCTGCTCGAAATAAAGGCATCGATATTGTCATTATCGATACCGCGGGTCGTTTACATATTGATACCGCGATGATGGATGAGATTCGTGCAATCCATACTATAAGTAACCCCATAGAAACTTTATTTGTTCTAGATAGCATGATGGGACAAGATGCCGTAAAAACAGCGCATGGCTTCAATGAAGCTATTCCTCTAACGGGAATCATACTTAGTAAGCTCGATGGTGATGCACGTGGTGGTGCTGCCTTGTCAGTGAAATTCACTTTAGGTAAACCGATTAAATTTATAGGATCGGGTGAAAAAGTCACTGCTCTTGAACCCTTTTATCCCGATAGAATTGCTTCTCGCATTCTCGGCATGGGTGATATCCTTTCATTGGTTGAAGAAGTACAACGCCATACTGATCAAAAAGCTGTACAAAAATTGAATCAAAAACTGCAAAAAGGCAAGAAATTTGATCTTGAGGATTTTTTAAATCAACTTAAGCAAATGGATGAAATGGGAGGAATGAAACAACTTTTAGACAAACTCCCTGTCGGTAACAATGCAACTTTATTGACTACCGCTAAAAATACCCTTAATGAGAAATTAACGCGTCAAATGAAAGCGATTATCTCCTCGATGACGCCAAAAGAACGACATTTTCCAGATCTGATCCTGGGGTCACGGAAGCGGCGTATTGCCGCCGGTTCCGGCACACAAATCCAAGATGTAAACCGTCTGCTAAAGCAATTTAATCAAATGCAAAAAATGATGAAGCGCTTCTCTAAGCCTGGTTCTATGCACAAGCTTCTACAAGGATTACAAAATCACCATCCTCGGTAATGAGCAAGAATCTAATAAAAACCCTTCCCAAATTAATAAAATTTGCGTAGAATCCGGGCAGGTTTTAATGTAAACCCATCCGTTATGTATTTAAGTAGAAAGTAAAAAGAGAGGAATATTTATTCATGGTCACCATTCGTTTGGCACGAGGAGGTCGCACAGAACGCCCCTTTTATCATATTGTTGTTACAGATAGTCGGAACCCCCGTGACGGACGCTATATTGAGCGCTTGGGTTATTATAATCCTGTCGCTGCAGGGAAAGAAGTGCCACTGCAAATTGCTGTAGACAGGGTTCATTATTGGTTATCTCAAGGTGCCCAAACCTCAGAACAGGTCCTAGACCTCATTAAAAAAGCTAAAAAAGAAGCTAATAATAAATCTAAAGCGCCTGTAGATGTGGCAGCAACGGCTTAAATAACCGTCTCTTTGCTACTTTCTTTCCTTTCCTCTAATCGCTTTCTTGTAAGTTTATGGACTATAGAAAGCTTTCGTTTGCATTATGCTCTTTTAAGTTACTCTACTTTAAAGACATACTAACGAGTGAAACTCTAAACAATGCGCTTATACAAAGCAATAAAGTATCCATAGATGGTCAACAGCACTCATTAATAAAACATGAACGATCGGATTTAGAGGTGCTTAAATGAGAAAAAAATGGGTTTTAGTAGGGAGCATTGGGAAACCTTATGGCGTCAAAGGGTGGGTCAAAGTAAACTCTTATACAGAACCTTTTACTAATATTCTTCATTATCTCCCATGGTATTTACTGGCTCCTGGGAAGGAAGATCCCCTTTCCCCTATCGAGATAACGGACAATCGTCTTCACGGTCAACATTTAGTGGTACAGCTCGAAAGCTGTAAGACACCTGAATCAGCCTGTTTCTTTACAAATCATAAGATCTATGTAGAGCGACAAAAATTCTCGCCTTTAGCTGAAAAAGAATATTACTGGGCCGATTTAGAAGGCTTAAAAGTCTATACTTGTGAAAAGGTTTATCTCGGCGTAGTTCAAGCTATCTTTGCAACTGGCGCTAATGACGTTCTAGTTGTCGTCGATCAAAAAAGGCACTTAATCCCCTTTCTGTTAGATAAAACTATTAAATCTATTGATATAGCGCGTCAAACTATGCTGGTAGATTGGGACCCTGATTTCTAATGGATATCCAAATCATTAGCCTATTCCCTGAGATGTTTAGCCCATTAAATACTAGCATCCCTGGTCGCGCACAAAAAAATGGCCTCATAAAACTATCTTATTTAAATCCCAGAGATTTTAGTGAGGACAAACATGGCAGCGTAGATGATCGTCCCTATGGAGGGGGGCCTGGGATGGTCATGAAGTTTAAACCTTTATTAAGAGCGATAAAGCTAGCAAAATTACAGCAACAAGCCTACCAAACCGCCCCCCCTATCGTCAGCTATTTATCGCCACAAGGAAAGCGATTTGATCAAGCAGCAGCCCGGGAACTAAGCCTGCGCAAAGGACTCATTTTAGTGGCGGGCCGCTATGAGGGCATTGATCAGCGCCTCATTGACACTGAGGTTGATGAAGAGTGGTCCGTGGGTGATTTTATCTTAAGCGGTGGCGAACTGGCGGCCATGTGTCTTATTGATGCAATAGCCCGCTTGCAAATAGGGGCGCTAGGGCATGCAGACTCTGCCGCACAAGATTCTTTTACCGCGTCTCTATTAGATTATCCCCACTATACCCGCCCTGCCATAATAGCTGGGCTCGAAGTCCCTAAAGTTTTACAGCAGGGCGATCATGCCGCCATTGCACGCTGGCGTTTAAAAGAAGCACTCGGACGAACCTGGCAACGGCGTCCTGATTTATTAAAAAAGCATATACTTACCGAACAAGAGCGGGTATTATTGACCGAATTCATCTGTGAAAATAGCGAATAAAATTTGGAGTTGGCGATGAGTAATCTCATAAAAATTATTGAAAAAGAACAAATGCAATTAAAGAAGGACATCCCTGACTTTCGCGCTGGCGATACCGTCATAGTGAAAATTAAGGTCAAAGAAGGCGCGCGTGAGCGATTACAAGCCTTTGAAGGAGTGGTCATTGCGCGCCGTAATCGCGAATTCAATTCTTCTTTTACGGTTAGAAAGATATCGCATGGCGAAGGAGTAGAGCGAGTTTTTGCACTCTATAGCCCCTTAATAGCCGATATAGAAATAAAGCGCCGTGGTGACGTCCGTAAAGCAAAGCTATATCATTTACGCGCCCTCCGCGGTAAGGCAGCGCGTATTAAAGAAAAGCTAACTACAACCCTGCAAACCCCTGCGTTAGCAAAAGAAGAAGAAAACCTGGCTAAGGAATCTTAAATTAGGTCTCCAAAAAAGACGCTGTCAACAATATCTCAAGCTGTTGTTAAATATTATTGATAGCGCTTCTTTTTTTCTAGTGGTTTAACGGAGATAGAAGCCTTTAGCAGAGCTAACAGTTTAACTTTCTATATGTTTTATAGCGCTATTATCCAAACCCCCATCGGTAAACTAGGAATTTGTACTGTAGCACAACAGCTTTCTAGGTTAGATTTCTTAGTCGATCATACGCCGTTAATTAATCCTAAAGAAAAAACATCTAAACTCATTGTGAATGAATTAAACCAATATTTTAAAAATTCAAGTTTTCAATTTAATATCCCTTACTATCTCCAAGGAACGCCTTTTCAAAAGCGTGTTTGGGATGCACTAAGTGATTTGCCCATGCAAAAAACGATGAGTTATGGGGCGCTTGCAAAAAAATTAAACACCAGCGCCCGAGCGATTGGTAGTGCTTGTCGGACTAATCCTATTCCGATTTTAATTCCTTGTCACCGTATTGTTGCTCAACGAGGCCTAGGTGGCTATAAAGGCAAGAAACTATTTATTAAAAAGTGGTTATTAAACCATGAGCTTTCCCAGCTACCTTATTAATTAAATTTTTTGTGCTTACTTTCTATTAATACTGACTTTTTTTATTTCAAATACGCATTTAATGTTTATTTAAATTTAAGATACACTACTTAGAAGCTCGCCTCTGGAATTTTTATAAATTTTTGCTCAATACTCGCCTAGATTTTGTAAGTATTTACTCAAAATTGTGTAAGTTAAAACTGAAGCCATCAAACCCCCATTGTAATAAAATCTATCTTTGTTAATCTATGTAGTGTGTGTTGCTAATGACCTAAATCAAGGAGTTAATTTTTCAGAAAGATAATGAGCAATCAATTATTTTTAGAAGAGTTAATTAGCAAGCCCTTATGTTTGTGGAATAGATATGGATGTCTACACTGTAAGGATGTAGTGTAAGCAAGGATGCTACAGGGACGTTACTAACACAGATATACCCCCCTTGGGCCGTTCTGCGGCCCTTTTTAATTTATTAAAAAAATTTTTATTTATTTTCTTAGCTTTCATTCTCTAAGTTAAAATTTAATTTATAAAATTTTACTCATCTTGCCAAAAACGATGATATTTTTCACGATAAGTTTCTACCTTTATATGATTAGAAAATGCATCTAATTTTAAAGTAATAGCCCCATCTATAGCCGTGTTATAGATTTTTGAACCTAAACGTTGGTATCTTTTTAATACTATTTTATGGGGGAATTTAAAGCGATTATGATAACCTGTAGAAAACAAAGCATATCGAGCTTGTACCTGATTTAAAAAATCGATACTTGAAGAGGTTTTACTCCCATGGTGTGGAACGACTAACACGGTGCTTGCTAAATCTTTACCCGTATGTTTAACAAGGTAATGTTCGCCTAGCTTCTCAATATCACCCACCAATAAAATACTGTGCAAAGAATTACTTATTTTTAATACACATGAGCTATTATTCCCTAAATAACCCTGATTTATCGGAGGATATAATATTTCAAAGGTAACGCCATCCCATTGCCAACTGGTTTTTTCTTTACATAAACTTACTTTTTTAGGTAAAAATTTTTTGGGGATACTACTTAGCACCTTATCGACTGGTATTTGTTGTAAAATAATCCTAGCGCCGCCACTATGATCGTTATCGCCATGACTAATCATCAGCAAATTAATTTTTTGTGCGCCTATTTTTTCTAAAAAAGGAAGTACAACCATCTTTCCTGCATCAAAAGAAGCACTTAAGCGAGGCCCTGTATCGTAAATCATGATATGGTGCTGCGTACGTACAACGCTTGCTAAGCCTTGCCCAACATCTAAGAGGTGCAACCAAATATCGCCTTTTTGGGGAACTTGGGCTTGGTAGAAAAACAAAGGTAATATCCAAATCAAGCCCAACCAACGTGCGGGCATCCCTTTTGCTGCCAAAATTATTAGTAATCCAATTAAGCTGGTGAATATTAACCAAGGCGTTGATAAAAAACTGTGATATTGAGCCCACGGTATTTTTGAAAAAAAACTCAATAACTGCCAAAGTAATTCAAGTAGTCGTTCTGCTAAGACTAAAACATAAGTTCCTAAATTCAAATTTACCAAAGTTAATAAGCTGCCCAGTAAACTTAACGGTAAAATTACGCACCCTATCCATGGAATTGCTATCAAATTAGCTACAAAACCTACCCAAGAAATTTGCTGGAAAAATAATAAGGATAAAGGGATTACTCCTAAGCTGACCGTAAATTGTATTCTGCACCACGCTCGCCAATTTTTTATGGGTCTAATTCGATGAGAAACCGCGTAAAAAATTAAAGCCACTGTCACAAAAGACAACCAAAAACTAGACGATAAAACTGCAAAAGGCTCTAGGATTAAAATGAGTAATAACGCAATATTAAATGCGTGCCAATTTGTGAAATGACGCCTTTGTAAAATAGCTAATGAAAATACTGACAACATCAGTAAAGCGCGTTGTGTCGGTAAAGCAAACCCTGCTAATGCACTATAAAAAATAGCGCACAATAAGGTACATACTACCGCCATTTGTGATGTTGGAACCCATAAAGCCGCGTAGGGGATACGGGAGTAAAAGAAATAAATTATCCAATAAATAATTCCGGCAATAAAAGCGAGGTGTAGACCTGAAATAGCAAATAAATGGTTAGTACCGGTTCCACGCATCACCTGCCATTGCTTATCAGTAACCTCTGAACGAGTTGCTGTTGTGAGTGCATTAATAAGTCCTAGCAATGGATATTTTTGTAAGGCTTTTTTTAGATTAGCGCTTAATTTTTGTCTTAAACTATCAATCGCATAATAAGCACCTGCCTGTTGAATTAAATGGGAAGGAAATTTATCCACAATATAGCCTGTAGCACAAATATTCTGTTGAAATAATGCAGCTTGATAATCAAAACTACCTGGGTTCCAAAATGAACGTGGTCGATGCAAATGAATAGCAAACTGCCAAATAGCCCCTTTTTTAAAATTAGCTAATTTACTTGAGTTTTTATAAAGATACCCATTGATACGTACACGTAAAGGATAATGTATAAAAACAGATGTCTCTATAGAATCAATAAGGAAATCCAAACGGAAAGCGTATGGACGAAATTCTGGAATGCTTACTATGCGCCCCTTGGCAAGGAGTGTTTTTCCTTCCAATATTTTGGGTAATTGTTGATTGAGTCTATGCTGGGCATTTATCAGCGCCCAAGAAAAACCTAAAGAAAAAGCAACAAAAAATAAAACCCAACCTGAAGAAATAAGTTGTAGCAGAACAAGGCTAACTAAAATACTACTTATTACAATAATTAAGCAGGCTATTCTTGTCGACGGTAAATGCGTAAAATAAGTGATGCTTATCACGCCTACTAAAAACCCCAGCGTCCAGCGGGCCATATAATCTTTATATAATTATTATCCTATAAAAACTTTACCTCTATTATTTATTTCCTACAAGTAATTTTTAAAATGCTTCAAAATAATATAAGATATGGCGCCATAAGGGTTTCTTGCTAGAAAAAACTTAAATACCTATTAAGCACAAGGAGTGTGTATGAAGAAATCTATCGAAGATCTTAGAAGAAGAATGTCAAATAGTTGCATCCTTGAGGAAACAACGCCCGAAATTAATACAGAATCAGCAACTAATACTTATAAAAAAGTAAGATTTTATACTAAAGACGGAATTAGTTTTCCGGGTAAGTTTGATCAGTTAGCTTACACAAGAACAAAATTTTCTGGCAATGCAAGTGAAGAGACACTAATACCTAAGCCTAGGCCTAAGTAAATCTTATTACAAAATTGACTCAAGTCGATCACCCACGCTTGCCAATAATCAAAATAATTAATACTAACTAAGTTGCCTTAAATGGGATCTCTAAAATCATAACAAAACTAGCCACTAATCCTGCTGCCGGAATGGTCAGTAACCATGCCCACATAATTCGCCGTATTGTAGGCCAATGTGTAGCTATCCAAGAGTTGCTTGAACCTACTCCAAGAATAGCGCCTGTTACAGTATGCGTTGTAGAAACCGGTATTCCTAAATCGGTAGCAAGAAATAAAGTTAGTGCCGCACCGGTTGCCGCACACCCTCCACTTAAAAGAGTTAATTGAGTAATCTTATGACCTAATGTGTTTACGATGCGCCAACCCCCTATAAGGGTACCTAAACCCATCACAAAATTACAAGAAATAATTACCCAAAATGGGACATAAAAATGTCCATTTAAAAGCCCTGTAGAAAACAATAAGACTGCAATGATCCCCATCGTTTTTTGTGCATCATTACCGCCATGGCCCAAGCTTAATAAAGCCCCTGCCATAAATTGGGCACGTTTGGCCCAGCGCTGCGCCTTATCGGAATTTATATCTTTTAGCAGTGCGTGAGAAACTTTTATCAAAACCCAACTTATCGACAAACCTAGCACCGGTGATAAAACGATAGCTATCAATACCGGTAACAATCCCTGCCAATTCAAAACATGCCATCCTCCGGCTACCAATGCGGCACCAACTAGGCCCCCTATCAATCCATGCGATGAACTG
>CAZSWN010000002.1:1964-3667 GCA_964611135.1 uncultured Coxiellaceae bacterium | reverse complement strand
AAGAATATAGGGGGTAATAATATGTGGTTCAACAAGCCCCGAACCAATGGTCGTTGCAACACTAAGATGGAAAAACAAGAAGGCAATAAAATTAAAAAAAGCGGCCCATAACACAGCGGTCAAAGGCTTTAAAACCTTAGTGGCAACCATAATTGCGATGGAATTAGCGGCATCATGAAAGCCATTAATAAAATCAAAAATAAATGCTAAGACTATAACAATATAGATAAATACTAAGGTGCTCGTCATAAAGCATTCTTTCCATCATCTAAACTTACTGCCAAGTATACACGACGTCGGGAAGGTTCGCACTCTGACGATCTTAAGCTAAGTTTATAAAGGTAGTTTTTGTTTAAATTAAATTTCATAGTGAAATGCACGGTACTAGACAATAATTGATTGGATTTGATTCATTTGTTTCTATATCTCAAAAACTTTACACGCTATTAAATCACACTTATTTCCTAGATCTATTGTTTTGACGTAAAATACTATCTTAAATTGATAGGATCAAATATCTATGTTATCGCTTATTGCTTTAGTCCAGCAACTTATTGCTTGTCCTTCCGTAACACCAAAGGATGGAGCTTGTCAAACTATTCTGTGCCAACATTTAAAACGTTTAGGCTTTGCGATTGAACACTTACCGTTTGAAGAAGTCAACAATTTCTGGGCTAGACGTGGAAAAGAAAGCCCTTTATTTGTTTTTGTTGGACATACTGATGTTGTTCCTCCGGGCCCATTAGATAAATGGGATAGTCCCCCTTTTAAACCCACAATACGTAATGGACAAATCTATGCTCGCGGCAGTGCCGATATGAAAGCAAGTCTTGCCGCAATGTTAGTCGCTTGTGAGCGATTTATTAATCAGCACCCTCACCATAAAGGCTCCATAGCTTGGCTAATTACCAGCGATGAAGAGGGGCCGAGTATCAATGGTACCGCAAAAGTAGCTGAGCTATTAAAAAAAAGGAATGAAAAAATAAATTACTGATTAGTGGGCGAACCTACTTGCGAAGAAAAATTAGGAGACACCTTAAAAATAGGTCGCCGCGGTTCTTTATCAGCACATTTATTTATCCAAGGCAAACAAGGCCATATCGCTTACCCTCAATTAGCAGAAAACCCCATTCATCGCTTTAACAATAGTTTAACAGCGCTATTAAATACGCATTGGGATGATAGCGTACTTGCTGATTTTCAAGCGACAAGTTTACAATTATCCAATATTCATGCTGGGACAGGGGCCGGAAATGTTATTCCGGATAGTCTGGAAGTTCAATTTAATTTTCGTTATTCTCCCGCAACGAGTGCTGAAAAACTAAAAACCGCCGTAACGGCTATTTTAAAAAAATACAACTTGAATTATAAAATTGCTTGGCAACACGGAGGCCTTCCTTTTTTAAGCACACCGGGTCAATTACGTAACGCTTGCCTATCCGCTATAAAAAAAATTACTGGTTTATCCGCTACGATTTCAACGACTGGGGGAACATCCGATGCGCGTTTTATCGCGCCTTTAGGTGCAGAAATTGTAGAATTTGGCCCTTGTAATCGTACTATTCATCAAATTAACGAATGTGTATCAATAAATGATATTGAGCAACTAGCTTTAATTTATGAAGAAATTTTAAAAAAAATACTCTCTGTGTAAGTGTGATTTTTTATCTTAAGATTTTTTTAGTGGCCTCTAAAATAAAATA
>CAZSWN010000002.1:0-1954 GCA_964611135.1 uncultured Coxiellaceae bacterium | reverse complement strand
TGAAGGACTGCTGGTGTGGGCGGAAAAAGGAAAAATAAAATGCAGCCAAAAAAAAGCAGCCTTTAGAGGCTGCTTAACAGTTGATTTTTCTCATTTATGAAAGAAACTGAGATTTTGATAACCATGTTGGATCAGGGTAGTAAGCAAATATCAGCGTTCCGTTTTTAATCACATGGATTAAAGAATCGGCGATGGCTGGACTTACTGCAAAACAACCCCAACTTCGCCCTAGACTACCGTGCTGTCGAGCAAATTGCGCCGTTACGTAATTTGCTTTATGCACTACAATATCACGCGCTTCAGCCCTGTCATTAAATCCCTTTTCTAAACCTTTTAACTTTAATGAATAACCGTGCTTACCCTGATAAGGTGACTCGGTTAAAAACACACCCAAACTTGACGCTAAACTTCCTGGTTTATCAGAGAATGAATTGGCATAGTTACCGCCGCTGTTTTTCCCGTGAGCTACATAATCATTAAAAAGCACTGAATTATTTTTAAGATCTAAGACCCAAAGTCTACGTGCTGTCGATGGCTTAGTATAATCAACAATAGTTAAAATTTGCTGGCTATCTAAACCTTCTTGTCTGGCTTTGCTATACGCTTCTAAACCTAACTGTAGTACTTTAGGATTAAGCTCAGGCGCTCGCTCGCTGAACTGTTTTAGCTCAGCTTGCACATTCAAGTCCTGGCTTATTGGACTCGCATTAACAGTCATCACAAAAAGACTACTTGCTAGAATTAATAAACTTGTTATTTTCTTTAATATCACTAGATGCCCCCCCTTTTGCTTATTTAGCAGAAGAAGACCACTATAGCATAATTAGGACAAAATTTGAACGATTTAAGCCCATTTTATTAGTGAAAAGGCTTACATTTCATTCTTTTAATGTTTTTTAATCTGTAAGCCTTTACAGGACAAAAGGCCAAATCATTAGACAGAGAGCTATCAACAAAAAGTAAAGCGATCGTTATTATAATTCTTCGAAAAAGAACTTATTTTTAACCCTATTTTTGTTTTATAAGCAAAACTTTGCTTAATTCATCTTTCTCGGTCGTCCGCGCTTCCGCATCCCTTTTTTTATGATATTGAGCTGAGCAGGCCTCCCTCGACCTTTTGTCATTAACGCTCTTTTCACACTTTTCTTGCTACCAAATTTAGCTTTTGCCACCGCCAAAGCTTTATAATTAGCTTCCATTTTTTTATGCTCAATTTTAACGACTTTTTCAAGTGCTTTTTGATAAGCCTCTTGCTCTGCCAATTTCAACTTCGCTCTGAAACTTGCCTTAAGTAAGGCAATTTTAGCGCGCAGGGCTTTATGGGTCATACGAGCCGCTTGAGCCGCTTTACTACGCTGCATTTTTTTAGCCGCACTTAAAGGGGGCCTCCCTCGTTTACGCTTTGTTTGTGTTTTTGGATTCATCATAAGCTTGAGTTCCTTTATTAAAAGTTAATATATATTTAAATCAATGTAGCCTTCTCAAAATTAAGATAATACTAATTTATATCTAATTTAACCTATTTAAATCAGGAAACATAAATCTAAATAGACGATTTAATTATATCTATAAATAAAAGAGAATTCAGCAACATTTTTTATTTAAATTTAAAAAATATGCTTTTTTCTAACTTTACTAATATTTAATTAAATAGTTCGGGGTATTTATGGGGATTTTATTATCTTTTTTCAATAGAGATATAATTTCTTTGTGTATTTCCAACATACAATTGTCTTGGTCTTGCGATACGATGTTTAGGATCGGCCATCATTTCTTCCCATTGTGAAACCCAGCCTACCGTACGCGCCAATGCGAAAATAACAGTAAACATATTCGCGGGAATCCCTAAAGCACTTAAAGTAATACCTGAATAAAAATCTACATTAGGATACAATTTTCGTTCAATGAAGTAAGTGTCTTCTAAAGCAATTTTTTCCAGTGCTAATGCAAGTTT
>CAZSWN010000001.1:112316-120672 GCA_964611135.1 uncultured Coxiellaceae bacterium | reverse complement strand
CCGGCTCAGCGCTTACCGCTGAGATTGGCTTAATGAAATCAACGGAGCAACTTGCCAGCATGGAAATGATGGGGGTTGATCCTCTTTGGCGTGTAATTGCACCGCGATTTTGGGGTGGATTTATAGCGATGCCACTTTTAATGGTTATTTTTAGCGCCGTTGCAATTTGGGGTGGTTATCTAGTAGGCGTCGTCTGGTTAGGCGTTGATGGCGGCACTTTTTGGAGCGCTATGCAAGCTACCGTTAATTTTGATGATGTTGTGAATGGAATTATAAAAAGTATCGTATTTGGCGCTGTTGTTACATGGATCGCTGTATTTCAAGGGTATGATACGGTTCCTACCGCCCAGGGCATTGGATTAGCGACAACACGTACCGTCGTTTATTCTTCCTTGGCTGTACTAGGCTTGGATTTTATATTAACCGCAGTGATGATGGGAGGTTGGTAAGTGAGTGAACGAATAATAGAGATTTGGGTTGGTTTATTCATGCTATTTGCGATACTCGCTTTATTGACCTTGGCTTTTAAAGTAAGTGGATTAAGTAGCGCTATTGGCGATGACGGATATAACCTAACAGCGGCTTTTGATAATGTGGGCGGATTAAAAATACGCTCACCTGTTTCTTTAGCGGGCGTTCACATTGGTAAGGTAAGTGCAATAAAGCTTGATAATGTTGAGTTTAAAGCCATAGTGACGATGAAAATAGATCCAAAGTATCACCAATTGCCAATAGATACATCAGCGAGTATTTTAACTCAGGGTTTATTAGGGGCTAACTATATTAATCTTACCCCAGGGTTTGCGCATACCGCTTTAAAAAATGGTGGTGTTCTCCAAGATACCCATCCAGCATTAATTTTAGAAGATCTTATCGGCCAATTAATATTTAGTTTAAAGAGCTCAGGGGGAAAGAAGTGAAAAAAGCAATCGTTGCACTCATGGGGTTATTAGTTTTTACAGTAACGTTGGCGGCTCCTTCGCCTGTAGAATTGTTACAAAATACATCTACACAATTAATTGCTGCTTTGCAACAAAATCAAGCCACACTAAAAACAAAACCACAGATTGTTTATGGAATAGTTAATCAAATTTTACTACCGCATGTCGATTTAATAAGTATGTCAAGTAGAGCATTAGGCCGTGAGGCTTGGTTACGAGCAACGCCCGCTCAAAGACAAGCGTTTTCTCAGCAATTTGTTACTTTGCTTATCCACACTTATTCTAGCGCATTGGCACAATATACCGATGAAAAAATAAATTTTTTGCCCATGCGAGGGAATATTAATAATCAATTACGGGCGCAAGTTAATAGTGTTATTGTTCGTGATACGGGCCCATCAATTAATGTTAGTTATCATTTAATGCAAGAAGAAGGCGAATGGATGCTTTATGATTTTAGTGTCGATGGCGTTAGTATGATGGCAAGTTTTCGTTCTCAATTTGCTCAAGAATTACAACAAAGCGGCATTGACGGCCTTGTTAATAAATTGGCTCAACATAATGCGCAGAATGGCTAAACATGATGAAGCCATCTTTTCAATATAAAGAAAACCATAACTATGTTTTATCAGGGACTTTGAGTGCCGATACGGTTCCTGCTTTATGGCAAGAAAGCCAGGATATCTTAAAGCTTAGTAGAGGTTCGTTACTTACTTTTAATTTAGAGCATGTTACTCAAAGCGATAGTAGCGGCGTTGCTTTATTAATTTCTTGGATGCGAATGTTAAATCGACGTGATCAGAAAATTTGCTTTGTGCGCCTACCAAGTCAAATGCTAGCTATCATCCAAGTATCAGATTTAGAAAAAATATTGCCGATAAAAATATAGAGAGATAAATGGTGGATAAACTAATTATTAGAGGTGGCGTCCCATTACAAGGTGAAGTACGAATTTCTGGCGCTAAGAATGCTACCCTACCTATTTTAGCCGCTTGTTTATTATCAGAAGAGCCAATTACATTATTCAATGTTCCTCACTTGCAAGATGTAACCACTATGGTTGAGCTTTTAAGCGGCATGGGTGCTCAATTTACTATTGGCGAGCGTATGAGCTTAGAGGTTAGATCGCGTGATCTAATTGACTCCTATGCGCCTTATGCGTTGGTTCGTAAAATGCGAGCCTCTATTTTAGTTTTAGGCGCATTGCTAGCACGTTGTAGAGAAGCCATTGTCTCCTTGCCGGGTGGTTGTGCCATAGGAACCCGACCAGTTAACTTACATATTCAAGGGCTTCAGGCCATGGGTGCAAAAATAGAAATAGAAAATGGTTATATTAAGGCTAAGACCAAAGGTCGCTTGCAGGGTGCGTTTATTGAATTAGATACCATCACGGTTACAGGAACCGAAAATTTGATGATGGCTGCTACACTTGCTAAAGGAAAAACCGTCATAAAAAATGCCGCGCGCGAACCCGAAGTGGTTGATTTAGCAA
The DNA here is from genome assembly GCA_964611135.1 of uncultured Coxiellaceae bacterium. Lineage (GTDB taxonomy): Bacteria > Pseudomonadota > Gammaproteobacteria > Diplorickettsiales > Diplorickettsiaceae > Aquirickettsiella. Next base: position 118,239 of record CAZSWN010000001.1, on the reverse strand, counting down.
ATTTTTTAAATAGTATTGGTGCAAATATCAGCGATGCAGGCACAAATACCATAACGATAGAAGGGGTTGAGCAGTTAACGGGCAGTTATTACCGTATTTTACCCGATCGTATAGAAGCGGCTACCTATTTAATTGCGGTTGCGTGTACTAGAGGCTTTATTCGTCTAAAAGATATTCAAGCGAATACTTTAGAGGCCGTTATTTATACACTGCGCCAAGCGGGTGCGGAAATTAGCATTGGTGATCATTGGATCGAGCTTGATATGCGTAATAAGCGCGCAAAAGCGGTTAATGTAAGTACAGCGCCCTATCCCGCTTTTCCTACCGATGCCCAAGCGCAGATCATGGCGCTTAATATTACGGCAGAAGGGACAGGGATTATAACCGAAACGGTTTTTGAAAATCGTTTTATGCATGTCCAAGAAATGCGCCGCATGGGTGCTGACATTACCTTAAAAGGTAATGTGGCTATTTGTAAAGGTGTCGATACATTGATGGGCGCAGAGGTTATGGCGACTGATTTACGAGCTTCCGCAAGCCTGGTACTCGCGGGCTTAGTGGCAGAAGGTGAAACGACTGTAAACAGAATTTACCACATTGACCGTGGTTATGAATGTATCGAAGAAAAGCTGTCACAGTTAGGTGGAAGAATCCGCCGTGTATCCGTATCGGATGTCGCTTAGCTTTATTAGAAAGTTTATCAGTTGCAACTTAACGCAAGCAATAAACTTTTCTAATTAATTTTTCACCAAATCATTAAGCAATGGACGCTTCACACGCACTATTCGTCGTTCGTGCTTGTATCCCACTTAACATGTTCCATATTAATTTAGCTATTTTTTTGGCGGCTTTTTCTGCTTTCATTTTATCTTCCACTGGTAGCTCTTTTATTAAAGTCTTCGTCGCTTCAGCATGTTCTACGTCAGCTTCCAGGTGAACTAAGAAAAATTTTAAAGTGGCCTCATCTTCAATATCGTAAAATTGCTTCAGACCCATAATTTTACTGGCTGCTGTTTGAGGTATCTGACGTTCGTAGGCATACAAAGCACCTAAACCCTCTGGGTAGGATGTACGCGACAGAGCGAGAAATTCATTAATAAATTGTTTAGTTTCTGGAAAAACAGTACTATTAACGACGGTTGCTTCGGATAAGCCGAGACCCTTAGTAAACTGTAGCCATAAAGTAGGATGACTATCTAGGCCATTCATTCCCTCTTCATCGTTTAAATTCTCTAATAATACTTTCCGTGCTTGGGAAAGTTGACAGTTGCTGTGAGTAGCACTGATATAACGAGGAAAAGCTTCAACATGGTGATAATATTGACAAGCATAAGTACGCAGATTATCTACGGATAGTTTTCCTGTAGACCAAGCCTGGTAAAAGGGGTGCTTGAGTAGGTGGTTTTCATTAAGTTGTCTATCGAATTGTTGCATATAATTACTCTGCAAAATACCATTAAGAGTATTGTCCATTGTTTGCATAGTCATATAGCTTTTCTCCTTATTTGGTTTAGAGTTACACATTGTACCGAATCTAGCGTCAAATCTAAAACCAAGCGTACATCTCGATATTACCAATTCATGTATAGTTGTTGTTTTAAAAGTTTACTTAATAGAGTGTAATTTTCAAAAACGCAAACTTTAATGAAAAATTAATAATTTTTGACAATGTTTGTGTATAAAATTTACAATTTAGATAAAATTTGGTGCTATTTTAATCTTTCTTAATGCTTTAATTGAAAGAGGTTTTTATAATTTTTTGTGCTTCCTTTGCGCGTAGCGCAATTTCATCAAAAGCAGCTTTTAAAATAAGCTTACGCGGTGCTATCCATGTTCCACCAATACAAGGAACACAGGGTAAGTTAAGATAGCTCAAAAAATTATCGACATTAATTCCGCCCGTGGGACAAAAATTTAATGGTAGAACTTCCGCGATAGCTTGTAGTGTCTTGATGCCGCCCATACTCTCGGCGGGAAAAAATTTAGCGTGTTTTATATTGAGTTCGTGGGCAAGCAGGGCTTCACTCGCTGTGGCGATACCGGGCAAATAAGGTAGGTTTAGTTTTTCTGCGGCAAGAACTAAGGTTTTACTTAAACCAGGACTGACGGCAAATTTAGCTCCGGTTGACCTTAGCGGCGCTAATTGTTGTGTATTAACAATAGTGCCTGCTCCCACAGTGATTTCTGGGAGTGTGGCGCTTATTTTCTCAATAGCTGCTAAAGCGCATGAAGTACGTAATGTAATCTCTAAAACTGTAAAACCGAATTTAAGTAGCGTTTCAGCTAAAGGAATTGCATGTTCTACTTTATCGATTACAATAATAGGTATAATGCGGCTTTGATTTAAAATATCAATTAAAGTAAACATCTATGCCCTACAAAGTTATATTTTATAATACCCCCCTCTTTTTTGGTACGCAAATTTTAGCGAATGTTCCTAGTAAGGCCTCAAGAGGCTAAAGTTTATTGATTATGTCTAAAGTGAAACATATTGCCGTGATTGGCGAAGCGATGTTGGAGCTATCGCATCAGAATGCTTCTTTATTATCCTTGTCATTTGCAGGCGACACCTTGAATTTTGCAATTTATTTGCGTCGATTGTTATTGGGTCGACCCTTTGAACTACATTATGTAACAGCCTTGGGCCAGGACGTGTATAGCGACAAGATGCTAATAAATTGGCAAGAAGAAGGACTCAACACAGACTTAATTCGTCGTATAGAAAATAAATTACCGGGACTTTATTTAATTCGTACGGATGGAGAAGGAGAAAGAACGTTCTATTTTTATCGATCCGCTTCTGCGGCAAGAGAATTGTTTAAAGGGGATATCGTTAATTTATCTCAAAATTTGCTAGCAATGGATTATTTATACCTATCAGGAATTACCTTAGCTATCCTTGATGAAGCTAGCCGAGAGTGCTTGTGGAATGTTTTAAAAGCGGCTAAACAAGCCGGCGCACAAATTATTTTTGATAGTAACTATCGGGCTTCATTATGGCCCAGCCCAGAATCAGCGAGAGAAACTATTCAACAAGTCTTACAATTTGTAGATATTGCCTTGCCCACGTTTATTGATGATCAAGTTATGTTTGGTGATCTTACGCCAGAGGTTTGTGCGCAGCGTTTATTAAAAAGCGGGGTAACAGAAGTAGTTGTTAAATGTGGTGCTGAACCAGCTTTAGTGGCCACTATCAATCAACGGCAAAGGGTTCCAGCGTTTCTAGTGGATAAAGTAATTGATACGACAGGAGCGGGAGATTCGTTTAATAGTGCTTATTTAGCGGCGCGCTTGTTAGGCATTGAACCTATAAAAGCAGCGCTATCGGGCCATGCATTAGCGGCCAAAGTTATTGCCCAAGCAGGTGCTATTATCCCTCTAACAACAATGCCACATTTATTTTGAGGGTAATATGCCGGAAATGTTTTGTCAGCCGCGTGTTTTTGGTGAATTGGAGGGTCAACCGGTAACTCAATATACACTTCGTAATCCAAGTGGCATGTCTATTAGTGTCATAAATTATGGAGCTACCCTAATATCTGTGCGCGTGCCCGGTTCGCGCGGCACTTTACACGAGCTTACATTAGGGTTTGATCACTTCGATGAATATTTAGCAAGTGACTTTTATTTTGGTGCCACAATAGGGCGAGTTGCAAATCGTATTGCTAATGCGCATTTTAGTTATCGAAAAAAAGATTATTTTTTAAGTAAAAATAAAGGCTACTCACATCATTTGCACGGTGGAGAGAAAGGCTTAGATAAAGTAATATGGCAAACTGAAGTTACAATACAAAGTGATAAAGCGAGCGTAGAATTTTCTTATCTGAGTCCAGATGGCGATCAAGGTTATCCAGGAAATCTTGAAATAAAAACAACTTATAGTTTAAATTTAGCCAATGAATTAAAGATTTCGTTTCAAGCAAAAGCCGATCGAATAACTCCCGTTGATTTGACTAATCATGCGTATTGGAATTTAGCAGGCGCAGGGTGTGGTACGGTATTGGATCATGTACTACAGATGGCCGCAGATCACTATGTGCTTACCGACAAAGAACTCTTATCGACAGGCCAAATAGCCGAGGTGGAGAACACCCCTTACGATTTTCGTGAACCTCGTCATTTGGGTGAGCGATTAGATGGTATCCCCATTGGTGGTTATGATGTTTGTTTTGTATTGCCGGTTATGACAAATTGTGATCCTCGTTTCGTTGCGCAAATTAAAGAACCGATCAGTGGACGTACTTTAGAGGTATGTACCACACAACCAGGGTTACAATTTTATACCGGGAATAGCCTAAAGAATTACCCCATTAGTTCGGGTTTTTTTACCCAACGTTACGGTGGTTTTTGTATGGAAACACAAAACTTTCCGGGTGCGGTTCATTATGCACAATTCCCATCGCCTTTTTTATTACCCGGCGACTTGTATCAACATGAGACAACCTATCGATTGGTTTGGTAAAAATTATGAAGCTTGATGTAATATGTCAGGAAATTATGTTGTTAGGCGAAAGTCCACTTTGGCACCCCATCGAAGAATGTTTATATTGGGTGGATATCGTTGCTGCCACTTTATATCGTCTAAACAAGGATGGAAGTACGGAAAAATTTACTATGCCTAGTGAGATTGGCTCAATAGCGTGGTGCGGCAAGGGAAGTTTAATAGCAGCACTTAGTGATCGATTTGTTTCTGTCAATACAAAGACCGGTAATACGCAAACTATTGCCTTAGCTTTACAAGGAATAAAAGGCGTTATGTTTAATGATGGTAAATGTGATAGACAAGGAAGATTTTGGGCAGGAACCAAGGATATAGAAGAAAAAAAGCCTCTAGGATCATTGTATCGTTTAGATAAAGAAGGCAAAGTGGCAGAGATGCTTAATGGTTTTACAGTAAGTAATGGAATCGCTTGGAATTTAGATAATAGCTTAATGTATATTTGTGATTCTCCTGCGCGTCAGATTTATCAGTATGAGTTTGACCCTATTAAGGGTTGCTTGGGACAAGTTCAAGTGTTTGTGCAAGTGCCTGAGGAAGAAGGCTTTCCGGATGGTCTCACAGTAGATAGTGAGGGCTATCTATGGAGTTGTCACTGGGATGGTTGGCGAATCACGCGCTATAGTCCCACAGGGGAAGTCGATAGTGTTATTCCTATGCCGGTCCCGAGACCTACTAGCTGTTGTTTTGGAGGGCCTGAATTGAAGACCTTATATGTTACATCCGCTTCAATCGGTTTATCGGCGGCCAAGTTAGCCGATGCCCCTCAATCAGGGCTAACTTTCGCAATAGAATTAGATGTAAAAGGATTGTCGGAACCTGCTTATTTAAGTTAATTTGATTATCGACAAAAGCCTTAAATACAAGAAAAAATTGTCCTTAAATAACCTACATTTTTCAGTCAAACAATAAATTTTGCCGTGTTTTGCTTGCTTTTAGATAGGATAAAGGTAAAGTGATAATCAATAATTTGTCTAGAAGAGATTGTTTTTTATGTTAAAACTGTCCAATACTCATTGGTTAATTTATACCATTTCTGGGTTTGCAGCTTTAGCAGGATTATTGTTTGGTTATGATACCGGAATTATTTCCGGCGCTATTTTATTTATTAAAAAAGATTTTGCGCTTTCTAGTTTTCAGGAAGAGATGGTTGTGAGTGCCGTTTTATTAGGTGCTTTAATAGGTTCAGGGATGAGTGGTCGAGTTAGCGATTTATTTGGACGGCGCAAAGTACTAGTTTTCACCGCGCTTACCTTCATTATAGGCTCTTTAGCCACCGCATTTTCGTCTAATGTGACTTCTTTAATTGCAGGTCGGGTTGTATTAGGTGTAGCTATTGGTGTGGGTTCTTTTACCGCTCCTTTATATCTGGCAGAGATTGCCCCGCAACATATTCGAGGTATGTTAGTTTCTTTAAATCAGCTA
>CAZSWN010000001.1:105555-112306 GCA_964611135.1 uncultured Coxiellaceae bacterium | reverse complement strand
ATAGGCATCGTTTTTTCTTATTTAATTAATTATTATTTTTCTGCGCAAGGTCAATGGTCTTGGATGTTAGGGTTAGGTGTTATCCCCGCTATTATTTTATTGTTGGGGACAATTTATTTACCAGAAAGCCCCCGATGGATGATTTTAAAAGGCTGGGAACATAAGGCGCGTGATATTCTGCAACGTATTCGCGCAGGTGAGAACATAAATAAAGAATTTGATGAAATTCTACAAACAGTAGAAGTTGAAAAGGGAGTGCATCGCTTATTATTTGCCAAATGGGTGCGCCCTATTCTCTTTATTAGTTTAGGTTTAAGCTTTTTTCAACAAGTAACGGGAATTAACGCCATTATTTATTATGCGCCCACAATTCTACAAATAGCCGGATTTAAATATGCAGGTAATGCTATTTTAGCGACCTTGGGGATAGGAGTAATTAACGTACTATTTACTATTATTGCTTTACCGCTGATCGATCGTTGGGGGCGCCGACCTTTGTTACTTTCCGGCCTTTTAGGTATGTTTATTAGCTTGTTTATTATGGGAGTTGCCTTTTACTTTCCTACATTTGCCGCGTTACGTTGGGTCGCGGTAGCGAGTATGATTATTTATATTGCTAGCTTTGCAATGAGCCTAGGGCCTATTATGTGGCTGATTATTTCCGAGATTTTTCCTTTAAATATTCGTGGAGTAGGTGCTAGTTTAGCTATTTCTGCCAGTTGGGGTTTTAATATGCTGGTGTCATTAACCTTTTTGACTTTAATTCAATCGATAGGTACTAGCCATACATTTTGGTTGTATGCAGCTTTATGCGTGCTAGCGTGGATTTTTGTCTACCTATTTGTTCCCGAAACAAAAAATTGCTCCTTAGAACAAATTGAAAATAATTTGCGTATAGGTCGACCAAGTCGTGAGCTAGGTTTTCCATCACATATCCCTCATACATTTGTCAAATCAAAACGTCTTTCTTTTTTCTCGTTAATTAAAATAAGACGTTAAAGAGACCTTAAATATTATGTTGAAAAACAAAGTTATTTTAATTACAGGTTCCACGAATGGCATTGGTGCCGCTATAGCGCGTCGTTGTGTTGCAGAGGGCGCTAAAGTGATGATTCATGGACGTAAGGAAGATCGGGCTAAAAAATTAGCTCAAGAGTTAGGGGATGCAAGTAGTTACGTCATTGCGGATCTGGCCGATGAAAAAACCTACCCTTATTTAGTAACGGAAACAATAAAAAAATTTGGTACTTTAAATGGACTAATAAATAATGCGGGCATTTATCCGCGGAATAATATCGACTCAGCAAACCTAGAAACTTGTGAAAAGATCATGCGGATTAACTTATATGCCCCATTACTATTATGTAAAGCAGCGATAGCGGTTTTTCGTCAACAAAAGAGTGGTGGCGCTATTGTTAATATAGGCTCTATTAATGCCTATACAGGACAACCTGATTTATTAATTTACTCGATTTCTAAAGGCGCGTTGATGACGATGACGCGTAATTTAGCGGATAGTTTAGGTCCAGAGCATATTCGAGTTAATCAGCTAAATATTGGTTGGACACCTACTGATAATGAAATAGCTTTGAAAAGAGCGGAAGGTCTTCCCGAAAATTGGCAATCGCGTATTCCAAAAGTCTATGCGCCTAGTGGATGTTTGCTCACTCCTGATAATGTAGCCATGCACGTTGTGTTTTGGATATCTGATCAATCGGCGCCCGTTAGTGGCGCCGTTTATGAAGTTGAGCAATATCCAATAATTGGGCGTAACCGCTTGAATGAATTAACTATCCAATAATCCTAAAGCTTACAAAGAGTGTGATATAAGCCTAGAAAAATATATCAGCATTTCTCATTGAGGTTATAATTATGAAAATCCAAGATGCTAAGGTGTTTGTTACTTGTCCGGATCGAAACTTTGTGACGTTAAAGATCATGACAGATGAGGGCTTATATGGTCTTGGTGATGCAACCTTAAATGGACGCGAGTTAGCTGTAAAAGCGTATATAGAAGATCTTATTCCTTGTTTGATTGGTCGTGATCCGGCACAAATTGAAGATATTTGGCAATATTTTTATCGTGGTGCTTATTGGCGCCGTGGACCTGTCACCATGGCGGCAATAGCAGCGATTGATATGGCGTTATGGGATATTAAAGGCAAGGTATTGAATACACCGGTTTATAATTTACTAGGTGGGAAGAGCCGTCAAGGTGTTATGGTATATGGGCACGCGAATGGTAAGGATATTACCGATACTATCGAGCAAGTAGGCAAATACATCGATATGGGTTATTTAGCCGTACGTGCGCAAACGGGTGTGCCTGGCTTGCCGAATAGCTATGGTATTTCGAGTAAGGATAAATTGTATTATGAACCGGCTACTAAAGGTTTACCTCAAGAATGTGTTTGGTCTACCGAAAAATATCTCAACTATGTCCCTAAATTATTTAAAGAATTACGTAAAACCTACGGCGATGACCCTCATTTTCTGCACGATACCCACCACCGTTTAACGCCTATAGAAGCCGCACGTTTAGGTAAGGAATTAGAACCCTATCACTTGTTTTGGTTAGAAGATACCGTTGCTTCGGAATTACAAGAAGGGTTTCGTATCATACGTCAGCATACTACGACTCCTTTAGCGGTAGGCGAAGTGTTTAATACCATATGGGACGCCCATATTTTATTGACTGAACAATTGATTGATTATATCCGTATGTCCGTTGTACATGCTGGAGGCTTATCACATTTAAAGAAAGTTGCTGCTATGGCGGAGGTTTACCATGTGAAAACGGGTTGTCATGGTCCTACAGATGTTTCCCCTATCACGATGGCGTCGGCTTTACACTTCGATATTTCGGTTAATAATTTTGGAATACAAGAATATATGCGCCATACGGATAAAACAAATGAAGTGTTTCCCCATAGTTATACGTTTGATAAGGGTTACCTACATCCTAGCGATAAACCGGGTTTAGGAGTCGATTTTAATGAGAAATTAGCTGAAAAATATCCCTACGAGCGTGCATATCTTCCTATTAACCGAAAATTAGATGGTACTTTATTTAATTGGTAAAATACCACTAGCTACTACTAATTGGTGCTAAAGCCAAGCAAGACAGGATAATCTCTAGGAGGAAGTTAGTTTGACTTTCCTCGGGATCCTAAGTTTCTCGCAAATCGAGAGACTTAGGATGCAAGGTAAGAGAATTACATTAACTTAATAGTTCATTTAATCGTTTCACAAAATTAGCCGGATCATCAAGTTGTCCTCCTTCGGCAAGGATTGATTGCTCTAAGAATAAGTTTGACCATTCGATAAGACGAGTGTCGTCCTGTTCATCTTTTAAACGTTGTATTAACGTATGTTGAGCGTTTAATTCCAATATAGGTTTACTGTTAGGGACAGCTTGGCCCGTGGCTTGTAAAATACGTTGCATTTGGCTACTTAATGCATTTTGCTCATTTACAATACAAGCTGGCGAGCTCGTTAAACGTTGTGAAATACGAACTTCTGTAACTTTATCCTTAAGTATCTCTTTAATCTGTTTTAGTAAAGGCCCAAACTCATCCTCATTCTGTTTTTGGACTTCTTTATTTTTTTCATCAGCGATTCCTGTGATGTCCGAATCTTTAGCAACTGACTGTAATGGCTTGCCATCAAATTCTGTTAAATGCGCTATTAACCATTCATCAATACGATCGTGTAGCAGTAATACTTCAATTTCTTTTTCACGAAATATCTCTAGATTTGGGCTATGACTAGCAGCGGCATAATTTTCTGCTGTAATATAATAAATTTTATCTTGTTTAGCTTTCATGCGCCCTACATAGTCTTCTAAACTTACAGTTTGTTCACTGTGTTTCAGGTGAGTTGAGGTAAACCGTAAAAGCTTAGCCAATAAATCACGATTAACAAAATCTTCAGCTATTCCCTCTTTTAGAATATTGCCAAATGCTTTCCAAAATTGTATATATTTTTCAGGTTTTTCTTTAGCAAGCTGGGTTAATGATTCTAAGACCCGCTTAGTGATAGCAGAGCGAATATTATCAACTTGTTTATTATGCTGTAGTATTTCCCGAGAGATATTTAAGGGAAGATCATTGCTATCTACAACTCCTTTTATAAAGCGTAAGTAACGCGGTAAGAACTGTTCGGCATCATCCATAATGAATACACGCTTTATATAGAGCTTTAGGCCGCGAGGTTTCTCATGATTCCAAAGATCAAAAGGAGCCTGAGCAGGGATATAGAGTAAGATAGTATATTCTTGCTTTCCTTCTATTTTGTTATGACTCCAGGAAATAGGCTCTTGAAGATCGTGCGCTAGATGTTTATAAAATGTTTTATAGTCTTCTTCTTTTAGATCCTCTTTGGCGAGGGTCCATAACGCCGTAGCATTGTTTACGGTCTCCCAGGTTTCTACTGAAGATGCTTCGCCGATTTCAGTATTTATTGAATCCGGTGACGCGCTTGTAGGAAGAGAGTTCTTTTTCATATTAATAGGCAGCGTAATATGATCAGAATATTTAGTGATAATACTGCGCAAACGCCAGTCCTCTAAAAATTCTTGTTCTTCTTCCTTTAGATATAAAGTTATTTCAGTACCGCGTTCGGCTTTATTAATCGTTTCTATACTATATCCACCTTTATGAGTCGAATCACGGTTATATTCCCAGTAAACTCCATTTTCGGCAGGTTCATTAGCCGATCGGGTTTTCACGGTGACTTGGTCTGCAACCATAAAGGCTGAATAAAATCCTACACCAAATTGGCCGATTAATTGAGTGTCTTTATTATGATCGCCGGTTAAAGACGCTAAAAATTCCTTAGTTCCCGATTTGGCAATCGTGCCTAGATTTGAGATCACCTCTTCTCGAGTCATTCCTATGCCATTGTCAGTTAATATAAGACAGCGTTTTTCCTTATCAATGGTTAAAGTAAGTCTGAGATCTGTATCTTTCTCGTAAAGTTTAGGATTTGATAAGGCTTTAAAGCGTAACTTTTCAATAGCATCCGAGGCATTTGAGATTAATTCACGTAAAAAAATCTCTTTATTGCTATAAACTTTATGAATCATTAAGTCTAATAGCTGCTCGCTTTCTGTTTGAAAGCCTAGTATCTGTTTTTCAGCAACGGTCATAAAATAAGCACCCTCTTAAAATGAATAATTTAACAAATTTAATAAGGTACAATATGAGGGCAAAGATCAAAATTTCAAGTATTTAACCGCCCCCTTAATAGGGTTAATTTTTAAATAATGGGGGGGTTAATTTAGTCAAAGGCTCGCTAAATGAAGTATTTCTTTAAGTATCATTTCAGAGCCAACAGTAAAGCCGAGATCATAGGTTTCTTGAGAAGTAAGTTTTTCTAAAATTAAAGGGTTATTCACAATCTCAAGAGCCGTTAATTTTCTTTGCATAACTTTATTAGCGCGGGTGATTTCGAGTGTAAAGAAGGTTTTTTGTAAAATATGATTATAACTTTTGGCAATTAACTTGTAGTAGGCCTTACAAGGAAAGAGAATCATATTATCTTTTTTTGATATATAATTTCTATTATAAGTATTTAAAATTTTTAATAAATCGATAGGAGATAAAGATTTCAACAATTTTTTATCATTCGAGATATCTGCCGCATATAATTTAGAAATTAGATTTTTTCCTATAATTTGCAATGTGAAAAGTGTTTCGCCATTCTTAGTGCAAATTTCTTCGTTAATAATGCGCAGTGAATAAGGAAGGGCATTAGCTTTTTGCAGAGACTTATATTTTAATTTTATAGTGGTAATATAATTTTCAACACACTTGAAGTTCAAGCTGATATCCCCCCTTTATATTTAATATTAAGTTTTCTTATGAAACACTACAGGCCGAATGAAAAGTATTAATGTTTAATTTATCGCTGACTGTTTTAAGTGTAGTAAAAAGGCTAGAGCCGTTAACCGACGTATTTTTTTTTAAATGATCGGGCGTAAGCTCATCAATAATAGCTTTATATTGGGGAAAATTATTGCGAAGCTTAGCCAGCTCATCTCGAGTCGGGTTTTCATAACGCTCAAAAGTAAACCCAGGTTTACATAAACAGCTTACCCAGCCAAAAAAATCACCATTTTCAGTTAATTTGTTATTTTTAGCGCCAAATAAAGTATTTTTTTCAATAATAAAAGTGGCATTTTTTTCATTTAAGCTAATTTCTTTTACTTCTTTTTCAGAAAAAACAAATAAAGAGACATGATTGCCTCCAAGCCACCTCCATGTTTCTGTAGTATCTAGCTTATGTAAACAAGAAACCTGATTTTGCTTCATAAGATAAAATATTTCAGTGCAACTTTCTTCTTCCATTCCTTTATCAATTGTGTTTATAAACTCCTTAAAATACCCATTTTCATTAGTAACGTTTTCAATAGAAGTTAAATTCAATTTTTCAACTAAGATATCAGCCGATATTTTTTCAGGTAATTTGTTTTTATCTTTAATAATCTGACTCAATCTATTTGATTCCTCTTTCTTTAGGTTGGGATGTAAAAGTACTTTGTTTAAAACGTCTATAAAATTATCGCGTAATAGCATATATTCTCCATTAATTTTAAATTTATTTAAACGGATTAAAATTGGTTTCGGTATCATAAACGTCTAATTGCTCTTCCATCTTTAGAAATCCCGTTATAAGTGAAGCAGGCCAGACGCCTAATAACGAATATAATATCTCTATCGAATAAACCGACAAAATCATATAGGCTAAT
>CAZSWN010000001.1:94093-105470 GCA_964611135.1 uncultured Coxiellaceae bacterium | reverse complement strand
AAACTTCGTAACCAGAAGTGTCTACCTTTCATTAATATTTTCCATTTGGAAATAATATAGATATTGATGAAACTACTACTAATGACAGCTAGTATCCCGGCTAACACAAATCTTAAAATAGGATCAACTACCTGATTATACGAGGATTGATCATGCCAGAAGGTCGGAGAAGGTAAGTGAATAATTAGTTTAATGGTAATTGAGAAAAATAATTCGCAAGCCAAGGTAACCCAGATAATTTGTTTGGCGGCATTATATCCATATACCTCAGCTACAATATCTCCGATAATATAAGTCAATGGGAAAATTAGTGGGGCCCCAGGTAGTAACGCGGGACCTAAAAAAACTAATTTATAAGCTACAACATCCGCTGCTAAACTAATAGTAATGTTTATCATCCCTAATATAAGGATATATTGATTAATATTTTTGGGCGCCGTCGCTTTTTTCATCCTCGAAATTAACATAAGCGTTACTTTTTTTATAATTCATTTTTATTTCTACTATCACACCTAAGCTTTTATTTTTTTCTGAAAAATCTATAATTTCAGACGAAGAATTTACATTTTTTAGGTAGCGTTTATTTTTATGGATCAATATTTGCCTTAGTTCAGGCGAGCGCCGCCCCTTTTTATAGACAATTATAAAATCTCGATCATCTGGATTCAAGCTTGGATCTATCACTAATAAAGAACTCGCTAAAAAGTTATTCCAATTATTATTTTCTACTAATAAAGCATAACTATCTTTATTTAGATTGGTATCTATTATTAATACAGATGAAAAGGCAAGTCGCTATTTATTTTTTGGGGAGTTTATTATATCTTTCCAAGATATTAAAGGAATTGTAATATTATTTGTTCCCAGTGTATTTTTAGATAGCAAAGGGGTTTTTTCGATCAACTGATCGAGAGATACAGAAAAAAAATTTGCAATAGGCGTTAATGAGGCCGAGGCAGGATTATTCGCTTGTTTTAACCGTAATCTTTTTAATGTAGAGAGAGGAATGCCCGTGTGTTGGTGGAGTTGATTAATATTTGCCCCCCCACTTTTTTATTAGATATTCTAGTGTATTGTTTAAGGTATGCTTAAAGGACAATTGAAAAACCTCTCCAAGGTTAGCTTTTTATAATTTATTAGGCTTCTCTTTCTGTTAAAAAAATTATAAGCGACTATAACTATAAAAGCTCCTTGCTAAATTATTTTTTTATAAAAAAAGTATGCCAGCTATTAAATTTTAAATCAAATTTATTTATGAATATAGAATCATAAAATATATTTTATATGGTTGCATAGCAGTTCATTTATGAACTACTATAGACATCAGATGGGACTTTTTTCAGGAGTTTAAGCAAGGAAAAGCATATGAATAATAAGAAAAAAATTTTGTTAGTGGAGGATCAGCTGATTATTCAGCGCGTACATAGTATTTTTTTGAAAAAAATGGGTTACCACGTTGATATTGCCGTTAATGGAAAACAAACATTAGAATTATGTATGCGTAATACTTACCATTTGGTTATTCTTGATGCGGGGTTACCTGATATGAAAGGCGTTGAATTAGGTAAAAAAATTCGGACGCTAGAAAAAAAAAATAAATCTATTCGAAAACCGATTCTGTTACTAAGCGCTTATCCGATTAATAGTCTAAAAAAATGGTGTCAAGAGGCTGAGATAGATAATTTTTCTACTAAACCTATACCCTATAAAGAATTATATTTTATGCTGGAAAATATTTTCAAAAAGGGAATAGCTAGTAAGGAAGCTGTTAATTAATATAGTTCTACCCTAATTTATATTTTTGATAGCTGATTAAGTAAAAACCCCCGAAAACTTATTAATAATTTACGAGGGTTTTGTGGATTTTATAGAGTCTTAATATTTTAAATTTGTTTATCTAAAACTTAAAATTTAGTAAGCAGAGCGTTAGGCTTCTGTTTTATTTTAGTCGGCGAAATTGGCAAAACTTGCTGAGAAAGTTAAAGGTGGCTCTTTTTCCTCCTTTTTTTCAGATGCTGGCTCATGATTAATAACACAGGCCAGTATCCAAGCTACTCCTAATTCTAGCCCGGCTAATACGACTCCGACTAGTACACCATCTATTATCATATTTTGTCCCCCGTAAATTGTTGAAATTTCTTTGTAAAACCTAGGCAAGCGATAGCTATTTTTTAACATAACGAATTAAGAAACCTTAAAAGCGTTATATTTACCAAAGAAAACGTGATTTCTATCATCCCTATTAATATTGGACTTTTACTTCGAAAAGGGGTAGTGGGGCGAGATGAAAGGGTTGTAAGTGGTTAGATAAGAAAGATGCAATTTAATGCCTATAGCGAATAACTAGTTTTTTTGTAGGCAAATAGCTCAAGTTAAGGCTATTTGAACTCCGTTACTAATAAACCAAAACCCTGTAATGCCAAGGCCTAATAATAAAGGTTTCCCGCCTTTTACTCTAAATCCCTGTGCTAAAGGGTTTTTTCTGTAACGTCCGCGCCATGCCATAAGCGACGGTAATAAAATAAAAAGTATTGCGCAATAAATCCCGGCATAACTTAGTGCACCAATAAAGGCACCTGGATAAAATAGTACTATCGTCAATGGGGGCAAAAAGCTAGCTAAATAGACAATAACGCCACCTTTCCCTCGCTTAGTTGTACGCAAACCATCCGCCAAAAAGTCAGATAAGCTTAATCCGCTAGCAAGGAATGACGTGGCCAGACAAATAGAGGTAAAGATTCGAGTCATAAATGTAATAAAGGGGTTATTAAGTACTTTACTTAATTGCATTACAAACTCGCTTGTAGAATGCTTTGAATGTAACATGCTTATTAAGCCATGATTTCCTTCGCGCGGAAGTATCCCCATAATACTCAGGTCCCAAAGTAAATAACAAAGCAGTGGAATTAAACTGCCTATTAAAATGGCTTTGCGTAATTTAGCTATATCCCCTTTAAAATAAGTGCGTAAACTAGGGATAATATTGGCAAAGGTAAATGCAGTTATCATCAAGGTAGCGCCATTAGTTAAATAAGCAATGTTTCCATCCTTTAATTTTGTGCTCGAGATAGAGGGAATAATAAGAAAAACGAGCAAAATATAAATGCTGAGTTTACTAAACATTAAACCGCGATTTACATAATCAACATAATGAATGCCTCGGTAAACTACATAGCTTAAAATGGCAACAAACAAAAAGACAGCACTCCAATTTGGTATTTTAATGCCTAAATTGATTAATAGACCACTTAGAAAGTCGCCACCACCTGCCATATAGGCCGCAAGTACAGAATAAAATAATAATAAGTAACTAACCCATGCGACTCCTTCACCCCAGCGACCTAATAAAATTCGCGACATGGAAATAATATTGGTATTGGCCGGTAGCCATAGATTAACTTCAAGGATTAAAAAAGCACAGGTAGTCATAATAAACCAACATAGAAGCATAAGAACCAACGAGTTGGTAAATCCGGCTTCTGCTGTTGCAATAGGTAGCGCTAGCATTCCTCCACCTATGCTTGTGCCCACTATTAGTAAAATACCCCCAAGAAGTTTTGTATCCACTTTATTAAACATATTAAAAATTTTAAAAACGGCTAGTTATCCATATTTTAGTGCTTAAAGATAACCGCACAATAAACACTTTTATGACGCAAGTAAAATGTTAAGCTTATTTAGAGGCTAATACAGTATATTATGGACGAGACAAAACCAATAATTTACCACGTTATTTTTTTCATTCTTTTGCTAAATGTTTTCTTATGTATAAAAGTTCGAAATTTAGTAAAACACAGATCGGTTCGTAAAATTGAAGTTGATTTCGATGGTTCTATATCTGCAGCTTTTAACATGCTACAAGAAAAAATTTTGTCTTATTTTGTAGGCAAGAATCGGTGCCAGAGGGTATTGTGCTACGATTTGCAGGATGAATCCATTAGTTGGGATGACTAAAAAAGCGCTGTTTTTACCCAAGTTTTGGCTTTTTTAATCGATAAATGACTGTCAAAAAAGATTTTTCGTTCTTTTTGTAGTCAATTTGACTACAAAAAAATTGTGTATTATCTCGTTGAGCGAGTATTAGGATAGCGGCTACTTTGTTACCTTAGTTATTAAGTGGTAATATAGGACTATGAAACAAGTTAAAGTCTCTATTTATGACCCCGGTAAAGCTGAGGGCAGCCCACTTTTCTTAACTCCAACGGCTATTAAACATATAAAAAAAATACTTGCTAAACAAGCGGGCGAAAAGCGGTTTCGGTTAAGTGTAAAGCGTTCGGGTTGCTCAGGTTTTACTTACGTGGTGGATTACGTAGGTAGATTGCACCCTGAGGATTTACAGTTTCCTATTAATAATGATTTAATCGCTTTTGTTGATCCGGCTAGCTTTCCGATGCTGAAGGGGCTTTATATTGATTATATCCAAAACGGGCCTAATGGTGCCTTGAAATTTATTAATCCAAATCAAACAGCCGTTTGTGGGTGTGGTGAAAGTTTTAGTGTAGGGGAAAATAGAGGATTAACTTCCTTACTATATGATATGTAAAATTATTACGATAAATAACAAATTGGGATTGCATGCGCGTGCTTCTATGAAGTGGGTAAAAATCGCAAGATGTTTTATTAGCGAAATTACGCTAAAGTGTAATGGCAAACAGGTAGATGGTAAGAGTATTTTAGAGGTTATGGGTCTGACTGCTCGTCAAGGTAGCCCTGTTGAGGTAATAGTTCGAGGAGAAGATGAAGCAGCGGCTTTAACGGTACTGGAAAAGCTTGTCACAGATAGGTTTGGTGAAGAAGGGTGATAACACCAAAGCAAAGTCTTATTTTTCTTTATTTTTTTTTCTTCCCCTCATTGAGCTTTGCAGCCTTTCAATCCGATGACGAAATTGTCGTACAATTGATCGCTGCGAATAAAGATTCCCCAATCCCTCGACGAATAGAGACACAAAGCGGCGTATTGCTCAATACACCTTACCTTGCAGGAGCGCTCGGCGAGGGCATTAGCGGTAAATATGATCAAAATCCTTTATATCGTTTTGATCATTTCGATTGTGAAACCTATGTTGATACAGTCATGGCATTGGCCTTAGCTAAGAATCTTCCAGATTTTAGGAGCAAAATAAATCAGATTCGCTATAAGCGAGCGAATGTAAATTTTACTCAACGTAATCACTTTCCTAGCGCTGATTGGATTCCCAGCAATAAAAAAAATGGTTTTATTCACGAATTAACCTATTTTATTGCCGGCCAAAAAACGAGAGTTAGCATCGCTCAGATAAATCGTCGAAGTTGGTATCATTACTTAACTCCCGATAGGATACAAATTACCTATCTAACACCTCAAGAAAAAGAATCCAAGTTAGCTCAGCTAAAAAGCGAAGGCGAAGCATACTATTTTAGTAAAAAAGTAAGTATTGCTTATGTCCCCGTATTTGAGTTATTGCGAAATCCAAAATTAAGACAAAAAATTCCTTCAGGAAGCTTAATTTTTTTCGTGGGCCATGATGCCTATTTAACCTCGCGAATAGGGACTCCTATGAATGTATTGCACATGGGTTTTGCTATTTGGAATAAAGGCCAACTTTATTGTCGTATGGCTTCATCTAAAGCTAAAAGGGTATTAGACGTACGCTTTCAAGACTATTTAAAAACCTATTTGCCGCTAGGTACCTTGGATGGCATCAGTGTATGGAGTGTCCAATCTTAGATTTTTAGCTTAAGCTGTTCCTGCTATCATCATTTCTTCTAAAAAAATCGAGCCCGTTAAAATAGAGCTTTGATTGTTAATATCATTTCCTACCGCAACGATATTTTGATACATGTCTTTTAGATTGCCTGCGATGGTAATTTCCTCTACAGGGTATTGTATTTCTCCGTTTTCAACCCAAAAACCAGTTGCCCCACGCGAATAATCGCCCGTTACTAAGTTAATTCCTTGTCCCAAAACCTCGGTGACTAACAAACCTTTATCCATTTGCTTGATAAGATCATTGAGACTAAATTGACTTGTTTCTAGAAAAATATTATGGGCTCCGCCGGCGTTTCCAGTCGTTTGTAAACCGAGTTTTCTTGCTGAATAACTGCTTAGTAAATAACCGGATAAAATACCCTCTGAAACTAAGGCGCGATCACAGGTACGGACGCCTTCAGCGTCAAAAGGGGCGCTCCCTAAAGCCCTCAGCAAATGAGGTCTTTCGTATATGGAAATTTTTTTAGCAAAAACTGCTTTACCCACATGATCTGTTAAAAAGGATGCTTTGCGATAAATATTTCCTCCCGAAATTGCTTCAAGAAAAGTTTTGATCAAGCGGTTTGCAATTTCTGCGTGGAAGATAACAGGTGCTCGACAAGTGGGTAGACGTTTTGCGCTTAGACGTTTAAGGGTTTTATCGGCGGCTTCCTTGGCTAATTTTTCGATAGCTTGTAATTGATTTGGATCGCGATTGATTGTGTAGCTTCCGTCGCGCTGCATGCCCATTTTATCTTTTGCGATTAAGCTACAAGAAATTGTATGGATTGAAGTGGGATATCCGCCTAAAAATCCGTTGCTGTTGGCATAAATGGTAATATCTTGATGTGTGGACAAGCTAACTCCTTCAGAGAGGATTAATCGACTGTCTATTGCCAGTGCATTAGCTTCGCATTCCTTGCCTAGCGAGATAGCATTTTGCGGATCTATCGACCAAGGATGGCAAAGATCTAAATCCGGAGGTGTTTTTTCTAATAAATTGGGATCAGCTAGGCCGGAAAAAGGGTCTTTGCTCGTAAAACGAGCAATGTGACAAGCGGCTTCAACAGCGCTCTTGAGTGCTTTGGGGCTAAAATCAGAGGTGCTTGCTGAACCTTTTTGCTGTCCAAAATAAACATTTATTTCTAAGTGTTTATTACGATTATGTTCAATGGTTTCAATTTTTTGCATGCGGACGGTCACCGAAAAGCCCGTATCATGGCTTAGGCTGGCCTCAGCTTGACTAGCGCCTTGTTTTTTTGCGATATCTATTAGGTCCACTAGCAAGCCTTTGTAATCCGCTTGCTTATTTACAAGCCCGAGGGGATGCTCTATTGATGTAGGCATAAATCAAGTTACTCTGTATATTAAAATGTAAAAGAGTATAGCGATGCGATATAAATTTCGCTAGACTATCTCTTTATTTCCAGCGTAGACGAGCGCTTTATTTTTAGGTTAAAGAAAAATGCAGCAATTTATTGAATTTTTTTTACGCCATTGGGAGCTTTGGCTAGCTTTCTTTTTAATTTTGTTTTTATTGCTGACATTTGAATTGCACGCTAGGTTAACAGGTACTTTACCGTTATCGGCGCAACAAGCTATTTTTTTGATTAATCGAGAAGATGCGATTTTTCTCGATGTTCGTGATACGGGCCACTTTAGAAAGGGCCATATTGCCAATTCCATTAATATCCCTTTCTCTGAGTTTAAAAATAAACTGAGTGAGCTTGACTCATATCGGGAAAGGCCTATTATCATTAACTATAGTCAGGGGCAATCTCATCATAAAATTGGTAGATACTTGAAAAAGGCAGGATTTTTAAAGTGCTATCACCTTAAGGGTGGATTTGCTAGTTGGCAAAATGCGGCGTTACCATTGCTTAAGAGCTAAATTTTTTGGGAACTACAAAAGGGGTTTTATGCAAAATATAGTCATATATGCAACCGCAACGTGTCCTTCTTGTATAGGCGCTAAAAAATTACTAGATAGAAAAAAACTTAAATATGATGAAATTGCTGTTGATAAAGATCCAGCTAAGTTGGCAGAAATGATTAAGTTAAGTGGACGACGTAGTGTGCCGCAAATATTTATTAATGATAAACCCATCGGAGGGTTTGATGATTTATCAGCATTAGATCGCTCTGGTAAATTAGATTCCTTACTACTAAAAAATGAGAGTAATTCATGATAAACGAGCAAAGCAAACCCGTGTCTCAACCCGAATTTATTATTCAACGTGTCTACGTAAAAGATTTATCTTTAGAGGCTCCTCATTCGCCACAAGCTTTTCAAGAAGAATGGCAGCCCGAGTTGAATCTACAGTTTACTATGAATACTCGAGATGTCGGTGAGAACAATCACGAGGTGGTTTTGCAGATCACGATAACTGCTAAATCAAAGGACAAAACTTTGTTTTTAGTCGAAGTAAAGCAAGCAGGCCTTTTTACTTTAAAAGGTTTTACTGAACAACAAAATCACCAAGTGATGAGTATAACCTGCCCTACTATCTTGTTTCCCTATGCACGAGAAGCTGTCTCAGATCTTGTTGGTCGAGCTGGTTTCCCCCCACTTTATTTAACCCCGGTCAACTTCGAGGCTTTATACGCCCAACAGCTACAAGAACAACAAGACAAAGAAGGTAGTGGGAAAAAAGAAAATTCATCAAGTTCTATTATAACGCATTAACATTTATTAGGCGTGTTTACTGTAGCCTTAACAGGCGGAATTGCGAGTGGCAAGTCGACCGTAGCGCGTTATTTTTCTGAGTTTGGTGTAAGCGTTGTTGATGCGGATCAGATTTCCCGCGAACTTATCGATAATATCCCAGAAATAAGCGTACAATTAGCCGCCCGCTTTGGAAGCTCCATTTTTAAAGAAAATAAATCTTTGGATCGTGCGGCATTGCGCGCCATTATTTTTGCGAATCCAAAGGATCGATACTGGTTAGAGCAGTTATTACACCCATTGATTTACAGAGAAATACAGCGACGTATTCAAAAAGCTTCGGGGCTTTACTGCCTTGTGGTGATCCCACTGTTGCTAGAGGGAGGGACTTCTACGCTACTTAAGAAAAAGCCTGTTGCGGACAATTATATCGAGTTAGCGCGTATTTTGTTAGTGACCACCTCAAAAGAGCTACAAATTCAACGTGCGCATGAGCGGGATCATCTGGAAAAACTCCAAATTGATGCGATTTTAGCGGCGCAAATATCGTCTATGGAAAGTCTAAAGCAAGCGGACGATATTATTTACAATCAGTCCGACTTAAAAAGTTTACATGAAGCAAGCAAAGCATTACATGTAAAATATTTATCTTACTTGAAAAATCCCCTTGAAGAAGCGGCCTTTTTTGGTTATTATCTTGCTTTCAAATAGGAATGATTCTTAATAGTATTTAATATTTATTTAAGTTTATATAATTATACTTTCCTAATTACCACTATAAATCAGCCATCTAGGTATTAATTGATTGACTTGCAAACGGATTGCTTTATTTAAAACCTAGCACCTAATCCTTGTGAGCGCTTACATCGACATTGTGTTAATGAGAGGTCCATATGCGTTTAAAAAAAACTAAAGCATTGCGCTATGTAATAGCTACATTTTTGACAATGGGTACCATTCTTTCTGTCGGATTCTTAAGTTTTTCAGGATTATGGATTATATATCCTTATGTGATACCCGCCATATTGGCCTTTTTTCTTTCCGGCGTTATTGAAGGTAAGGTTTTTGGAACGAGTATTTTTAAAGGCTTAGCGAGACTAAAATTACTGACCGCTAATGCACAAAAACATTTACTTATCATCGAGTTGAATAAGCTTATAAATTATAAAGAAGAGGCAAATAAAAACTGGGTTAAGGAGCAAGGTGGATTTTTAAAAGATTATTGGGAGCAAAGAAAATATTATAAATCCTTGAAGAAAAATCCTCATGTGGACGAAAATACATTGGAAGAGGCTAAAAAAAGGCTAGATGAACTAAAACACTTTTTTTACAATCAAATAAGCCAATCAAAAGATGAAATGAATGATAATAGAGATTTATATATCAATGAAAGATTAAGAAATGTCAGTAAGGAGCTGCTTAAATCGGCAAAGCATAGCGTGTGGGTTCTACGTTTCTTCTGGGTAGTGAGTATCTTGATGGGGCTTGTAGCGGGTTTTATTACCGCTTTTGCTGTCAATGAAGCCATCACAATTGGACTGGCATTATCCTTATCGGCGACAGCCTTATCAGCCATTATATGGCCAGTTGCTATCTTTGCCGCTGTAGGGGCAAGCTTTTTACTCTACTATATCATCACAGATATTGTAAAAAATGATACGGTTGAAAAAGCTTTTAGTAAGGTCTTCGAATTATTCAAACGTAAAGTGCATGAAAATGAAAAAGAGCCCTTAGGTGGTTATATAATACGTCTAATATCCTTATCTTTAGTGACAGTGGGCATTACGGCCGTAACAGTATTTGCTACGGCTGCTTCAGCAGGTACTTGCTGGATTATTGTGCGACAAGGAATAAATTTATTAGTACCTAAACTTCCGGTTTTTTTCGTTTATTGTGTAAGTACTATTTCAATCCCTATGGGTTTCGCGACCGACTTAATTTATGGATTTAGTACAACTTTACTAACTATTAGTAACTGTAAAAGCCTATTTATAGCTGTTTTTGAAACTATAAAGCATCCTATACAAAAATCTAAATCCTATTTTTCTAAGATCAAAACGAAATTAGGTCAAGTAAAGTGTAACGAAAGCTGGGGGCAATTTTTTAACCCTTTTCGTATAATGGCAAAGTTAATTATTTCACCCTTGCAAGCATTCGTTTTTATAGGCCATTTAATTAGTATAGGTTTAACGGCGGATCGTTTTCTTAATTTCCCACCCCCTCTTGTGGCTGGCGTTTGTGCGATATCGGAGGGGCTACAGGATCTTAGTTTTTTTACGACAGAAGAAGATAACCACAGCCATGAACCCGATGATGGCCATGATCATGGCAATTTATTACAGCTCCCTTTGCAAGTGATATGCTCGCCGCTGCTTTTAGCTGTGGGTATTTATTATTGGCTTTTTAACAAATGTGCAAGCGTGAACAAGCTTAGCTTTTTTGAGGCTATAGCACAGAGTTTTGGGCTGCCACTATTAAATATAGTTTTTTCCCCTTTGTTACTCCCGAGCGCTATTTGGCATTGGGTTTTTAAAAAAGCATCGGATAACTTAACTTTTTATGATGCTGTTAAAAAAAGTTTTGACGTGCATACCCATGCAGAGCATCACCAACAAACAGCATTGAAGCCCAAATTATCTTCTGAGTGGCAACAGATATTAAGTAATACCAAGGAACATTCAAATCGAGGCGTGGCAAGTACATCTGGACATAAAAAAAATGAAGTGATGAGAATAAACTTTTTTAACAGCGCACGTGAAAAAACGGAGAGCGTAAGTATGCCATCCGAGTTAAGCCAGCCACTTATTAATTTGCACTAAATCATCGGGTTTTAATGTCCCAGCGGCTTGCTTTAGCAATAAGGTATCCAATAAATAATTGTATTGATCGCTGGCCGCATTACGTTTTGCCTCATAAAGGTTTGCTTGCGCAAGGAGTACATCGACGATAGTGCGAGTTCCTGTTTTATAGCTTGCTTCGGT
>CAZSWN010000001.1:82406-94083 GCA_964611135.1 uncultured Coxiellaceae bacterium | reverse complement strand
TGAAAGTTGAGCTGATTGAATAGCTTGACGTTCCGCTTTTATTTTGCTGATATCAGCCAGTACATCATTATATTTTTGCCGTGTGTTGACGATGAGCGCGCGATAATCGTTATCTAAATTGGTACTAGCCGTTTGAAAATCATATTCTGCTTGACGGGTCTTGGATAAAACAGCCCCGCCTGAAAAGAGAGGAACATCTAATTCCAGACTTAAAGTTCCGCCGTTTTTATTAGGATTGATAAAGTTATTATTAAGAACATCATTTTTCCCATAATTACCTACCAAACTGATACTTGGTAAATGCCCAGAGGCTTGCATTTTAATATTTTCACGGGCTACCTCAACACCATATCGAGCGGCCATGAGCTTAAGATTATAAGTTGTGGCGGCATCTATCCAACGTTCAATATTGCTGGGCTGAGGCGATTCTAATGGTATGCTTATTTTAAAGCGCGTTAAATTAGAATAAGTTTGTCCGGTTAATTGACGTAGCGCCTCTTGGTTATTACGCAAGGTATTTTCCGCGCTAATTTCAGTGGCTAAGGATTTATCATAAGCGGCTTTAGCCGCATAGACAGTGCTTAGTGCATCTAAGCCTACTTGGACACGTTGTTGCGCTTGGTTTAATTGTTTGCTATTAGCGGCCTTTTCTGCACGCGCAAATTTGAGGTTATCTTGTGCGGATAGAATTTTAAAATAGGCGTTAGCAACGCGAAAAATCAAATCTTGTGCGGCAGCGGCTAATGAGGCGTCGGCTTGCCTACCCGTGTTGTGGGCTTGTTTAACGGTTAGCCAATCGTTTAGATTGATTAACGGCTGCTTTAAGGAAATGTTGTAACCCTGCGATTGGAAATTGCTCATTCCAGGTGGCGGTGTAGTAGGGGTAGATGACGTTATAGTTTGATAATTGCTCGAAAAATTCGCTTGCGCTGAGATATTAGGTAATAAGGCCGCTACACTCTGTGGTATGGTTTCACGTCTGGATAGTCGCGTAGAGATAGCGGCCTGGTAGATAGTGTCGTTCGCTAAAGCGTCTTGATAGATATCGAGTAAATTTGATGCAAACGCCGGGGTAAGTGGCGCAAAAAACAAATAAATCCCTAATAGAATCCTAGGGTAAACAGTAAATTGCTGAGTCTGTTTATCGCTAAAAAAGCCAAAAATACACATTATTTTTTTTATATTAAAATACCAAAACCTAGATTTTCCAGGTAAAAGTCCGGATATTATGCCAGGTTTCATTGTTGAGAAATAGTACTATGCGTTTACAATTTACTCGTTCAGATGTCAGAATCTTGGATCGCAAAAATGTTTATCGAGGGCACTTTCAGTTAGAGCAGCTAAAATTGCAATATCGTCTCTTTAGAGGGGGCTGGAGTCACCCTCAGCTTCGAGAAGTTTTTGAGCGAGGCGAAGCCGTAGGCGTTTTATTGTTCGATACAAAATGTGACCAACTTGTTTTAATCGAACAATTTCGCCCAGGGATTGCTACAAAAGCAGAAACACCGTGGTTAATTGAAATTGTGGCGGGCGTAATTGATAAAGATGAAAGCTTGAATCAGGTTGCAATACGGGAAACGCAAGAAGAAACAGGGCTTGAGATAATTAATTTACTTCCCATCTGCCAATATTGGGTAAGTCCAGGCGCTAGTACAGAACGCGTATATTTATTTTGTGGGCAGGTTGATTCACGGTTAGCAGAAGGAATACATGGTTTATTTGAGGAAGGTGAAGATATTCGCTTACATGTTTTGAGCTTACAAAACGCTTACAATTTACTTGATGAAGGAAAAATTCATAATAGTTCGACTATTATTGCTTTACAATGGTTGCAACGCCATGAGCAGGTGGTGAGAACAGCATGGTTAGAATAAAGCGAGTAAATATTATTTTATGAAACCCAAATCCTCCTCTTCTTCAAAACGGTATACTGCCGAAGCGATAGAAGTATTAAATGGGCTTGATCCCGTTAAGCGACGACCTGGAATGTATACCGATACATCACGCCCTAACCATTTGGCGCAAGAGGTCATTGATAATAGCGTGGATGAAGCGATGGCAGGTCATGCGCGCCATATTGATGTGGTGTTATACCCGGATAATTCTTTGCAAGTAACAGATGATGGCCGAGGTATGCCCATAGATATCCACCCCGAAGAAAAAGTGACAGGTGTCGAGCTTATTTTGACGCGTCTACATGCCGGAGGTAAGTTTAACCATAGAAATTATCGTTATTCGGGTGGATTGCATGGGGTTGGTGTATCTGTCGTAAACGCTTTATCGCGACATTTAGAAGTAACTATTAACCGCGATGGATTTATGTATCAAATGCAATTTGAGCATGGGGATAAAAAATCCAACTTGAAAAAAATAGGGAAGATTGATCAAGCTGTCACCGGAACTTCTTTACGTTTTTGGCCTGACAAACATTATTTTGATTCTGAAAAATTCTCAGTAAGTCGTCTAAAGCACAGTTTACGCGCTAAAGCGGTCCTTTGTCCGGGACTACACGTTACATTTAATGATAAACAAACTAACAAAACAGAAGAATGGTTCTATGAAGACGGACTTATCAGCTATCTAAAGGATAGTTTACGGCAAGATGAATTTTTACCTAAAGAGCCTTTTTATGGTCGCTTTTCAGCCGAGACCGAAGAAGTCGATTGGGCACTTTGTTGGCTTTTAGAGCGTAGCGAAGGATTGATGGAAAGTTACGTCAATTTAATCCCGACCATTCAGGGTGGAACGCATGTTAATGGTTTGCGTACAGGTTTGTTAGAAGCAATGAGAGAGTTTTGTGAGTTACGTGATCTGTTACCCCGCGGTTTAAAGTTAGCGCCCGAAGATGTATGGGAAGGATGCCATTATGTGTTATCTGTTAAATTGCTAGAGCCACAATTCTCAGGGCAAACTAAAGAACGACTGACATCACGTCAATCGGCAGCCTTTGTATCAGGGGTAATAAAAGATGCTTTTAGTTTGTGGCTAAATCAGCATATTGTTGAAGCAGAAAGTTTAGCAGAGTTAATGATAGCTAATGCGCAAAAGCGTTTACGTGCCAGCAAGCAAGTTGCGCGTAAAAAAATTCTGAGTGGTGCGGTATTACCTGGAAAACTAGCCGATTGCACATTAACCGATTTAAGCCGTACCGAACTATTCTTAGTCGAAGGTGACTCTGCTGGTGGCTCTGCAAAGCAGGCACGAGATAGAGAATTTCAGGCTATTATGCCTTTAAGAGGTAAAATATTAAATGCTTGGGAGGTGGCGAGTAATCAAGTACTAAGTTCGCAAGAAATTCATGATATTGCCGTAGCTATGGGTGTTGACCCAGGGTCTAGCGATTTATTGGGTTTGCGATACGGTAAAATTTGTGTCTTAGCCGATGCTGACTCGGACGGCTTACACATTGCCACACTATTATGCGGTTTATTTTTAAAACATTTTAAGCCTTTAATTTTAGCGGGACATATTTATATTGCTATGCCACCGTTATATCGCATTGATATTGGAAAAGAGGTTTATTACGCGCTGGACGACGAAGAAAAGCAAGGTATTTTAGATCGAATTGCGGCAGAAAAGAAAAAAGGAAAAATTAGTATACAGCGATTTAAAGGTTTAGGTGAAATGAATCCACTACAGTTACGTGAAACAACCATGGCGCCTGATACACGCCGCCTTGTGCAACTGACTATAGATAATGAACAAAAGACACTTTCTTTAATGGATATGCTATTGGCAAAAAAACGATCGGGAGATCGTAAAGTCTGGTTAGAGCAAAAAGGGAATATAGCCACACTATAAGGCGTTAATTTTAATGGCTAGAAAGAAATCTAGCGTTTTCTCACTAAAGTAAGACCGTCACCTATCGGTATTAAACTCATATTAACTCGTTTGTCTTCATGAATTACTTTATTAAATGCGCGTATAGATACAGTTTGTTTGTCATGATTATCCGGATTGGCTACCCGGCCACTCCAGAGAACATTGTCGATAAGGATAAGACCGCCTGGTCTAACGAGTGTTAAAGAGCGTTCGTAATAATTTAAATAATTTTGTTTATCGGCATCGATGAAGATAAAGTCAAAACTATTGGACTCATTTTGTTGAATTAAATGATCAAGTGTTTCTAATGCGGACGCTAATTTAAGATCAATTTTATGCGCAATACCAGCCTTTTGCCAAAAATTTTGTGCTATAGCGCTAGTCTCCGTATTTATATCACACGCAATAACCTGGCCACTATCAGGTAAGGCTAAAGCAACAACTAAGGAACTATAACCCGTATAGACCCCTATATCTAAGGTTTTATGGGCTGCGATTAGCTCAACAAGAAATGCCATCAATTGTCCTTGTTCAGGAGAGATTTGCATTGCATGAGACGATAATTTACTGGTTACTTCACGTAGCGATTTCAAGATAGCGGGTTCGCGCAAAGAAACCGATAGCATATAGCGATAAAGCGGATCGCTTAAATTTAAGGTTTGCTTAGACATGGCTATCCTTTTTAAATGACCGAGGGCTAAATATACGTGTAGGGATAGGTTTTGTAAAAATTGATTTTTAGCGAGTTATTTTAGACATTGACATTCAAGCCGAGCGCAGCCAAAATAGCGGACCTTAAAACCGTAGGTCCCCATCGTCTAGAGGCCTAGGACACCGCCCTTTCACGGCGGTAACAGGGGTTCGACTCCCCTTGGGGACGCCATAGATCTTTTTGTGGGTTTAATCGTCTTTTATTTTAGGACTATCTTTTTAGATAGGGACCTATTCTTTTCACAATCAAACGAAACGTAGGCGTTCGTATTGAAAAGGGATCCAGTTTTACTTTGTTTTTTTGTCACGCTTTTGTAAGATTGATTTTTATCGTATTATCTTTAAGTGATATCACCAGCGGCTTATTTAAAATAATAAAATAATCTTAAATTAAATAGAGTTATTTAAATTAAATAACTATTTGAGAGGGGGGGTGAAGTTGACTATGGGAAATCTGTTTAAGAAAATATTAAAAGGGTATAGCTTATTTAGAAAAAAATATACGGTGGGTGATAATGCGGTGATGCGCTACCTCGCCGACGCGGGCCAAAAACCCCAAGTAATGATAGTTTCCTGTTGTGACTCGCGAGTTGATCCGGCTTTAATATTACAGTGTAACCCGGGAGATTTGTTTGTTGCACGTAATGTGGCGAATATTATACCTTTTTATCAAAAGGATGAAGCGTTACACGGAACGAGTGCTGCTTTAGAGTTTGGAATATGCCTTTTAAATATCAAACATCTTATTTTATTAGGTCATAGTCAGTGTGGAGGAATTAATGCGTTGTTAAATGAGGAAGATTTATTACAAAATGATTTTATTACGAAGTGGGTTTCGTCAATAAAAATAGCAGGCGGTAACGTTAAAAATCCAGATGAATATGCAAAGTTAGGTTTAACCCGATCCTATGAGAATTGTCTTACATTTCCCTGGATTAAAGAAAAAGTAGATGCGCAAGAATTAACGATACATAGTTGGTTTTTTGATATTAAAACCGGCCAAATTTTCACTTATTCAGAAAATTATGATATCTATCAAGCGCTGGATGTTTAAGAAAAAGTGTAACTTTAAAGGCTAGATGCTAGGCACAGAGGTTTTTTGTAAGGCCAGACTTTGCTTTTTTTCTTTTGCGCGCGCAACGGCAGCTTGAATATAAGCGAGTTGTTCGCTTGTTTGTTGCGCGTGATTGATAGCGACTACTTCGGTGGTTGATTTTTTTTCTAAGCGTTTTTTCCTTGCATGAAAGCGTTCACGTGCTTGTTGTGTTCGGTAGTTAGGCTGATTTAATGTTAGCATCTCAATGCAATCAACTGGGCAAGGTGCAAGGCAAAGAGCACACCCCGTACATTCTTTGGTTAATACGGTATGCAGTTGCTTAGCCGCCCCTAAAATGGCATCAACTGGACATGCTTGGAGACACTTAGTACAGCCTATACACTCTGACTCACGTATGAAAGCCATCATGGGTGGTTTTTCTTGCTGCTGTATCTCCGCTATAAAAGGCTCAGCATTTTTTTCTAATAGGTTCCCTAAAGCTTTTAATGTTTTTACGCCGCCCGGTGGGCAACGATTTATTTCTGCCGTTGTTGCCGCAATAGCTTGTGCATAAGGAAAACAACCTGCGTAACTGCATTGACCGCAATGCAGTTGTGGTAATGTCGCATCTATTTGTTCAGTAAGAATTTTTAGATTTCTTGTTAAACTTGATAATTTACTTGATTTCATGTTGCGAGTTTGATGACAGTTTTTACTTTCTTTTAGATTTTCGTCTTGCAAATTTGCACGCTAAACTGTACCGGTAGAGTTTTCTGCTTGTATCATATCGATAGTCTCTTCTGAAATACGCTGTAATAAAGGGGTGAAAGGATTAATGATGTGATCATATAAACCTTTTCGCCGCTGTTCCCAAGTCATTGCAGGGATATTAAGAAAATGTTCTACTTTCTCAGTTGTAATAGGGAGTACGGGTTTTAAATAGATCATTAAAATTCTAAATAAATTTAAACCTAAACTGCAAACTAAGTGCGCTTTATCCGCTAGCTCTGGATCTTTAATCAGGATCCACGGTTTTTCAGCGTCAATCATTTGATTTGCTTGATCCGCTAATTCCATAATACTTTTAATAGCACGGCTATAATCGCGACTCTCATAAGCCGATGCGATTTCATCACCTTTAGTGACAAATTGCTCGATTAATTGAGGATTTAGCGAGGTTTTAGACAATTTATTCTCAAATTTTTTGTTAATAAAGCTGGCACAACGACTGGCAATATTGACTAATTTACCCACTAAATCGGAATTAATTTTTTGGCTAAAATCTTCAAAATTAAAGTCAATATCTTCCGTTTTTCTACTTAGCTTTGTGGCAAAATAATAACGTAAATACTCAGGGTTTAAATGATTTAGATAGTGACGTGCAGTGATAAAGGTCCCGCGGGATTTCGACATTTTTTGCCCGTTGACCGTTAAATAACCGTGCACAAAAATGGCGGTAGGGATACGAAAACTAGCACTTTTTAGTATCGCAGGCCAGAAGATAGCATGAAAATTAATAATATCTTTACCAACAAAGTGATAAAGCTCTGTTTTGGTAGTGCTTGACCAATAGTCGTCAAAATTAAGATCGGTGTGTTTTGCGCAAAGATTTTTGAAGATGGCCATGTAAGCAATAGGCGCATCTATCCAGACATAAAAATATTTATCGTCAGTTTCTGGGATTTTAAAGCCAAAGTAAGGTGAGTCCCGCGAGATATCCAGATCATGCAAGCCTTCTTTAAACCATTCTAAGAGTTTATTGCTTACTTCTTCTGTAAGGTGATTGCCATGGGTTATCCATTCACGCAAAAAATCAGTGTAATGGGAAAGTTGGAAAAAATAATGCTCAGACTCTTTAGCAATGGGCCTTGCCCCTGAAATTGTTGACTGAGGGTCGATAAGGTCTAATGGCGAATAAGTAGAGCCGCAAGCTTCACAATTATCACCATATTGTCCGGGTGTTTTACAGCAAGGACACGATCCTGTGACATAGCGATCCGGTAAAAACATTTTAGCTTCTGGATCATAAGCTTGTTTGACGACTTTGCTGCAGATATCCCCTTTTTCTTGCAGTCGCTGGTAGATAAGATTTATTAATTCTTTATTTTCGGGTGAATGAGTCGTGTAGTAATGCTCAAAGTCGATGTGAAATGCGCTAAGATCCGCAATATGCTCTTTAGCAATCTGCGCAACTAATACTTCTGGTTTGATATGACGCTGCTGGGCAGCTAGCATAATGGGGGTGCCATGTGCATCTTCGCCTGATATGAGAATGCAGTTTCGCTCCATCATCTTTTGAAAACGTACCCAAATATCCGCTTGAATATGTTCTAATAAATGCCCTAAATGCAAAGAACCATTGGCATAAGGTAAGGCGATCGTGACTAATAATTTGCGGTCTGTTTGCTGCATACTCATCTTTTGCGTATTATTCATCTTTAGAGTTTGCCTTTTTGCTAGGAGTGACGTCAAGTTATAATTCTAAATGACGATGTTAAAAATTACTGATCGAGTTAAACATATTATCGCGGTTGCCTCTGGAAAAGGAGGGGTTGGGAAGTCAACAACAGCGGTTAACCTGGCATTAGCGCTTGCGGCCAAAGAAGGGGTTCGAGTAGGAATACTTGATGCAGACATCTATGGCCCTAATCAACCTCAGATGCTAGGTGTCAGTGAGAAGCCTGTCAGTAAAGATGGCAAAACATTAGAGCCCGTCGTGGCTCATGGCATTCAATCGATGTCGATAGGTTATCTTATTGATGCTAATACGCCTATGGTGTGGCGCGGCCCGATGGCAACAGGTGCTCTGCAGCAGTTATTAACGGATACGCATTGGGACAACTTAGACTATTTAGTGGTTGATTTGCCACCAGGTACAGGGGATATACAATTGACACTGACGCAAAAAATTCCTTTAGCCGGCGCCATTATCGTGACGACTCCACAGGACATTGCTTTGCTCGACGTGCGTAAAGCCATTGCCATGTTTAATAAGGTGAAAGTGTCGTTATTAGGCGTCGTCGAGAACATGTGTACCCATGTTTGTAAGCAGTGTGGGCATGAAGAGTCGATTTTTGGCGATGGTGGGGGCGAGCGGATTGCTAAAGAATGTGGGATTAACTTATTAGGCGTTTTGCCACTCGATAGCCGGATTCGTATGCAAGGTGATTCAGGTAAGCCTATTTTCCTTGCCGAGCCACACAGTGCGATTGCCGATACCTATCGCCGTATTGCCGAAAAAATAAGCGATCAATTAGCGGCCCGGTCGAAGACACGAGCTTTTCAATTTCCAAAAATTATTATTGAAAAAAAATAGCATTTAGGAACGTTATTATGTCGATTAAATCGGATGCGTGGATTTGCCGTATGGCCAAAGACTTCAAGATGATAGCGCCTTTTGAATCTAAACAGGTACGTCAAACGGCGTCGGGGCGGATTATTTCCTACGGTGTTTCCAGTTACGGCTATGATGTGCGTTGCGCTAATGAGTTTCGTGTTTTTACAAATATCAATTCGGCGGTTGTTGATCCTAAATGTTTTTCAGAAAAAAGTTTTGTTGATATAAAAGGAGACGTGTGTATTATTCCGCCAAACTCCTTTGCCTTAGCGCATACCGTAGAGTATTTTCGTATTCCGCGAAATATACTGACTATTTGCGTGGGTAAATCAACGTATGCACGTTGCGGTATTATTGTAAACGTTACCCCTTTAGAGCCGGAATGGGAAGGTCAGGTCACATTGGAATTTTCTAATACTACGCCCTTACCGGCTAAGATATATGCCAATGAAGGTGTGGCGCAGATGTTATTTTTAGAGTCCGATGAAGTCTGTCAAGTTTCTTATCGTGATAGGCAGGGGAAATACCAGGGGCAAAAAGGTGTTACGCTGCCAGTGACTTAAAAACAAGCTATGAGTAAGTAATTACTATAAATTTAGGACTCTAATTTAACTAAACGTTTAAAATAATCTTGTTTCATAAAAGCTTTAGCTTTAATTAAGGTATCTTCAGCAATTTCATTAGCGCGTTCAGTTCCGTGCTTTAATATTTTTAATACCTCACCCAAATCTTGCTCATAAATTTTTCGGCGTTCCCGCATAGGCTGGGTTAAAGCAACCAATATATCGACAAGTTTGTGTTTGCAATCAACATCTTTGATTTGGCCTTTACGGTATTTAGCTTCTGCCTCGGCAACCCAAGCTTTATCGGGATTGAATATTTCATGAAATATCCATAAAGGATTATTTTCTACAGTGCCAGGATCTGTCGCCCGTAATCGACGTGGGTCGGTGTACATGGCCATTACTTTTTTTCTTATCGTATCGGCATCATCACTAAGGTAAATAGCATTATTGAGTGATTTGCTCATTTTTGCTAGCGTCCCGTTGGGATTAGGTGCCCCGGTTCCGACTAAACGATGTACTCGACTGAGTTTTGCTTGAATAATGGGAAATAATCCACCACTAGCAACGTAATCTTCATCTTTTGTTTGTGGATCAACACCACAATAAATTTGGTTAAAACGACGAGCGCATTCACGCGCCATTTCTAAGTGCGCTATTTGGTCCTCCCCTACCGGAACAAGGGAAGGCCGAAAGCTGAGAATATCCGCAACCTGTCCTACTGGATATAGCAAGAAACCAAAAGGATAATTATCCCCTAGATTTTTATGCTTAATTTCATCTTTTATAGTGGGATTACGCATGACTCGAGGGAAAGAGAGTAGCATGCTGAAAAAACAGGTAAGCTCAGCAATGGCAGGGATTTCCGATTGAATAAAAATATGACTTTGTTTAGGGTCAATACCTGCCGCAAGATAATCTATAGCGATTTCGAAGGTGTTTTGGCGAATTTCTTCAGGGAATTCAGCGCGCGTGGTGAAAGCATGGACGTTGGCAACAATAAAATAACATTCATAATGCTGTTGTAAGGCGACTCGTAGCTCTATAGAGCCTACCCAATGTCCAAGGTGAAGTTTTCCAGTAGGTGTATCACCAGAAAGTAGTCGGGGTTTTGATTTGGTCATAATCACCTTAATTTTACGCTTGGTTCACTATTTTCCAGGCCTCATTTGGCCAATTCAAGCCTTTTGCACTGCATCTATCTGATTTTATACTTATCGAAATCTAAGTAAATAAAAAAGGAATTTTCTATTTTTATCGTTCCATCCTAACTTTCATTAAAAAGCATTATATAGACTTTATGAATATAAGTAATTTACTTTTCAAAATAGGTAAATTTTATGACAAATTACGATAATGACTTTGCTTAGTTGGATAATTACATGAGGCTAAAAGCATGTTATCTAGAATGTTATTGTTATTTTATCTATGTTAACATGCCGTCTTCTGCTTGGTTTAAGGAGTATGGGCTATGTCAGACGTCCAATCTAAGAGTTCATCTAGGGCTCTTGTTGATGTATCACTAGAAGAATTAATCAACTATGCGATAGAGCGAAAAGAAGGGATACTTGCCGCTAACGGTGCTTTATCAGTAACGACCGGCAAGCGAACTGGACGTTCCCCAAAAGATAAATTTATTGTAGCTGAACCTAAGAGCGAAAAAAATATAGATTGGGATTCGATTAACCAAGCTTTATCAGAAGATCGCTTTCACGCATTGTGGCAAGGTGCCGAGCGATATGCAAAATCAGTGGATTTATTTATCTCAAATCTGCAAATTGGGGCGGATCCACGCTATTATTTACCCGTTAAGGTTATTACCGAGTATGCATGGCATAATCTATTTGCGCGCCAACTTTTTGTTCGCCCAAAAGACTTCTATGGAAAAATTAATAAACCTGAATGGACTATTTTAAGTGTTCCGGGTCTTAAAACAGATCCGCAGCGCGATGGCGTTAATAGTGACGCAACCTTAGTGATACACTTAACCGAACGTAAGGTTTTATTGTGTGGACATCGCTACGCAGGTGAGATCAAAAAAGCCATGTTTTCAGTGATGAATTATCTACTCCCTACAGAAGATGTTTTACCAATGCACTGTTCTGCTAATGTAGGGAAACAGGGCGATGTCGCTTTATTTTTTGGCTTATCAGGAACTGGAAAAACCACTTTATCGGCCGATCCGGATCGTTTTCTTATTGGTGATGA
>CAZSWN010000001.1:79120-82396 GCA_964611135.1 uncultured Coxiellaceae bacterium | reverse complement strand
TGGCGTTTTTAATTTTGAAGGAGGTTGCTACGCTAAATGTATTGATCTCTCTAAAGAGCGCGAGCCATTGATCTGGGATGCTATCCGTTACGGTGCCGTGATGGAAAATGTAGTACTGGATCCTAAAACCTTAGAGCCGGATTATAAAAATGCGAGTCTAACTCAGAACACGCGGGTTGCTTACCCCATAGATTTTATTACTACTCGTTTCCAAACCAATCGTGTCGATCGATTGCCTGATGCGGTAATTTTCTTGTGTTGTGACTTGTATGGTGTATTGCCTCCTGTGGCATGCTTAACGCATGAGCAAGCCGCCTATTATTTTTTAAGTGGGTATACGGCGTTAGTGGGAAGCACGGAAGTGGGCCAAACAGAAGCTATTAAAACAACATTTAGTACTTGTTTCGGTGCTCCTTTTTTTCCGCGACCCGCAAAAATTTATGCGGATTTATTAATAAAGCGTTTAAAAAATAGCGATGCCAAAGTATATCTTGTTAATACGGGTTGGACGGGCGGTACTTACGGAGGACAGGGACGACGTTTTTCTATTCCTGAAACCCGTGCCGTTATTAAAGCTATTTTAAACAAGGCG
This sequence comes from uncultured Coxiellaceae bacterium, assembly GCA_964611135.1. Taxonomy (GTDB): domain Bacteria; phylum Pseudomonadota; class Gammaproteobacteria; order Diplorickettsiales; family Diplorickettsiaceae; genus Aquirickettsiella. The sequence goes on along the minus strand of CAZSWN010000001.1, from coordinate 81,804 downwards.
TTAAATACAGCGGAGTTTGAGGTTTTACCCGGATTTAATCTTGCTATTCCTAACCAACTATTGGGCATTGATAATAAATTATTAAATCCAAAAAAAATATGGAATAATCCAGCAGAGTATGATCGAAATGCGAATGAACTGATCAATAAATTTATTAATAATTTTAATCAATTTGAAGTGAGCCAATCTATCCGGGATGCGGGGCCTGTTATCTGCAATTAGAAAAATGTAGGTGATGAGTTAATCTAAAGTGGATTTTGTTGCTTGGTTAAAAACATTTACCCAGTTCTTCAGCGCGTTCCTTTGCTCCCGTAATAACTAGTTTAATCAGGCCTGCAAAATGGGCCCTGTTTAAAATTTCTAAGGCACGTTCAGTTGTTCCGCCAGGTGAGGCGACATTTTGTTTTAATTGTTGGAGGGATTGTTTACTTTCATTCGCCATACGCGCGGCTCCTAAAGCGGTTTGTAGCGTTAATAAAGCCGCATTTTCTTTTGATAATCCAAGCTCGATACTGGCTTGTTGCAGGGCTTCCATTAATAAAAAAAAATAAGCAGGGCCACTGCCCGATAAAGCCGCAACGATATCTATTTGTTCTTCTTTAGCCAGCCAAACAACTATCCCTACGCTACGAAATATTAATTCAGTCACATTTTTTTGTGCGGATGAGCAATACCGATTAGCAAACAGCCCGGTTGCCCCACAAGCTAATAAAGCGGGGGCGTTAGGCATACATCGAATGAGTGCTGCGGTTTCGTTTGATAAATAATTTTGTAGATTTTTTAAAGTTATACCGGCTGCAATGGAAATAACTAAAGTTTTTTTCTCCTGGACAAGATCCGCTATTTCGGTAACGACATTTTTTAATACTTGTGGTTTTACAGCTAATATCACAATGCTAGCCATTTTTACGGCGCATCGATTGTCAGTGGCAAGGTTAATATTTAAGTTTTTTAGCTTATTAAGTTGCGCTAAGTTATTATTTGTAGCCCAAATATTTTTGGCTAAATAGCCTTCCTTTAATAAACCTTTGATCAAACTAGTGGCCATATTGCCTGCACCAACGAAGCTTATGATAGAGTTTTTCATAGTTTCTTTTTACTTTTTTTGCGCTAAGTAGGCATGGAGCCGCTCTAATTCGGTTGGAGTTCCTATGTTAAACCATAAGCCTTTATAATATTCTCCGGTTATTTTCTTTTCAGCAATATACTCATAGAGCAGCGATGACAAAGGAAATGTGCCGGACTTATTTTCAAATAAATCCGGATGATAAATCCCTACGCTTGCAAAAGTAAACTTGGCCGATGTGCCATCTAAACTTAATAAATTATTCTGAATAAGGTGAAAATCACCTTGAGGGTGAAAACTTGGATTATCGACTAAAATAAGATGTGCTAGCGTGACTTTATTTAATGAGCGAGAGAACAGGTGTTCTAATGGAAAATCCGTCCAAATATCTGCACTTAATACAATAAAAGGATTAGGGCCTAAAATAGATAACGCCTGACATATTCCTCCCCCTGTTTCAAGCGCCGTAGGTTCAAAAGAGTAGTTAATTCTAACCCCGTAAGCACGGCCATCGCCGAGCGCTTCTATAATTTGTTTGGCTTGATAAGATATGTTAATAACTATTTCTTTAATGCCAATTTTTGCTAATCTTAATACTTGGTGCAAAATAAGCGGTTTATCAGCAATCGGTATTAAAGGTTTAGGGGTGCTATCGGTTAAAGGGCGTAAACGCAGACCACGACCTGCTGCAAGTATCATCGCTTTCATTTTTTTTCTTTCTCATCTAACTTTATTTGAATTTTAGTTTCTAATAGGTGTTTAAATTGAGCAAGATCAGGGTATTTTTCACAGGTTTTGCTAATGTAATGTAACAAGCGAGAAGTCATTGGTAAATAATGTGGTTTATTATCACGGTAAAAAAGTCGCGCAAAAATACCTAATATTTTTAAATGTCGTTGTATGCTGATGAGATCAAACCAGCGAATAAATTTTTCTTGGTCATATTGATGATATAGGTCGAGCATATTATAAAATTTTAATATCCATTTATCGACTTGTTTCTTTGGCCAATCAACATAGGCGTCTTGCAATAAAGAGGCCGCATCATAGGTAATGGGTCCATAAATGGCATCTTGAAAATCCAATACCCCGACGCTTTTATTTTCCATTAGTAGTAGGTTGCGGGAATGGTAATCACGATGTACGCAAACCTGAGGTTGTTCGAGCGCTGAATTGATAAGTACTTTAAAGGTTTGCTCAAGTATATCCTTCGATTTAGACGTTATATTTAGCCGCAAGTGCCTGCTTAAAAACCAATCAATAAATAACCCTAACTCGAAGCGTATATGTTGTTCATTAAATAAGTCGAGTGGTTGATTATTTGGAAGTTTTGGATTACAAACTTGAATTTGAGGTATAACAGATAGTGCACGCGTATATAAATCATCGACAGTATTAACATTTAATAAATTCAGGTATAAATCATTACCTAAATCACTTAATAGCATAAATCCTTTTTCAATGTTATACGCTAATATCTCCGGCGTATAAATTCCTTGGCGTGCAAAGTCTTTAGCAATCGCGATAAAGGCAATTATATTCTCTTTGTCTGGAGGCGCAAGCATCACGACATGGCTATTATTACCCATTTTTAATCGAAAATATTGACGCGAACTGG
>CAZSWN010000001.1:71607-79110 GCA_964611135.1 uncultured Coxiellaceae bacterium | reverse complement strand
ATCATTGACTAATGGTTGTAGCTCAAAGTTGGCGAGAGCACAAGACTCTTTCAGCCAGGTTTTTAGCGGTATTAGTTGTGTTGCGTTATCAAAAATAGACATAACATAAAGGTCCTGCCTTCAAAATCAAATATTTTACCTGATCCTAAATGGCTCATTTTAGGCTAAGCCACCTATTTTACACTGGAACGAACTTGCTTATCTACAAGCTTCCCCAGTAGTATAGGCGGCTTGCATCCTCTGTGTTTGTTGTTTTTCATGGAGGGCTTTTATTTATAATCGCGATAATAAGAGGAAAGCCAATATGTTTCACGGCAGTATAGTCGCATTGCTAACCCCTATGCGAGAAAATGGAGATATTGACTATGTTTGTTTACGTAAATTAGTTGATTGGCATATTGCGCAACGCACCGATGCTATTGTGGTGGCAGCGACAACTGGAGAGGCGGCAACGCTTGATAGAGAAGAGCAGAATAACGTTATTAAAACGGTGGTTGAGCAGACGCATAGACGTATTCCTGTTATTGCAAGCACAGGAAGCCACGCTACTCGAAGGACAATCGATCAAACTAGGGCCGCTATGGAAGTAGGAGTCGATGCTTGCTTGCTAGTAACCCCCTATTATAACTGTCCTACCCAGGAAGGGTTGTATCAACATTATCGATTGATTGCAGATAAAGTACCTATCCCTCAAATTTTATATAATGTACCTAAGCGTACTGGATGTGATTTATTGCCTGATACAGTGGCTAAATTAGCGGGTATAGCTAATATTGTGGGGATTAAAGAGGGGCAGCCTGAACGCGTAAAAAATATTTTAGAATTATGTGGAAATAACATCGATGTTTATAGCGGAGATGACAATACCGCGTTAGAAATTATTCGTTTAGGCGGCAAAGGCGTTATTTCTGTAGCGGCTAATCTTTTGCCTCAATTTATGCATAATCTTTATGAGCTCGCCAAAAAAGAGAATTGGGAGGCGGCTGAAAAAATAGATCAGCAACTCCGTCCGCTATATAAAGGTTTATTTATTGAAACTAATCCTATCCCCGTTAAGTGGTTGGCCGCTGAGCGGGGTTTAATTTCAACACCCAGCGTTCGTTTGCCTTTGACGAAGTTATCGCTCACACATCAGGCAGATTTGAGGCCTGTTTTAGATTTATTGGAGGCGCTATCCTAATATGAGAAAAAAGTTAGTTTATTTGCTACTATTCAGTTTTACTATTAGCTTAACAGCATGTGCCTCGGTTAGCAGTTATATAAAGACACAGCGCTCTCAATATTTGCATAGCCAAAATTTACCGCCTTTAAAAGCGCCCGTGGGTTTGCAAATTCAAAGGGATGAAAGATATATAATTCCCGAGATATCGGTTGCCAGCCCTACACAGCTTCCAGATTTACAACCACCCATGGATTAATCTGTAATCAAAGTTAATGGAAGGTATAAAGACCTGATTTTTTGTAAAAAAATTATTGGAGAGGTACCAAAGCGGCCATAATGGCGCCGACTCGAAATCGGATGGGGATTTAAAGTCCCACGTGGGTTCGAATCCCACCCTCTCCGCCAGTATTTCTAAATTCAAGACTCTTGCGATAAGAGTCTTTTTGGCCAAGTGTTATTGCATATTGATTGCTTATTTAAGCTTCTGTACTGTTCACGGTTGCTTTTTGCAAGGAAATATATTCAAGTGGCGTGTAGTCTTGACTGTATTCTGTTTTTTTACTGTTAAACAAAACAATCTCATTGACCAACATGGGGCTGGTATTTAAATTGAGTTCTTCTCGTAGGTTAGGCGCATGATGGTGAATAATTCGACCTAAGGTTAAGTGCGGTAGATAAGGTTTAGTTTCTGGGGTAAAACCTAGGCTTGAAGCAACCTCTTCTAGCGCATTAGCAAGCTCAAAAAGCTCTGAAGTGGGAATAATGTCAGCCGCTATGGCGCGAGGGGCTGTCGGGGATGGAAAGAATCGAATGTTATGGAGCTGTAAGGGAAAGGGTTCTATTTTTTTTATAGCGCTATGGGCGTGCTTTGCTAAATCTGATATTTTTTCAGGGTTGGTAGTGCCTAAAAAACGTAAGGTGACATGTAAGTTTTCTGGGTGCACCCACCTAACTCGGTGACCCCAAGGCTCTTGTTTCAGTTCATCAATAAGTTGAGACAAGGCTTGACGTAGTTCGGCGTTTAGTTCAACAGCAAAGAATAAACGTAAAGGATCGTGAGTACTCAAGTGCAACTTCCTTATTAAAGACTATGAGGTTCAGGGCAGCCTATTATTTTAATGGAAAAATAGGTAATTTTCTATGTTAGAGCGCTAGTTAACCTTTTCCAACAAAACGATACAAACTGTGGCTGCAAATATTTTCACAACCACTCATTATAATCTAGTTTGCCACTTTGTTTTTATCAGCGATTGACGATATAATGTGTAAACATTAACTTAAAGCTAGCTCTTGCTTGGTCTTTGGGTGGTAAATTAGAGTATAATTTTTATACGAACGTGGTTCGATGAGCCTCATTTTTTTTAAAGAGCAGTATACTACGTACTAAGCTGTTTTTAAATTTTTAAGTGATTTATGATTATTGATTCCACCATGCTTTCGCGTATTCAGTTTGGGTTTACAGTAGGTTTTCATATTTTGTTCCCTACATTCACTATTGGATTAGCTATTTTTTTATCGATAATGGAAGGTATTTGGTTAAAGACCGGCAATCCTATCTATTTAAAAATTTGCCAATTTTGGACCAAGATATTCGCCTTGACGTTTGGGATGGGGGTAGTCTCAGGCATAGTCTTGGCTTATGAGTTAGGCACTAACTTCGGACCTTTTATTAACATAGCGGGTGGCGTTATAGGTGCTCTTTTTGTTTATGAAGTGCTCGCTGCTTTTTTTCTTGAAGCTGGGTTTCTTGGAGTTATGTTATTTGGATGGGATAAAGTTAGCCCGAAGCTACATTATGTAGCGACGATAATGGTTGCCTTAGGGACACTTTTTTCTGCTTTGTGAATTTTATCCGCTAACTCCTGGTTGCAAACTCCAACGGGTTTTCATATTGAAGCAGGTAGGTATGTTGTAGATAGTTGGTGGGCAGTGATATTTAATCCAACCACTATTCCTCGCTTTTTACATATGGCGATGGCGTCATTATTGACAACTTGTTTTGCTATTGCAGGGGTAAGCGCTTGGTATTTATTAAAGGAAAAACATCTTGATATAGCCAAGCCTTGTTTTTCATTTGTTTTAGGCGCAGCAGTACTTATTGCACCTATACAAGTTTTCTTAGGCGATATAGTTGGTTTGAAAATTTATGAATATCAGCCATTAAAAACAGCGGCAATAGAAGGTAATTGGAAGACGCAGAAAGGCGCACCGTTGATTTTATTTGCTATTCCAAATAGTCAACAAGAAAAAAATTATTATGAAATAAGTATCCCAAAGCTTGCCAGCCTCATTAATACCCATCGTTGGGATGGGAAGCTGCTAGGATTAAAAAGTGTGCCGCCTAGTGAGAGACCTGTTGTGGGTGCGACCTTTTGGATGTTTCGCATAATGGTAGGTATTGGTTTCTTATTTCTCTTCGTTGCTTTATTTGCTTTATGGCGAAATTGGCGTGGACAACTTTACAGTTCTAATCAATTTTATCGTTTATGTATATTGATTGCGCCTTTAGGATTCTTGAGCACAATTGCGGGTTGGATAGTCGCAGAGTCTGGAAGGCAGCCTTGGATTGTATATAATTTAATCAATATATCCCAAGGCGCGTCTATTGTCCCCTTCCATCAAGTGTTCATTTCATTGATATTATTAATTATCGTCTATGGAATTATATTTAGTTTTTATCTCTTTTATCTGTTTAAACTGATTCGTAAGGGGCCAACCGCTTTATTACTGCATGAGTCAGTGGCGGATGTGATAACAGAAATTCCCTTTAAATATTTGGCACCTGAGGGTAAATAAATGCTTTTAATTCTTACATGGGCCATGATCATCTCTTTAATCATTATGATGTATGTTTTGCTTGATGGTTTTGATTTAGGAGTGGGTATTCTATTCCCATGGATTAAACAGAGTGAGTGTCGGGACATTATGATGAGTACTGTTGTTCCTGTTTGGGATGGCAACGAAACTTGGCTAGTGTTCGGCGCAGCCGCTTTATATGCGGCCTTCCCAATGGCTTATAGTATTTTGCTGCCTACCCTATATATGCCTATTATGATCTTGTTAATAGCATTAATTTTTCGTGGGGTAGCGTTTGAGTTTCGATTTAAAGCCCAGCGTAGCCAATTTATCTGGGATATTGCTTTTGCAGCAGGGTCTACCTTGGCAGCCTTTATTCAAGGAATAATATTAGGTACCTTTGTAAAAGGGTATGGCGCGCATTTACCATTGTCGCATTCTGCTTATCATTGGTTCACTCCTTTTACAATATTCACAGGGCTTGCTGTGGTATGTGGATACGCTTTGTTGGGATCAACTTGGTTAATTGTTAAAACAGATGGAATATTACAAGAACGAATGTTTAGGGTAGCTAAGGTTTTATTAGCCGTCGTTGTTTTTTTTCTAGTAACAGTGAGTGTTTGGACCCCAATTATTGAACCACAAATGATGCAACGTTGGTTTTCATTACCTAATTTTCTCTATTTGTCCTTCTTACCACTTTTAACGATATTAATTGTATTTTATAACTTTTATTGTTTACATAAAAAGAAAGAAAAACTACCCTTTATTTTAACGATGGGTTTGTTTGTTTGTTCTTATATTGGGTTTTGTATTAGCGCATGGCCCTATATTGTTCCGCATGCGCTTTCTGTGTGGGAGGCCGCCGCGCCCCCTTCTACTTTGAAATTTATATTAGTCGGCGCTGGAATTTTATTACCTATATTATTAATTTATACTATTTACTCTTATCATGTTTTTCGTGGGAAAGTAAAAACAACAATTCATTATTGATTTTATGAAAAAACGTATACGTGAATGGTTATGGTTTATCGGTTTATATATAGCAGGTGTTACAAGCGTCGTGGCTGTTTCTACACTGTTTCATTACTTAATTCCGCATTAAAAAAATCCGCTAGTATTTGACGTTTTATAAGTTGAGTTTTACCGATTGAAATGCACTTTCGATTTTAGCAAGTTGTTTATTTTGAGGCGTATATTTTTGGAAAAAAGTTATCCTTGTTTTGCTTGAGATCATAAAGTTAGGTATGAGCTTAGCGATAGCATTTAATATTTTATACAAGATACCCATTTGATTTAAGTTTAGAATATTTTTTTTTCGAAATTCATTTATTTCTGATTGCGCCCTAGATTGAAAATCTTTGAAAATTTCCTGCTGTCTATGGTTTTTATTCTCCGTTTTAGAAATAGATATAATAAGCAAATCTTGAAAATATTGATTAGTGAAATTACTTAATTTAGTCGCTAAGCCGGTAATTTCAGGTGTTTTACTGGAATAAATGGATAATTCTTCGATTAAACCAGTTATTTTCATATATTTTTGTGTGCAAGAGTTTAATTTTTCACGACTGGTTTGAATTAAGTTATATAAGTCATTATCCACCAAAACAGAACGAAATCCTGATTGACCAAAATAAGATTTTTTGAAAAAAATAAAATCAGATTTTGTAGATTTATTATCTAGATTATCTTCAATTGTCACATCTATTAAACTTTGGATTTCTATTGCTGATTGCTCGTCGATAGGAGAAATCGCCGCTAATTTATGTAGTAATTTGCTATAAGAGAAAATTATTTTTACCGTATTTTTCAAGTAAGCCAGATTATTTTTTGAAATATTTTTTAGACGGGCTAGGTTATTTAAGGCGAAAACAATAGTGTTTAAATCGAGAAGACAATCCCGAGTTAAATTAGCGGCAGAGGTTAATAAAGATTCAGCGGAACCCTGAAATTTTTTGAGGGAAACTATTCTTAGCAAGCTTATTTTCAAAAAATTGAAGAAAAAGCTAATGCCAATTTTATTTATTTTTTCAGAAAAGTTTAAGTGTGCTTGCTGTAGAAAATGGATGGTTCCATAGATATTAATGAGTATATTTTTTTTGTTTAGGCTAGCTAAAATATTTTTTAATACAGTTTTTAGTTTTAGCTTAGGATCTAAAAATTTAGCCTGTTTGAGTTCTTCAATAAATTGCTTTTTATCTGTGATAGTGATTCCAAGAGGGCTTACTAGTTGATTAGTGAATAAAAGCTTAGCTATTTTGGTTTTATCTTTAAAATTAATCGTAAAATATTCATGATTACCAGAGCCGTTGGATTTAAATTCCAGTTCGTCTAGCTTAGCTTTTAAAGTGCGCCGTGAATAGGGATTAAGAAGGCTAGCGAGCGAAACTGGCTCTTTAATAAATCTAAGCAGGCACTCTATATTTGTGAGGAGATCGTTATCGATGGCAATAGGAAAAGTAATTTTTTTCATTATTATTTTATTATAATGACCTCCTTGTTTATAAGTTAAGTAAGTCGATAACTAACATGATAAACTAAGAAGGATTTAGATAATTTTAAGCAGTATTTAGTATTTTTAGCTTAAAATTAATACTATCTTAGTATACTCATAGCAATTAATATCTCCTACCTTTTTCTACCAAGATGGAGATTGACTAAAGGAATTAAAGGCAGGAAAATTACCCTGCTAGGGTATTAAACCCGTAAGTTACTTGCAATTTAATTGATTTTAATCGGAAAATAAAGAAAGATAACAGAAATTATGGCTATTTACCCTATTATCCAATTACCTGATGTGCGTTTGCGCGTTGCTACAGCCGCAATCACTGTTTTTGACGCGGCTTTGCAACAATTAATTGATGATATGTTCGAGACAATGTACGCCGCTAAAGGGATTGGTTTGGCGGCCCCTCAAATTGCGATTAGTAAAAAATTAGCGGTTATTGATGTATCTAATAATAAATCGACCACTTGGTGTTTAATTAATCCTATAATTGTTGATAAAAAAGGTGAGGCATTAATGGAAGAAGGCTGTTTATCAGTTCCCGGTATTTATGATAAAGCACCGCGAGCGCTATGGGTTAAATTGCGCGCTTTAGATAGGCATGGGAAGCCTTATGAGCTAGAAGCGGAAGATTTATTAGCACATTGCATTCAGCATGAGGTAGATCACTTGAACGGTAAGCTATTCTTAGACCACTTATCGCCTCTTAAACGCCAGCTAGCCCGTAAAAAGCTAGAAAAAATCAAAAAAAGGGGGAAATCTTGAACCTTATTTTTGCAGGCACACCTGAATTTGCTGTGCCTAGTTTGCAAGCTTTGTTGACTTCTAGTCATCATATATGCGCTGTTTATACGCAGCCTGATCGTCCCGCAGGACGAGGCCGCCGTTTATTAATGAGCCCTATTAAGCAGTTTGCCTTAGAAAATAAGCTTCCTGTTTCTCAGCCAGTTACTTTACGTGATGTCAAAGAGCAAAAAAAAATAGCCGCTTTGCAAGCTGATTTAATGATTGTGGTTGCTTATGGTCTTATTCTCCCATC
>CAZSWN010000001.1:40348-71597 GCA_964611135.1 uncultured Coxiellaceae bacterium | reverse complement strand
TTCTGGTCGTCGAGGTTGTTTTAATATTCATGCTTCACTATTGCCGCGTTGGCGAGGCGCAGCGCCTATCCAACGCGCTATTTTAGCCGGCGATCGAGAAACGGGGGTTACTATTATGCAAATGGACGAAGGTCTTGATACCGGGGAAATTCTAAAGAAATTATCTTGTGCGATACAACCTAACGATACGGCTCAGACCTTACAAGAACGCTTATCTCAATTGGGTGTCCAGGCATTATTAGAGAGTTTAAGTGCTATTGAAAGTGGTTCTTACCTATCTGAGCCCCAGAATGAAAAAGAGAGTTGTTATGCTAAAAAAATTAATAAAGAGGAAGCAGAAATAGATTGGGAGAAGGATGCAGTTTATTTAGATAGGATGGTACGTGCATTTAATCCAAAGCCGGTTGCTCGGATTGTATTAGGGAAATCTATGTTGCGCGTTTGTAAAGCAGAGGTACTTGATCAAACAAGCGCTGAGAAACCGGGCCTTATTTTGAAAGTAGATCGAGAAGGTATTGATGTGGCTACAGGAAAAGGTGTATTACGTTTGCTAGAAGTGCAATGGCCAGGAGGGTGTTGTTTACCGATTTCAAGCTTTATTCATGGGAAGTCAGAATTGTTCCATGTAGGCGCTATTTTAGATCGAATGTATGTTTAATTCCCGTGCCATAGCGGCACAAATAATTTCGCGTGTATTGGTAGAGGGTGTGTCCCTTACCGATGCTTTTACCACAAGGCTACAAAATGAGGCCAGCAGTTCTCGTGACAGAGGCTTTATCCAAGAGTTATGTTACGGCGTCATACGTTGGTATGAGCCTTTAACGCAGCTTTGTTCTTATTTGCTTAAGAAACCGCTAAACCCAGCTGATCAGGATATTTATGCGCTTTTATTAATAGGCCTCTATCAACTCAACTATTTAAAGACATCGCCACATGCGGCAGTTCACGAGACGGTGCAAGCGGCAAGAGAACTTAATAAAAGCTGGGCGGCACCTTTGATTAACGGTGTATTGCGATCATTTCAACGTCAGCAAGCAAGTTTGTTAAAAAAAATACCTCAAGAGATACATTATGCCCATCCTAAATGGCTGCTAAAAAGACTACAACAAGCTTGGCCAAATGGATGGCAAGCTATTATAGAAGCGAATAATCAGGCGCCACCTATGAGCCTACGTGTCAATCTTTTAAAGAATAAACGAGAGAGTTATGCTCAAAAATTGAGGGATAAAAATATAGTTGCGCAATTGAGTGACTTGAGTAAAGCGGGGATTATTCTGGATGAATCTTCTAAGGTTTTTAAATTGCCAGGATTTTTAGAGGGAGAGGTTTCTATACAGGATACGGCTGCACAGCTAGCTGCATTTTTATTAATGTTACAACCTGGGCAGCGCGTCTTAGATGCTTGTGCGGCACCCGGTGGAAAGACATCACATATTTTGGAAACACAACCCGATTTATTAAGCTGTATCATTGTTGATAAAGATGCCGTTCGTTTAAATAAAGTTAAGGATAATCTAAACCGTTTAGGACTGGCGGATGATAAAGCACAATTACTCTGTGCTAAAGCTCAAGAACTCAAAGCCAGTTGGAAAGGAGAATTATTAGATAGAATCTTATTAGATACCCCTTGTTCTGGGACGGGTGTTATTCGCAAGCATCCTGATATCAAATTGTTACGAAGAGAAGAAGATATTGCTAAATTAGCAGAACAACAATATCAACTTTTATCAGGTCTTTGGCCATTGCTTAAACCGAACGGTATCCTGCTATATGTGACCTGTTCTGTATTGCCAGAGGAAAATAGCGATGTATTGCTTCGTTTTTTATCGCAACACCCCGACGCTAAAGAAGATATTATCGATGTTCAGTGGGGTGTTCCTTGCTCAATAGGCCGACAAATTTTTCCTCAAGTTCGCGGGACTGATGGATTTTATTATGCTAGGTTACGCAAAATGGATCTGCAGTAAGTCACTATTTTGATGTGGCGCGCGTTAATTGTAAAATAACTAAGATAGGTGAGATTATGAAAAAAAAGGTACTACTTTTTGGCGGCTTATTCATTGTTAACTCGATAACGCTTGCAGCTTGTTCCTCGACAAATTCAGTAGATAATAGACAGCTTGAAAAAGAAATAACTCAAGCGAAGCAAGAAAAGAATTTAATTCCGGTAATTCAAGTAATTCAAGGCGCTGATCGTCTTAGAGTGATTGCATACAGTGACGCTTGTTTTCAGTCAAATGGACACTTAACAAGCCATTGTGCTGGGCAACTTAATCAGACAATGAAAACTATAAAATCTTATGGTAATGGTCTTATTCAAGTAGTCGCTTATACAGATGATCTTTATGATCCGAAAACAGCGGCCAAGATTGCGCAAGAGCAAGCCGATACAGTCACTGGTTTTTTATGGAATCATGGAATCGAAGCACAACGTTTGCGCGCTATAGCTTACGGCGCCCATGGTTTTATTGCCAGTAATCGAAGTTTGAGTTCCAGTAGCTTTAACCGTCGTGTTGAAATCATTTTAGTAAAAAGCTAAACACAGCTTGATAGAGGGGCTTTTAATTACGCCTATTTAATATTAAGCCGTTATCTTGGGCATAGGTACGGATAAAATTAGTTGGCGAATCGTAATAAATAATACTTTTGTCCTTAGCAAAGGCCGTCAATTTATTTTTTACCTTAATTTGGGCTTGTGCTTGTCCTTGTGTTTTAATAAACCCTTGTTGTGCGCACAATTGTCTGGCTAGTAATTGAGTTTTTTGGCTTAGATGGGTATCTAGCGTTTTTACAACACCTGCCAAAACAATTTTTCCTTTACCGGCGGCATTTATTTTCAAGTAAGGACTATTGACCCAATAAACCCGCAAATTACCATTACCTATAAAATCGATGGTATTAAGCGCCACTTCACCTTCAATTAGCACATAATGCGTGTGGTAGCTTTTTATGCTTAAATCGCGGCTACGGATGTTATGTAGCCTGATGTTTCCATCGCCATTGCTGTACAGAGATTTTAGATTTAATTTATTGGTGTACAGATTAATTTGACCGGCTCCTTCGGATCGAAGCGACAAAGAACCCATTAAACCTTTACCAAATAGACTCGCATTGCTATGGAAGAGGATTTGGTTTATTTGCTTAGAGGTTGTATTTACTTTAATGGTTAATCGCCTGTCATGACGAGCTTGGTAAAATGATTTTGTGCCGAGATATAGGGTATGATTTTTTTCTTTCCAGGTCACCTCAGATACGCATTTTTGATCGCCAAGAATTTGTAGTGAAGGTTTGGTTTGGGTCGCATCAATGTAAACATCGATAGGGCCTTGAATATTTAATGAAGAGAAGCGACTAATGGCTATATCCTTGTTAAGGTAAGGTATAGGGGGGGAGCTGAGGGTTGATGATTGAGCGTGACCTAGAATGCAAAACAAGGCAAGGCTGGGAAGCAAGGCAGAAGCAACTATTTTCATGAATTTATACCCTTTTTGTTTTTTTAAGAATATTAACCTTGTCACAAGCTATTTACCAGATAAAGATAGCTTAGGTGCAATTATCCAGCTTTTAAGGCTTTAGCAGTGAAGAAGCTTACTAAAAAAACGAGATTTCGATTGAAAATTAACATAATTTATCAGCCTATTGGCTATATTTTTTCTTTAGGATAGTGCGCTATAATCACAGGCTTTCTGCCTACCGATTAATTATTATATGAAGCGCATTGTGCAACAACAAATCAAAACAGCTTTGTTAGCTATGGGTGAACCCCCCTTCCCGCCTTCGATGACAATTCAAGTCGATTATGCACGCGAAAAATCGCATGGTGATTTTTCAAGCAACATTGCTTTAGTGTTGGCCAAAAAACTACAGGTTTCTCCGCGGCAATTAGCTGAAAAAATAGTATCAAATTTAGATTGCTCTAAAGCTAACTCTAAGCTAGAGAAAATTGAGATAGCAGGCCCAGGTTTTATTAATTTTTTTTTTAAAAAATCGGCTTGGTACCCGGCTATTGGTCAAATATTGGCGCAAGCTGAAAAATTTGGAGCTTCAAAAATAGGGAATAATGAACCTGTCTTAGTCGAGTTTGTTTCAGCCAACCCTACAGGACCTCTGCATGTAGGACATGGTCGAGGTGCCGCCTATGGCGATTCTATGGCGAGACTGCTGAAAACAGTGGGCTACCGTGTCTGTGCAGAATATTATATTAACGATGCCGGACGACAAATGAATATTTTGGCAACCAGTGTCTGGTTGCGCTATTTAGAGGTCTGCGGAGAAGCGTTTGTTTTTCCTAGTAACGCCTATCGCGGCGCCTATGTACGTGAAATTGCGGAACTGCTTTTTTCGCAATACGGTAAACATTTTTTTAAATCTGCTGAACTCGTGTTTAAAGATATCCCTGTCGACGAACCGTTAGGCGGAAATAAAGAATCGCATATTGATGGTTTAATCTTAAAAGCTAAAACTTTATTAGGTGTTGTTGATTATGAAAAAATATTTAATGCCGGCTTAACTTCTATTTTGACGGATATTAAAGAGGACCTTAGTGCATTTAGAGTAAATTTCGATGAATGGTTTTCAGAAAACACTTTGTTTAAGACAGGTTTTGTGGATAAGACCATACAACGACTCATAGCGAGCGGGAGTACCTACGAAGCAAATGGGGCATTATGGTTCAAATCAACCGACTTTGGTGATGATAAAGATCGTGTTTTGTTGCGTGAAAATGGTCAGCCTACCTACTTTGCCGCAGACGCGGCTTATCGGCTGTTTATTTTAGAGGAGCGAGGATTTAAAAAGATAATTAACATATTAGGTGCTGACCATCATGGTTATGTCGCTAGAATTCGTGCCGTTATACAAGCTTTAGGCTATTCAGCAGACAGCTTAACGGCTTTATTAATTCAGTTTGCAGTTCTTTATCGTGGCGATAAAAAAATACAAATGTCAACGCGCAGCGGTGAGTTTATAACCTTAAGAGAACTACGCGAAGAAGTGGGTAGTGATGCCACACGTTTTTTTTATGTGTTACGTCGTGCCGAACAACATATGGATTTTGATTTAGAGCTTGCTAAAGAACAATCAAATGAAAATCCTGTTTACTATGTACAATATGCTTATGCGCGAATAGCCAGTGTCATGCGCCAATTGCTTGCCAAACAGTTAGTTTGGGATAAATCACTCGGTATGGACGCGCTTGAACAATTGAAGGAAGAGCAAGAGCAGGACTTATTAATTTTACTAAATCGTTATCCAGAGATATTAGAGCTAGCCGCTGTTTCTTATGAGCCGCATATCATTGCGCATTACTTAAGGGATTTATCACAAGCCTTTCATACTTATTACAATCAACATGTTTTTTTAATAGAAGATGATAATTTGAGGAATGCACGATTAAATTTAATTGTGGCGACTCAACAAGTTATCAAAAATGGTTTAAATCTATTGGGTGTGGAGACCTTGGAAATAATGTAATGGCTAAAGATTATGCAAAACAGTATTCAAAATATAGATATCAAAGGCCTAAGCGTAATCGTCATCGTTACCTTTGGATAATGCTGGGAGTCGCGGTAAGTTTATTTGTTTTAGGTTTGTTTTTTTTAAAATCCGCTAATAAACAGGTTGTAGGACAGCAAACAGAAGATAAGTTAAATAAAAAAATACTAGCCGCCCCGGTACCTAAAACGCCAGAACCGAAATTTGATTTTTATAATATATTGCCGCAAGATAAATTAAATTTATCGTCTCAAGCGATATCTTCTGTAAAAGAAGTGCTACCAATCGCTAAGGAAATGGCGGCATCTATTACAGCGGCTCCTACGCAACAAAAGCCCTTGGACGCAATGCTTAGCGCAACACCAGAGCAACTTGCTATAGCTGAGGTTAAAAAGCAATTAGAACAAGAAATGAGCCAATTAACAAATAATGCGTATTATCTCATATTAGGGAGTTTTTCTAACGTTACTCAGGCAGAACAGCTACAAGCTCAAGCACTGCTTAAAGGATTTCCTGTGCGAAAAAAGCTAGATTTAGTTAACGGAAAAAATACATATCAAATTTTCATTGGGCCTTCAGAGTTAAATAAACTGGCTAAGGAGCAAAAACGCTTAAGCGCAGCAGGCTTAGACTCCATGTTGACTAAAATAGCCCCGTAAAATAGGTATTAATCTCAGCATTGGGCTTGAAAATGAAGAAATAAGTCACCATATTGGTAATTTCGATATCCTACAATCTAAAAGGATAAGCAGTGCAAGCTTTACATGGTACAACAATATTATTAGTTCGGCGTAATGGCAAAGTTGTTATTGGCGGCGATGGTCAGGTTACCTTAGGTAATTCGATTGTTTTAAAAGGAAACGCTCGCAAGGTTCGCAAGTTGTATGATGGCCAGGTATTAGTCGGTTTTGCAGGCGCAACGGCGGATGCCTTCACATTAATAGAGCGATTTGAAAATAAATTAAAGGAATGCAATGGTCGATTAGATCGGGCTTCAGTTGAGCTTGCAAAGGATTGGCGTTCTGATCGGGTTTTGCGCCGTTTAGAAGCAATGCTTGCCGTTGCGGACAAAGAAAAGTCATTTATGTTAAGCGGTAATGGCGATGTGATTGAACCAGAGCATGATTTAATCGCAATAGGTTCAGGAGGGGCCTATGCGCAATCGGCCGCCTTAGCGCTGTTTCAAAATACGAAATTAAATGCGCGCAGTATCGTTGAGAAAAGTTTAATAATTGCAGCCGACATTTGTGTGTTCACGAATCATCAGCGTACGATAGAAGAAATAGATTCTATCGATACTAAAAAATAAAAATGTATACATCTAACCTCTATTTAACAATGAAAACTAATTCATGCAAGTTAACTGATAAATCCATTGATGAATCTAATCCAAGGCCTGAGTTAATTATTATGGATGCTAATTTTTCAGAGGAAAGTTCAAATCAGATTGATGATAGTGTGAGAGATTTACTGGTTGGAGTGAACTCCCATACTAAAATTGATATGACACCTAAGCAAATAGTACAGGAACTCGATCGATTTATTATCGGACAAAACGACGCCAAGAGAGCTATTGCGATTGCTTTACGAAATCGTAAACGTCGTATGTTACTTGAGCCTCTGCTAAGAGATGAAGTGACCCCTAAGAATATACTCATGATTGGACCTTCAGGGGTGGGTAAAACTGAGATTGGTCGCCGAGCGGCTAAAATTACAGGTTGCCCTTTTTTGAAAATAGAAGCTACTAAGTTTACTGAAGTCGGTTATATAGGGCGGGATGTTGATTCTATTCCACGGGATTTAGTCGATTCTGCCTTTAAGTCTTTACGCGAAGAAGAAATTACTCGACTTCAACCACAGGTTTTAGAGGCCGCTGAAAGTAAAATAATTGATAGCTTTGTTCGGCCTATGCGGGCGAACAGTGACACTGAAGATGAGCTGAAAAATAAAGAGAAATCAGTAGCACGAAATGTTTTTCGTAAACAACTCCGAAAAGGACTTTTAGATGAAAAAGAAATAGAAGTCGAATTAGCCGCTTTGCCGGCAGGAGTAGAGATCATGGGCCCCCCTGGCATGGAAGACATGACCAATCAACTACAAAATATGCTGCAAAATATTGGAACGGCGCGTACACGTACTCGCCGTATGAAAGTAAAAGACGCACTGGCTGTGATTCAAAAAGAAGAAGCCGGTAAATTACTCGACGAAGAAGATCTTAAGCGTAAAGCTATCGAATGGGTAGAACAGTATGGAATCGTATTTATTGATGAAATCGACAAGGTATGTCGTCGAGGCGAAATGAGCGGTGCTGATGTTTCGCGTGAAGGAGTACAGCGCGATTTATTGCCCTTAATTGAAGGTTGTACTGTTTCCACTAAGTATGGCATGGTGAGAACGGATCATATTCTATTTATTGCCGCCGGCGCTTTTCATTTATCAAAACCATCGGATCTAGTTCCTGAATTACAAGGCCGTTTACCGATTCGAGTGGAATTAAAGGCATTAACGGCAAAGGATTTTGAGCGCATTTTGATCGAACCCCAAGCTTCTCTTATCGTTCAATATCAAGCTTTATTAGCGACAGAAGCATTGGAGTTAAATTTTGATCATCTAGCTATTAAGCGTATTGCTGAAATTGCTTACGATCTCAATGAAAAGACTGAAAATATTGGCGCGCGTCGTTTATATACCGTCATGGAACGTTTGTTAGAGGAGATCTCTTTTGAAGCGACGGACTATACCGATAAGATTATAAAAATAGATATTAATTATGTAGATAAGCATTTGACGCCTTTAGCGCAAGATCAAGATACTAGTCATTTTATTTTGTAAATTATGTCGAACCCCAAACCGCTCAATATAAAACTTTTACAGAAAACCCGAGTGTTAGAAATTTTGTTTGATAATGGCGAAAATTTTACTTTGGCCTGTGAGTATCTAAGGGTATTCTCTCCCTCTGCAGAGGTTAAAGGGACGGGATATACAGAAGGAAAATTAGTCAGCGGTAAGAAAAATGTTAATATCATCAGCATAGAGCCGGTTGGCCATTATGCCGTTAGGCTGATATTTGATGATAATCATCAGTCGGGAATTTATAGTTGGGAAACACTTTATGAGTTAGCGACACATTACACCCACTATTGGCCGCACTATCTGCAGCGTTTAAAAGAGGCGAACGCAAGTCGGGACTAGCTATTTTAATTTAAGTTTTATCTTCATTATTTAAAAGTGTCACTTTAGCAAAGCGTCTTTTGCCAACTTGGTAAATATGTGTAGAGCCAGGCTTTATAGACAATTTTTTATCGGTAATTTTTACAGCGTCTATTTTGACAGCCCCTGCGTCAATCGAGCGTAGAGCTTCTGAAGTACTCGCAACTAATCCGGCTTGTTTTAATAAGTTTGCGATAGATAGCGTGCTTCCGTTAATAGATAAGTGTAACTCTTTGATTTCCGACGGAATAGCGCCATCCTTAAAGCGATGCTCAAATTCTTGTAAGGCGGCTTGGGCCGCTGCTTTAGTGTGAAATCGTCCAATAATTTCTAAAGCTAGCTCTACTTTAAAGTTGCGCGGATTAGCGAGTCCCTGTGCGGATTCTTGTTGCATCGATTTAATATCATGCAGAGATTTTTTAAATGAGAGTAATTCAAAATAACGCCACATCAGCTCGTCAGAAATGGACATAATTTTCCCGAACATATCTTGGGCAGGTTCATTGATTCCAATATAATTGTTAAGGGATTTAGACATTTTTTGTACGCCATCTAAACCCTCGAGCAAAGGCATCATTAAAATTATTTGTGGTGCTTGTTTGAAGTGTTTTTGTAATTCTCTGCCAAGCAACAAATTAAATTTTTGATCATTACCCCCTAATTCTACATCGGTTTTTAACGCAACCGAGTCATAAGCTTGTAGTAAAGGATATAAAAATTCATGGATAGCAATCGGTTGGTGTTGGCGATAACGTTGGTGAAAGTCATCTCTTTCTAACATTCTTGCTACCGTATAGGATGAGGCAAGCTTAATAAGGTCAGTAGCGGATAACTTTCCTAACCATGCTGAATTAAAACGCAGTGTAGTTTTTTTAGGGTCTAATATTTTACTAAACTGTTGTTCATAAGTTTTTGCATTGGCTATAACTTCTTCAGTGCTCAATGGGGGACGTGTTACACTTTTACCAGAGGGATCACCAATAAGTCCGGTAAAATCGCCAATTACAATGTTAATTTCATGGCCTAGGTCCTGTAACTGGCGTAGCTTATTGATAAGTACAGTATGGCCTAAATGTAAATCTGGAGCGGTTGGATCAAAACCCGCTTTAACTTGCAAAGGCTTCCCGTCTTTTAATTTTTGTTTTAATTCATCAGCCACAAGTATTTCAGTACTTCCTCGTTGAAAGATCTCAAAAGTATTATCGTTCATGTTACTTTCCCAGTTAAAGTCAACGCTAAAGCGTATAGTTTATTTTTTTTCTCATGGGTTATTTTAGCCGCTAGTGCAGTTGCTTGCTTAATGGGCAGCTCACTGAGCAGTATCTGTAAAATTCGCTGTGCTTCTATTTCAGAATGGGTAAAATGATGTTTAGCGCCTTTTACGAGGACAACAAATTCACCTCTTTGCTGATTTTTATCGTTATTTAACCAAATTTTCAATTGATCTAAACTGTCGCCATGAATGCTCTCAAAGGTTTTTGTTAATTCTCGGGCTAAGACGACATAACGTTTCGGACCAAACACCGTAAGCATATCATTTATTAACGCTAGAATACGATGTGGAGCTTCATAAAAAATAAGCGTCCGAGTCTCATACAGTAAATCGTTTAATTTTTTTTGTCGAGAGGCCTTTTTTACGGGTAAAAAGCCTTCGAAAATAAATTTATCACAAGCTAAACCAGCAGCACTTAAGGCCGTTATTAACGCACAAGGGCCAGGGATAGGAATGATCGGAGTGCCGTGCTCGCGCACTAATGTAACCAGATGATAACCAGGATCGCTAATTAAAGGTGTTCCGGCATCGCTTATTAAGGCAAGGGATAGATTTTTTTGTAAATAACTTAAAAGAAGTTGGCTACGCGCCACCTCGTTATGTTCATGTAATGCAATTAATGGTGTATGAATACCAAAATGCGCCAATAATTTTCGACTATGCCGAGTATCCTCTACGGCGATGTAATCAACATTTTGTAAAGTTTCTACGGCCCTAGCGCTAAAGTCTCCTAGGTTGCCTATAGGCGTCGCAACTATGTAGAGACTGGGAATTTTGGACATAAAACTTTTCGCAATAAGATATGAGATAGGTATTCTGCGCAAAATTCAGAGGTTGATTCAATATGTCCAAAGAGATGAAACAACAAAAATTAGGGTTGTGGATGTTAACGGCTCTAGTAACTGGTAATATGATAGGGTCAGGGATTTTTTTATTGCCTGCTTCTTTAGCGGCCTACGGTAGTATTAGCTTGCTTTCTTGGATTGCTACCGCAATAGGCGCTTTGTTAATAGCCTTAGTATTTGCTAAGCTAGCTAATGTTATGCCACTTATTGGAGGTCCTTATGCCTATTGTCGAGAGGCATTTGGTGATTTTGTTGGATTTCAAATGGCTTATAATTACTGGATTGCGCTCTGGGTGGGCAATGCGGCTATAGTCGTTGCTTTAACCGGGTATTTAAGCTTTTTTTGGCCAGTCTTGGCTAAGAATGCAATGCTGTCGTGTTTGGTCAGTATTAGTTTGGTTTGGCTAATTACTTTTATCAACCTACTCGGGGTTCGACATGCGGGGTTTTTTCAGTTATTAACGACTATTTTAAAGCTTATTCCGCTATTACTTATAGCTTTCGTAGGTATTTTTTATATCCACCCTCATTTCTTGAGTGCTTTTAATTTATCCGGTAAATCTAATTTTAGTGCTTTTAGCGGAGCAGCTACTTTAACACTATGGTCTTTTATTGGTTTAGAATCTGCATCGGTGCCAGCCGGACATGTCGATAATCCAACGCATAATATCCCTAAAGCTACTATTCTTGGTGTAGTGATAACTACGGTTGTTTATATCTTGAGTAGTATTGCCGTGATGGGTGTAATGCCCTTGACAGAGCTCTCTCATTCCAATGCACCTTATGCGGATGCGGCACATATCATGTTTGGGTCCATAGGGAGTACTATCGTGGCGATAGGAGCGGTCATTTCTTGTTTAGGGGCATTAAATGGTTGGATTTTACTCCAAGGTCAAATCCCATTGGCCGCGGCACAAGATAAACTCTTCCCGAGCATTTTTTTGAAAAAATCAAGTAATGGTACCCCCGTGGTAGGTTTAGTTATATCTAGTATTTTGATTAGTTTATTATTATTGATGACCTTGAATCACAGTTTGGTTAAACAATTT
This sequence comes from uncultured Coxiellaceae bacterium, assembly GCA_964611135.1. GTDB lineage: Bacteria > Pseudomonadota > Gammaproteobacteria > Diplorickettsiales > Diplorickettsiaceae > Aquirickettsiella. The sequence goes on along the minus strand of CAZSWN010000001.1, from coordinate 59,727 downwards.
ACGATTATCATCTTATTAGCTACTTTAGCCTCGCTGATTCCTTATTTTTTAACTACCATGTCTGAGCTAGTGATTTTTTTTAAATATCCAGGCCTTTTTAAAAAGACTCGGAAATTGTTCGGTTCCGTTGTTATTGCTGTTTTAGCGGGAATTTATTCTTTCTGGGTTATTATTGGTTCTGGGAAAGAAACTGTATTTTATGGCACATTATTGTTGCTTAGTAGCGCCCCTGTGTATGTTTGGATGAAATGGCACGCTTCTTTAGATAAGGGCAGTCTAAATGTAAACGAGCAACCTTTACCTTTACCTTGAGGCAAATAGTTTGTATAAACTAGTTGTTTTATTAGCTATTTTACTGAGTGGTTTTAATTCGGCTGCTTCGGCTGAATTAGCGAATCAATCGCCTTTAGTCACTTTGAGTCAGCAACAATTAGTTGCTGAACAGACGCGCAGTGATTTACTGATAAAAAAATTACAGGGTTTACAAAATGAGCAGAAAACTACATTACCTGTTATTAGCCAACAAGTTTTAGATCATCTTAATTTAATGATTGCTATAGCTAAGGCTGATTTAGATAGTATTAACTTAAGCTTAAAGACAACCCAACAATCTACCGATTTAATTCAAGACTCGATTCGAAATACACCCGATCAATGGGAAACTTCAACACCAATTGGTATATCAGGCAACCAAGAAATTCAACAACAGCAGGCAAAATTACAGCAAATTTTACAAGAACGTCGATATTTATTTAGTCTGCAGCAAAAACGCATTAAAGCTTTACAAAAATCGCGCGATACGCTGCAGCAAACAATTCGCTTTATCGAAGAATGGCATCGAGATTTACAAAGAAACTATCAATTACAGCAACAAACTAGTCGTCAGGAATCCTTGGATATGTTGGCTGTACGTCTACAACAAGAACAGCAGAAATGGATGCAGCGTTTAAATCAATGGAGTGAGATGCTACAAAAGGCACAAACAACGGGATTTATCAATAATTATGCCTATGATCAAATCGAATTTAATATATTTGAAGCCGAAGAGAAAAATAATTTGCTCGAAACCGAGCTCAATACCGCAAAAATATCTAATAAATTAAAGGATCTAGCGACTGTTTTTAATCAGAAACTATCGTTAAGTACACTCAGTAATTTGCAGCATCAGATTGAAAATGTTAGCGAACAAATTCAAATATCAAATAGTTTATTACAAAATAAACTTAAATTTTTAAAAAATTATATCGCATTAATCAATAAGGATTTGCAAGAAAGAGGAGGACCTGATTTTGCTCACGAGCAAGTAAGATTAGCGCCTTTAAAAGAGATAATGTTGGGCTATCAAAATTTATTTTTAACAACGAAGCAGTTAGAGAAAGAAGCAGATGCCCAACAAGCGCTGATTGCTAAGCAGTTGAAACTTCAGTTAGCGAATCGGCAGGGTTTGCCCGGCTGGAGTTTAAACGCCTGGTTTGGGTTAGGGCAAACCATTGTTCAAATTCCTACGTTAACGATAGATAAATTAGTAGGTCTTTATGAACCTGTTATGAACAAAATAGACTTAGTATCAAGTTGGCAATGGTTCATTGTGTTACTTGGTATTCTGATATGGTTTGCAACATGGTTAAAATTACGGCGATTTTTAGCGGTCGATAGAGTTCGTTTACAGCAACGTAGTCGAGGTTTTTTTTCTGCACAAACCGTGATAGTGGTACTGCAGTTATTGCAACGTCATTTATCAGGAATTATGCTATTAGCCGGTTTAGTAGGCTTATTATTTTTATTAAATATTCCTATTAAATTATTTTTATTGATTATTAGCATGGGCGTGGTTTGTTTAATATTTAGTATCGTTATCCAACTAGCTCATATTTTATTGTTAGAAAATACGACCGATGAGAGTGGTCATGACGTCAAACTATATTATCGATTACGAACAACCTTGTTAGTTGGAGGGATCGTTACTTTAGCGACTATTTTAGTTAATCAGTTACCAGTTAATTACGAAGTGCAAGATTTATTTGGTCGCCTATTCATGTTATTTCTCCTAATTGTGGCTTTAGTGCTTATGAAAAGCTGGGAGGTTGTTCCTACCTTACTTGAGCCTTACATAGAGAATAAACATGCTTACTTAAAACGAGTAATACGTTGGTTGAGTTTTTTAATTCCATTTAGTTTATTGACGAATGCATTAATTGGGCTGGTAGGTTACGTTGAGTTAGCTTGGGCTATTGCACATTATCAAGGTTTATTTTTAGTAGCGCTTACTGCTTATTTGCTATTGAGAGGGCTGCTAGATGAGCTGGTGCGCTGGGCGTCTGAACAATGTATCCGCCATTTTAGAAATGGTTGGTTGTGGAGCCAAGCTTTATTAAAGCCTTTTCACCAAATTTTAAAGTTAGCTTTGTTACTGTTGTCGATAATGGGTTTGTTTGAACTTTATGGCTGGGGAGATCGCGTTCCGCTTATTAATACGAGTTTAGCAAAATTACTTTCTATGAAGTTATTTGTTATTGCCAGTACGGCGACAGTGACAGGATTAACGATTTTGCAATTAGCTGTATTAGTGGTTATTTTGATTTGGATAGCACATTGGTCGCGGGAGTTTGCTTACCGTTGGTTATTTGTACATACCAAAGATTTGGGATTACGCAATAGTTTGGCTATTTTTACCCATTACACGCTTATTGCTATTGGGATTACGATTGGTTTAAATATTCTCGGATTAAATTGGGGGAATATATCGGTTATTTTAGGCTTATTTTCTTTAGGTGTGGGTTTAGGCCTGCGAGATTTATTTAATAATTTCTTTACAGGGATTTTTTTATTGCTAGAAAGACCAGTTAAAGTCGGAGATTGGGTTACTGTAGGTGATTATGACGGTCAAGTATCGCATATTGGCGCCCGATCAATTACAGTCACAACAGATGACCGTCAAGAATTATTAGTTCCTAATGCCGATATTTTTAGTAAGAATTTTATCAATTGGACACATCGAGATAGCGTTATACGTGCTTTAGTTACGATTAAAACGAATCGAAAGGATAATCCACAGCGAGTTAGAGATATTATTTTAGAGGTTTTAGCGACCATTCCAAAAATTCTAAGTAATCCAAAACCAGAGGTCTATTTTAAAGAAATTGATAAAATTTTATTAGAATTTAAAGTTGAATATTATGTCGATTTAAATCATATTAGCTCACGCTCAGGCGTGCGTTCGCAGTTCTTATTTAGCTTGTGGGAACGCTTTGCTAGCGAAGGGATCTTGCCACCAGAGGTCTCTCAAGACGTACATTTAGCGGGGAGCTTATTGCTTAATCCAGAACCCGGTGTTTAAGCGCTTGTTATGGGCAAAAAAATTAAAATTATTTTCACGGGTGGTGGTTCAGCAGGCCATGTTACACCCAGTATTCCTTTAATATCAGCATTCAAGCTCAAAGAGGCGGCAGTTTTTTATGTGGGTTCTAAACAAGGGATAGAGCGAACACTTATTAAACCATTGAATATTCGCTACTATCCGATTACGGCAGGTAAGTTACGACGATATTGGACATGGAAAAATTTATTAACGCCTTTCCAACTCTTGCTAGGTGTTGGGCAGGGCTTTTTACTTTGTCGCCGACTTAAACCGAATATTATTTTTTCAAAAGGCGGGTTTGTTGCGTTGCCTATCGTTATAGCCGCGAGGCTAAATGGTATTCCCGTCGTAATTCATGAATCCGATCTAAGCCCTGGGTTAGCAAACCGTTTAAGCTTTCCTTTCGCAAAGTTAATTTGTATCACTTTTTCGGCAACGGCCCAATTCTTTAAGAACGAATCTAAAGTATTATTGACAGGGATGCCAATTCGAGAATTTTTATATCATGGTAATCCTGAAAAAGGCCTAAAATTTTGCGGATTTCCCGATAATAAAAAGCCTGTATTATTAATTATGGCAGGTGGTTTAGGTTCTATGGCTATTAATGATGCGATCCGTCGTTTAGTCCAGCCGCTCACCAAAGAATTTCGAGTAATACATCTTTGCGGTAAAAATAAACAGGATTCCTCTTTTGAGAACATAGTTGATTATAAGCAATTTGAATATCTGCAAGATGAGTTAGCCGATGTGTTAGCTTGTGCTGATTTAGTGCTTAGCCGAGCGGGTGCAACGTCTATCTACGAATTATTAGCTTTGGCTAAACCACATATTTTATTGCCTTTATCTAAAAAGGCGAGCCGTGGTGATCAAATTGATAATGCAAAATATTTCGCTCGGCAAGGTTTTAGTAAAGTCATTTATGCAGAAGAATTTTCTGATGAAAAATTGCGGGAGATCATCTTTGATTGTTATCAAAATTTGGATCAACTCAAACAAAATTTAATTAATTTTAAACCAATGGATAGCGTTAAAATTATTATGGATAAATTAACCGGTTTTATTGCTGAAAAGGATCATCATTAAAAGTAGCGATATTAATTACCCGCCACGCTATAATCGTATTAATACTTTTCTAGTCTATATAGCAAATCAATACCGTTAGAAAAATTGCTGTTTGTGCTTTGTAATGAAAAATTTTTATTTAAAAGATAATTGATCTCTAAGATATTGATTGCGTTAAGTAGGCCTAAACTATAAGAAATATTTAGCTTAGGGCTAAGATTTTTACCTATGATCAGCGAGGTATTTTGTTGTAGACTATTGCTAGTCGGGTCAAAGATTGGTTTAGCCCCAATAGTCAATTGATCAAGACCTATTTTTTGCTGTGCTTTATGAATAAATTGGCTAATGTTATTGCTTTTCCCTCCACTTAAATTAGTAACGGCATTTAATAATAATTGTGTACTCGCTGTACTTAGCTGGTTACTCGCTTGGCCGGTTATTAAATACGAAAGCATATCTAATTGGGATTTAATGACATTAGAAGGATTTGTGAATAAAACAATATGAGGGTTTTGTAGAGAGCCGCGTAAATGTAAACCGATATCTAACTGGGTGGGTATGGGTTGAGAATCTTGTAGGGCAGATTGAATAAAATTAGCCGCGCCAAGTTTGGATTCTATCTGGGCAGATGTACTCGGTGTAGATAGCTTAGGTAATAACCATATTTTTCTACTGGCAGTAATATTTAATTTTGGATCGTCAATGGGCGTATTCACAAAGTCTAATAAAGACTTGGGCTGCAGTTGTAAGCTTTGGCCATAATAATTATATTCTCCTTGAGCGAGTTTAAGCTGACCTGTTGCTAATGCCGGATGATCCGAATCTTGTCTTATAGCAAGCGAACCTATTAATTTGGTCTTAAGGCCTTGATATTGAAATTGTACGCCATCACCGCATTCTATTTTAATATCATTTTTAAATGTAAAAGGGAAGGCAGTAGGTTTTTTCGTATCGTCAACAAATTCAATATCTTCCGTAAGGCCGACTAAATTTGAATTTCGGGTATTAATTTTAATGTTAGCTTTCGGAACAATAATAAGACCCTGTGCTTTTATTTGTTGGGAATCCACTTCAATTTTTAATTGAGGCGAGGCAGTAATTTTATACTCTGGTGTATCGATAACGCTTATATTCTTTCCTTGCAAGTCGATTAGCGTAAAGAAATTTTTTGCGGCTAATTGAGTTTTAGTGCGAAAGCTTAGCGATCCTTTTCCGGAGTTCAAATGGCCAATGCCTATTAAGGTATTTTTTTTATCGGGGTGTAATTGAATATTTATATGCGTTAAATTAAGGCCTAGACGAGGAATTTTGGCGCTCGCTTGCTGTAAATTAAGGCTTAGATTTACTTTAAGTAAAGAAAGTGGCCCAGCAAGATTTACTTGGGTATCCAAAAGACCTTGAGGGCTTTTTAAATCTGAAATGAACGTAGAGAGTAGGTTTAAATCTGTTAAGGTTAAATGAATTTGTGCATTTATAGGTTGCTTAGGTGTTATCAAAGCGTCTCTTGCTCGATAGCCAGGTAATAATAAATGAACTGATAATTGATTTTTATCGGTTTTTTTTGTTAAGAGCGTTGTTTCCAATCCATATTTTGATAGACGCGACTTAATTTGAGTCCTTGGTATCGATGCGCTGGCGGTCGGCGTCGTAGGCTCCGTTATCCGATATAGTTTGAAGTTAGATAAGCTTCCTTGCAAAGAAAAAGGAACTAAATAACCGGATAATTTTAATCGCAGCGGGGTTAATATAAGCGTTTTGTTATTAAGCTGTGCGATTTTTACATCAAAGAAGCATTTTTTGTTTTTAGCCGTATCTATATCGAGTACAGTTTGAATTTGTTTCAGTTGCCAATCTTTCCATTTCAAATCCGTTTTCTGCGATAGTAGATAAAATTCAGGATAGCGTCGCGCCCCGCTTATTTTCCCCTGTAAAGCAAGTTTCCCTTGTAAATTTGGAATAAAATCGGCGATCTTAGCGATGTTTAACTCCCAGTTTAAGTGCCATTGCTGATGTAGGGAACCTTGCAATATGAAATCGATAGCGCTAGTGCGAATATTTATTTTCTGAATATCAATAGAATCAAACTTGAGATGTTTTAGAATTTTTCTAAACGGAATAGCTTTTTGTTTGAATTCGATTTTTTTCTGCTTATTTTCTTTTATAAAAAGTTTTAATTGATCTATGCGCAATGGGCTTAGGTTTAATTGACCTTGTAATAGACTGCTCCAGTGCCAATCAAATTGTGCTAAAGAGATGGAAAGCTGGGTATCCGTGTCGGCATAATGTAGTTTTTTTATCTGAATAGGGCCTAATAATGATCCGTGTATTTCGGCAATTGTTAGATTCCCTGGCAAGAATGACTTACCTAATTGCACTGCAATTTCCAAGCCTTTTTCTGAGTTTAGAAATAAGTAGCTGCCGAGTAAAAGAGAGAAAGCGGTGAAACTGTTTACAGACCATCTGACCCATGCGTGTTTCTTATTGCTCATAATAGATCAAACCCCATGGTAAACTGTAGTCTTACAGGACGACCAGGCAGATTTAATGCTTTACCAGCCGTAATTTCCATAGGCCCTAAGGGTGATAACCAAACCAGACCAAGACCCGCTCCTTTTTGTAGCTTAATTGGAAAATTATTAACTGCGTTTCCGGCATCAAAGAAGATCGCTCCATAAAAATCGTTAATGAGCCGATGTTGATATTCAATGCTGCCTAGCATTAAGTAGCGCCCAGGCCCTAAAGCTTGATAGGCATAGCCGCGCAAGCTTTGACTTCCACCGGCATAAAAAAGTAAAGAAGGAGGAAAATCGCTAAGATGGGATGTCAGGGTGTAGCCCATATCGCCACGCAAAAGCAATCGACTATTTTTATTCCAACTTAATAGGTATTTTCCTTGTAATTGGGTTTGTAAGAAGCTTGTATTTGATAGCAGATGTTGATCCGCGCCTTGTAATCTAAGATTAAAACGGTAACCATGACGCGCAAAGCGTGCATGATCAAATTTACTACGTGAAAAATTGATGCCTGGCGTCAATAAATAGGCTTTAGTGGTTTTGCTATTTAAATAATTAAAGCGCTCAATTTGATAATTTAAAAATAGACTTCGTTGCCAACCTCTCCATTGAGCTAGGTTGGCAATACCTAATTGTTGTGTCGTGCTAACAACTTGCGTTAGCTTTTTTCTCACAATCGCATAATTTATAGTGTAATTATCGGTATTGGGATTTTTTCCTGGAACGCGATAGGCCATTTGTAGGCTGTATTGACTGATAATATTTAAGCGATGGCCAGATTTATTGAGATAACGAGACTCCCAACCTAAAGTTCCGCGTATTCCAAGGTCTGTGCTGTAGCCTATTCCTGCCGTATATTGTTGAGGCGGCCGCGGTGTTAATTTAAAGGTAATCGGTAAAGCCAACTTTTTTGTTTTAATATCATTAATAGATACATCGTTGAAATAACCACTTTTATTTAAATTTTCTTGTAAGTTTAATAATCGTGTAGAGGAATAAGGATCGCCAATTTTAAAAGGAATATAGCGTCTTAATAAACTATCCTTAAGAATAGATTGCTGAAAAGTAATAGGACCAAAATAGTAGCGCGTCCCCCTATTTAATGTCAGTGTTATGTGGGCTGTGTAAGATTTACGATTAATGAGAATTGTGTGTTTGCTAAAATAGGCTGAAAGATAGCCTTGGGCAATGGCCGTAGCCAGTAATAACTGTTTAGCTTGTTCATAACGTTTACTGGAAAAGGTATCACCTTGATGTAGGGAAAAATCAGCGATTAATTTTTCTATTTGTGCATCACTTTTCCTCGAATCTTGAACGGAAACCTCTAAGCGAGTGATCTTTAATGGCCGACCTAGCGAAATTTGATAGTTGGCATACCATTGAGTTCCTTTTTGTTTTAATGAAGCATGAATTGAGGGTTTAAAGTAACTATAAGCGGCCAAGGTATGCCGAATCTCAGAGAGGGATTGCTGATACCAACGCCGAATCTCTTCGCCGGATGGGCGACTAGAGGTTGGCAAGCTCTGATCAAGGTGTTGCTGAACAACCCGAATCATATCTTGATTTAAGCCCTGTATTTGATAAACCACCCTAGGCTCGCTAGCGTACCCTAGGGAGCTAAAGAGTATGGCCAAAACAGCCAGCCTAGCTATAATCAGTCTTATTGTTATTATCATATTAGGTCAATTAAATACCTAATATTTGATTATAAGTAAAGCGTGTTAGTCGAACAATGGCTTATAAAGGACTATTTTTTTTCATTTAACGATTATTACGAAGCCCTCAGCCAATCATGAAGTTTGCTATGCGATCCCCATGGGCTGTTATTGGATCTTTACTTTTTGAGGTTGGGGGGCATTAAAAGGCGTGTAAAAGCCCTATCTAGCACTTTGCTGAAGGTGTTTTTGAGCCGCTTCGGCGATATCCTCAATGTCTCCTACTGCTTTGAAAAAGGACTGGAAGGCATTATTAGGAGTAAGTGGGTCTAAATTAGCTTGTGCATGGGTAGCTAATTTAGACTCGAGATCGCTAAGGAATTTTCTTTTAGCTTCACGCTTTGATGTTTCTGACCAAAGACATCCCAAAAAACTTCCTTTAGACTGTTCTATTTGATCGGTTAGGCTTTGTTTTTTATTGGAAATTTCCGATAAAATAAACTTTTTATCCTTTTCTTGATTACCCGTTAAGCTTTCGGAACGAAATTTGCGATGATAATAGTTGGAGTTGGAATAAGAAGGGACAGATTTTGTTGATTTATCCACTTGAGCTAAAGTGGTTTCAGATGCTTGTGTTGTGAGCGCAGTGTTTTTAAAGTTTCTATAGATTGCAAAGACCGTCGATAATAACAGCATGGCGGCGGTTCCTACTCCTGCGACCGCTAAGAAAGTTGCGCCTAGATAGGGCGCAACTACCATTGTGAGTACAATACCCGTAATGGCGATACCTCCTATAACCGTAGAAGTGAGGTTATTAAGCGCATTAGTTTTATGAAGTATTCTGGCGGGTGTATCTTTTGCAGCTTGATGCCAATGATAGGCATTATAGATAGATAAGCCCGCATGGTAAATAACACTAGAGCCTACTGCCGTAAGAAAAAAGCTTTGCACAAATATTAAACTAAGACCTGCAAAAACAGCGGTGAAAACTAAAGCAGTTTTAATAGGCGCATGAACCAAGTCAAAGGCTTTGCCTAGATTTTTATTTTTAGCACTAGCAAACCGATAGAGTACAAATAAACTCGCTATCGCATCGGGTATAATAACGAGCGGAAACAAAATGGGTGCCAGTGATTTTTCAAAAATAGCTAGGATATAGTTAATATTAGAGTTAAATACGAAAATAGTACTGAGTACGGCGTTTTGAAAAAAAACATTAGCGGATTCGGCGATTTTTAAATAGGGTTTGCTCATGGCTTCGTAAATAGTGGTGGTATTTTTTATGTGTTTAGGTGTGGTGAACTACCAGACACCTCTGTAAACACTTTACCTGAGCTTAGCGTAAAAATAAAGTTTAAAAAACATAGCGCGTAAAATGTAATATTAAGCCATAAAAAAAATTTATAGTAATTTTTAGCTAAAAAAATTACTATCCTATAAAAAATCAAATACTTGCCGTATATTATTTAGTCACTAGAATGGCTTTTAAGGTGTTTTTTATCTGGACTTCTTTTAAAAGCTAATATTACTATATAGGTTGAAACGGCATCACTTTTAAACTGTATAAGGCATTTACACTATGTTTAAGCGATATTCACTATTCCCAACTTTAGTATTTTTAATGGCGGGATTCATAAGTTCAGTGAGCGTAGCGGATCCTGTTATCCCTATTACAGCGCCTGCTGCGGCACAACCTATATTGACCCCTGTTCCGCCGAGCATAAACGCGAAAGCTTATTTATTGATGGATGCCTATAGCGGTAAAATTTTAGCAAATGAGAATATTGATGAGCGTGTAGCGCCGGCTAGTTTAACCAAAATGATGACCTCTTATGTCGTTTCTATGGCTTTGAAACAAGGACAATTTCATCCCACCGATCTTGTTACCATTAGTGAGGAGGCTTGGAAAACAGGTGGTTCCAAGATGTTTGTGAAGGTCGGTGATAAGGTGAGTGTGCAAGATTTAATGCAAGGGATAATAGTGGACTCAGGTAATGATGCTTGTGTTGCGATGGCAGAGTACATTGCAGGCAGTCAGGAGTCATTTGTTAATTTAATGAATCAGGAAGCAGCAAGACTTGGGATGAAAAATACGCATTTTGTTGATGTAGATGGTCTGCCAGACCCTAATCATTATACAACAGCACGAGATATGTCGATTTTAGCGAGAGCGTTAATTATTGATTTTCCTGAAGATTATAAATGGTACTCACAAAAGTGGTTTTCTTATAATGGGATTAAGCAACCTAATCGAAATCGCTTATTATGGCGTGATACGGATATAGATGGCATTAAAACTGGCCATACTAATGAAGCAGGGTTTTGTTTAGCGGCATCAGGTCAAAAAAATGGTTTACGTTTAATTACGATTGTAATGGGGGCCCCCTCAGACCAAATGCGTGCCCAAGATAGTCAAAAATTACTGACTTATGGATTTCGTTTTTTTGAATCGCGTAAATTATATAGTGCCCATACGGGTTTAACGACGACACGTATTTGGTTTGGCCGACGACCTCAGCTCAAAGTGGGTTTAGCGCAGGATCTCTATGCCACACTACCTTTCGGACAAAATAAGATGCCTACTACTACAATGACTTTTACGCCTAATTTAAAAGCCCCTATCAAAGAAGGTGATGTCGTTGGGCAAATTAATGTGGTGTTAAATGATAAGCCCATTACATCGGCGCCACTGGTTGCATTAGAAAGTTTACCTAAAGGCGGTTTATGGCGTAATTTAGTGGATCGCACCAATTTATTACTCAATAAGGGCTAAGGGCTTAGAATAGTGAAGAGGCGATTAACTTACGCAACAGATAGTTTTTTATAGGGTGGGTTTAGGTTTTTTTGTATTAAAAGTCTTATTTCAATATCTTCTGCTATTTTTAGCGCGAAAATAGCTTCTATTTTTTGTACGTACTAATAATAGGAATGCGTGAAATATATTTATGGGCAATTTTTTTAAAGGTTTGAGAGTGGGTATCACCGCAGGGATATTTCTAATTATTCTTACCGGATGGTTTATATTATTAGCTAGTGTAGGTTTATTCCGCTTTATTATTCCTTTAAAAGCTTGGCGTCGAGCTGGCAAACGCTTGATGGAAAGATTACATGCTTGCTGGTTGCGTAGTAATCACCTGATTCTAAAATACACAACTCCTACGGTATGGGATGTAAAAGGACTTGATCAACTTTGTTACCATGAGTGGTATTTACTGATTTCTAATCATCAATCATGGACTGACATTCTCGTTTTACAATATATTTTTAGCGGTAAGATTCCCCCTTTAAAATTCTTTCTTAAGAAGGAGTTGCTTTGGACCATGCCGATTGCAAGTTGGGCATGTTGGTTATTAGATTTTCCGTTTATGCATCGATATACCAAAGAGGTATTAGCAAAACATCCTGAGCTTAAAAACAAGGATATTGATGCCACTAAAAAAGCTAGCTTAAAGTTTAAGGCAATACCGACTACGGTAGCTAACTTTGTTGAAGGAACTCGATTTTCGCAAGAAAAGCGTTGTCGGCAAGCCTCACCTTATCAATATTTGCTTCGCCCCAAAGCGACAGGAATTGCATTTAGTCTGGCTGTTTTAGGCGATTTTTTTCATAAAATTCTAAATGTAACGATTATCTATCCTCCTCACCAAGCTAGTTTATTTGATTTTTTATCAGGAAGTATTAAAAAAATAACGGTGAATATAGAAACTATACCTATTACTAAAGATTGGTTAGGCGATTACCAAGATGATCGCCAGTTTCGTGTCAGTTTTCAAAAGAAACTGAATGAATTGTGGCAGCAAAAGGATCAGCTGATCAAAGAAACTCAATTGAAAAACTATTAATACCTTGAGGCAGATTTTGAGTCAGAAGAAATCTTTACGTATTGCGACTCGAAAAAGCCCTTTGGCCTACTGGCAGGCTAATTCGATTAAGACGCAATTAGAAAAAGTTTTTCCATTTTTAACCATCACATTACTCCCTTTGCTGACAGAAGGAGATAGGCGGCAAGATAGTCTCAATAAATTAGAGGGAAAAGGGCTTTTTGTTAAAGAATTAGAAGCGGCTTTGTTAAATGGCCAGGCTGATATAGCTGTTCATTCTATGAAAGATCTGCCAATGAATTTACAAGAAGGTCTTGTTTTAGGGGCAATTTGCAAACGCGAAGATCCGAGAGATGTACTAATTAGCAAATCAGGTCAAGTATTAAATCAGCTATTACCGGGTACTTATGTGGGTACTTCAAGTTTGCGACGTCAATCCCAATTAATGGCTTTGCGTCCTGACTTAAAGGTTGGTTTACTAAGAGGGAATGTAGGAACGCGTTTAGATAAGTTAGCTACTGCCGAATTTGACGCTATTATTTTAGCGGCGGCAGGACTTATTCGATTAGAAAAGACAGATTGTATTAGTCAATACTTAGAAACAAGCTATTTTTTACCTGCGCCCGGTCAAGGTGCTTTAGGGATTGAATGTCGCGCCGATGATCGGAATAGTTTGGCATATATTTCGGAGTTAACCCATATTCCGACTTATTATTGTGTGATAGCAGAGCGAGTCTTGAGTCGAGAGTTAGGTGGTAGTTGCCAAGTGCCTATCGCCGCTTATGCCACTTTTTTGCCCGACGAGCAAATCAGCTTACACGCTTTGGTTGGAAAACCCGATGGAACGGTGTTACTTAAAGTAGAAAAAAAAGGCGCTATTTGCGATGCAGAAAAATTAGGAATCTTGGCAGCACAGAATTTAAAGGAATTAGGAGTAGACGCCATCTTACAAGAAATCTTCACCAAAAAAATCAATTAATAAAGAAATCTCAAAGCGAAAAATAAGTTTTTAAGCGTACTGTTACGATAATCCAAACCACTAAAAAATAGTGCTATTTTAGTATATATTTTTAGATTTAAGGAAGGACAGTTTTTTTAGCGTATTCACAGAGATCTTTAATCATACAGGCAGGGCATTTGGGCTTTCGTGCCAAGCAGGTATAGCGCCCATGTAATACTAACCAATGGTGCGTATTTTTTAAATAAATTTTTGGAACGACTTTTAGTAAGGTTTTTTCAACCGTTAAGGGGGTTTTTCCAGGAGCAAGGCCGGTTCTATTGCATACTCGAAAAATATGCGTATCGACGGCAATCGTCGCTTGATGGAAAGCTGTATTGAGAATAACATTCGCTGTTTTTCGTCCAACACCGGCTAAACTTTCCAATCTATCGCGATCATCAGGTACTTCTCCCTGATACTGATTGAGCAAAATTTTGCAGGTTTGTTGGATATTTTTGGCCTTAGTATTATATAAACCGATGGTTTTTATATATTTCTTTAAATTAGCTAGCCCCAAGCGCAATATTTTTTTAGGCGTATTTGCCACAATGAATAAGCGTTGTGTTACTTTATTGACTGATTTGTCAGTTGCTTGCGCAGAAAGGATAACAGCAATTAACAGCTCAAAGGGAGAAGAATAAATTAACTCGGTTGTTGGATGCGGATTGTTAGCATGAAAACGTTGAAAAATGGCAGTACGCTTTTTTAGATTCACAGTTAAATTTGCTTAGAAATAGTTACTTATTTTTTCTTTTTAAAATCCATTCTAGATTGCACCATGACCCCTAAAAATTTATGCGGTTTATCTAATAATAAGGTTTTAAAATCAGTATTAAGTGGTTTAAGGATAGTATGCCCGCCATCGATTAAAACCTGTTTAAAATTTGGCAAATCATAACCTTCTACATGGACGATGGCAAAATCAAGACTATTCGGTTTTAGATTTGGGTCTATGAGGAGTAGGGTGCCTTCTGGGAAACGTGGTTCCATTGTAGTATCTCTAGCAGAGACAGCATAAGCATGCTGCCCCAGCTCAATATCAGTGGAGATAGTCGGTAAAGGGGTTAATTTTTCAGTGAGGTTTGGCCAGTGCAGTACTTGGTCCCAAGCTAATAACGGAATTTGACGCCAACCTTGAGCGTCCGGGTTAAAAGTGCCGGGTATACGATCAGGCGATAAAGGTTCATCACCGATTAACTGGCTAATAGAGATAGCAAAAAAATTTGCAATAGGACTTAAGGTAGCGACTTTAGGGTTGTCAGTCTCTCCGGAGCAAATTCGGTGCACGACCGGCTGGCCTATGCCGGTTCGACGCGCTAGTTCTGATTCATTGATTCCTAACTCAGCCATTAATCCTTTAAGAATTTTACTCATGCTACTAGTTTTCATGTCATTTTCACTTATTAATTAGCGGTGATTTTACCTGTCCATGCTCTTATAATTTCCATCGCTGGCGAACGAGGATAAGATAGTGGCCAGCGCGGGGGGTGGATATTCTAACATGACATAGCCTTTATACTAAATAAGGAAGCTATTTCTGTAGGATTTTAGGTTGGGATCTTAATGGCGCGGACTCTATGCGTTTAAATGTCAGCATTTAACACGTTATCTATAAATTATTTCTTTAGTGGGGGATATTGGCGGATAAACAAGCTTTATAAGGATGGATAGGTGAAGATATCCCTTGTCAGTTGGGGGGATTATGCATAGAATAGCGGGTTCATTTATGAAGAGGTAAAAGGTTATATGTTGGCTAAAAGTGAGATATTGGCTAAATATCAGCGTTCTCCAGGGGATACAGGGTCGCCAGAGGCTCAGATTGCTTTATTATCAGGTGCTATCGAACAACTTAATGGTCATTTTCAAGTGCATAAAAAAGATAACCATTCACGACAAGGCTTATTAAAGAAGGTAGCTTTACGTCGTAGATTATTGAAATACCTTAAAACCGCAAACCTACAGCGCTATTTGACGCTGATTAAACAACTTGGTTTGCGTGGTTAAGTTTTGGGTTAATATCCTTCAGTTAATAGTGGAAGATATTTTATTCGTACCAATGGGCGGTAATTCTCGCCCATTTGTTTTTTTTGAGGGAATGTAAGCGTGTTAATTAATTCTATAAAGAAAGTCGTGCAGTTTGGTTCACAGGAAATTATTTTAGAAACGGGTGCTGTTGCCCGTCAAGCGACTGCATCGGTTTTAGTCAGTTTAGGCGGTACGACTGTTTTAGTGGCCGTTGTAGGCAACAAACAAGCAGCAGGCGAAGAAAGAGACTTTTTTCCATTGACCGTTCAATATCAAGAACGTACTTATGCAGCCGGCCGAATCCCAGGGGGATACTTCAAGCGCGAAGGTCGCCCCACTGAAAAAGAAATATTAACCTCACGGTTAATTGACAGGCCGATACGACCTTTATTTCCACAAAATTTTCATAATGAAGTGCAAATTGTGGCGACAGTTATGTCGTCAAATCCGGATATCAATGCTGATATTCCTGCGTTGATTGGTGCCTCTGCGGCTTTATCGCTCTCAGGACTGCCTTTCAAAGGCCCGATAGCGGCAGTAAGAGTAGGTTATCTTGAAGGCCAATACATTTTAAATCCAAGCTTTAAGCAACTTGAAACCTCAGATTTAGACTTGGTAGTCGCAGCGACGGAACGTGCGGTATTAATGGTAGAATCCCAAGCCGCTGAACTTCCTGAAGAAGTGATGTTGAATGCGATATTATTCGGACATCAACAAATGCAAGGTGTCATTCACGCTATAAAAGAGCTTGCTCAAGAAGCGGGCAAACCCGCCTGGGATGTGCAAACTACAATTTCTCCATTAGATTCTGATACGGAACAAAAGATAACACAAGCGATACAAGTTCCATTAACTGAAGCTTATCAAGTATCCGAAAAGCTGGCTCGTAAGCTTAAGTTAGATAAGTTACGAGAGGATGTAATTGCTCAGTGGCTAGATGAAGAAAAAGGCATTACTACAAAAGCTATTCAGTTATTGCTAGCAAACATAGAAGAAAAAATAGTTCGTGATCGTATTTTAGAAGGCGCAGCGCGTATTGATGGACGCGATAAAAAAACAGTGCGTCCTATTACGATTAAACCAGGATTTTTACCGCGTACCCATGGTTCCGCTTTGTTTACCAGAGGTGAGACCCAGGCATTAGTCGTAACGACATTAGGTACCGATAGAGATGCGCAGACGGTAGAAGCTTTAGATGGAGAAGGGCGTGAAACCTTTATGTTGCATTATAATTTCCCCCCCTACAGTGTTGGTGAAACGGGTCAAATGGGAAGTCCCAAACGACGTGAAATTGGGCACGGTAATTTAGCGAAGCGAGCTTTACGTGCAGTATTACCTAGTGAATCTGATTTTCCTTATGTGTTACGAGTTGTTTCTGAAATTACCGAATCAAACGGTTCTAGTTCTATGGCAACTGTTTGTGGTGCAAGTATCGCTTTAATGGACGCAGGCGTTCCTTTGAAGAAGCATGTTGCAGGTATTGCGATGGGATTGATAAAAGAAGGCAAAAATTTTGCCGTATTAACGGATATTTTAGGTGATGAAGATCATTTAGGCGATATGGATTTTAAAGTCGCCGGAACAACGGATGGCGTTACGGCCTTGCAAATGGATATTAAAATTGATGGAATTACCGAAGAAATTTTAAAAGTAGCATTGAACCAAGCAAAAGACGGTCGTTTGCATATATTAAATATTATGCAACAAACACTGGCTGAACCACGTATTGAGGTTTCTCCTTATGCCCCTCGTATTACGACTTTAAAGATAAATCCCGAAAAAATTCGTGATTTAATTGGTAAAGGTGGCGCAACAATTCGTGCTATTACGGAAGAAACGGGAACCTTAATCGATATTAGTGATGATGGGGTAGTTCGTATCTCGACGTCTGATTTACAAGCTTGCCAAAACGCAATAGAGCGTATCAAGAAAGTGACAGCAGAAGTAGAAGTGGGTCGTATTTATGAAGGGGCAATTGTCAAGCTCACTGATTTTGGTGCTTTTGTTAATGTATTACCTGGCCGTGATGGTTTAGTTCATATTTCCCAGATTTCTAACGAGCGGGTTGAGCAAGTGAGTGATGTGCTAAGTGAAGGTCAAATTGTTAAAGTTAAGGTCTTAGAGATAGATAGGCAAGGTCGAATTCGTTTAACAATGAAAGATATCGAAGAAAACGAAGTGGAAAACGAAGTGGAAAACGAAGTGGAAAACGAAATCCATTCCTAATTAGACAACAAGCTTCCTCTTTGTAAGGGGGGCTCTTAAGTGTTTAGTTGGAAGCGGATTGATTTTATGCGCTAAATGCTTTTTAGCGCATAACGTATTCTGCAGAATATCTTGGCCGAGGTGGTGAAATTGGTAGACACGCAAGTTTCAGGTACTTGTGGGGCAACCCTTGGAGGTTCGAGTCCTCTCCTCGGCACCAGCTAAAATCTTTAGCATGTATAAAAGACTTGGTATTTTTTTTAAAATCGGTTTAAATAGGCGAAATTATTTCTAGCATAATCGCATGTTGAGCGTTTCATCGCCTCTCTATGACATTAATAAAACCTTTGAAGAAAACTTCAGTAATTTTTCTTTTTCATCAATAAGCATTCCTATTCGATCTTGGCCCGCCAAAGCAAAATGGTCTTCTTTGTTAGGCTATCCCTTGGCCTCGCGAATTGGTGCAGCCGCTTGTCCTGTAACCACTGGAAAAGGAATTATATTATTAGCCCAGCTAGGGTTTGACGTGTTGACCTACAAAACTATTCGACGTCAATCCCATGCGCCGCATCCACTACCTAATATTGTCCATATCAATAGCGATCAATTATTAGATTATTCGGATTTAGAGCAAGCGGTTTATGTCGATGATAAGCCTCGGAAAACAGCCGATAAAATTGCGATTAGTAATTCTTTTGGCAATGCTTGTTTAGAATCTACACGGGTTAAGGAAGATATAGCGCTTGCCAAAAAAAGCTTATCCGTAGGACAAGTCTTGATTGTATCTGTTTACGGCGAGGGAACTTCGCTTGAATCAGTGTCGCTAGATTTTGCTGAAGCAGCCTTAATTGCGAAAGAGTCGGGCGCAGATATTATCGAGCTCAATTTCTCTTGCCCCAATTTATTAAAATCAGGTGAGCCGCTGTATAGAAACCCTGAATGCGTATATGAAATAACGAAACAGGTTGTCAAATCTGTAGAGGAGATTCCAATTTTAATTAAACTGGGTTTAATTTCTGAACGCGAGTTTGCAGATAAATCATTAAGAGGCGCAGCACGCGCTGGGGCAAGAGGAATCAGCGCTATAAACTCAATAAGTATGCGTGTATTAGATAGGATGCAACTTCCTGTGTTTGGAGAGCGAATTTATAGCGGTGTTTCAGGTTATCCGATTCGCAAATTAGCTATTCAATGTATTAAAAAATTGGCACACATTAATCAAAAAGAAAAATTAGATTTAGTTATTTTGGGTGTAGGTGGCATCACCCTTCCTGAGCATTTTAATGAATTTTTTAATGCCGGTGCCGATATTGCGCTTTCAGCAAGCGGCATGATGTGGAATCCCTATCTGGCTCATCAATTTCATCAACAGATGCGATCATGAAAAAAATAGTATCAGCGCGCTTAGTGTTAAAAACAGGAGAAAGTTTTTCCGGATTTGCTCCGTCGACACAAACGCCCGAAGTGTCAGGCGAGGTTATATTTAATACAGGAATGTTAGGTTATGTCGAGTCGTTAACGGATCCTTCTTATGCGGGTCAAATATTATGTTTCACTTATCCTTTGATCGGAAATTATGGCGTTTCTGCGCGTAATACCTGGGAATCTGACAAGATACAAGTAAAGGCTATAGTAACTTCCGAGTTGGCGCCTTTTTATTCGAATCATACTGCACAAAGCTCACTGTTAGATTGTTTAGAAACGGAAAATATAGCTTATATTACCGGCGTTGATACTCGA
>CAZSWN010000001.1:0-40338 GCA_964611135.1 uncultured Coxiellaceae bacterium | reverse complement strand
TCGAGCTTTAACGCATTGTTTAAGGGAGAAAGGTGTAACTCCAGGTATCATTATTACCCACCCAGATGAGTCTGCTCGCAATTTTATTGAATTTGAAACAATCGATTGGGTAAAGCAAGTTACAATTAGTGAACCACTTTATTATGGCGAGCATGGAAAGACTATCATCGTCGTAGATTGTGGATTAAAAGAAAATATACTGCGTTGTTTAATGCAATTTCCGTTAAAAATTAAGCGCGTACCTTATGATTACGATTATAGTCAAGAGGACTATGATGGGGTTTTTATTTCAAATGGACCCGGTGATCCGCAACGATGTCAAAAAACGATTGCTATTTTAAAAAAAGCACTGGCCAAAAAAAAGCCTTGTTTTGGTATTTGTTTAGGGACACAGCTAATGGCTTTAGCCGTCGGTGCTAAAACCTACAAATTAGTTTTTGGACATCGTTCTCAAAAGCAACCCTGTCTTTACTTGCCTAACAAGCGTTGTTATTTAACCTCACAAAATCATGGTTATGCGGTTGATGAAAAAACCCTACCTAAAGATTGGCGCGTATTATTTCGCAATCTAAATGATGCGTCGATTGCAGGCATTGAACATAAAAAAGATCCTTTTTTCTCCGTGCAATTTCATCCTGAAGCAGCGCCAGGGCCTACCGATACCCAATGGTTATTTGAACGCTTTTATCGCATGTTATAAAAATTATGAAAATACAACGATTCAATGGTAAAAAAATTCTAATTTTAGGTTCGGGGGGATTGCGCATAGGACAAGCAGGAGAGTTTGATTATTCAGGTTCGCAAGCAATTAAGGCGCTCAAAGAAGAAAATATTAGATCGATATTAATTAACCCAAATATTGCCACTGTCCAGACTGATGTAAATTTAGCTGATGAAATTTATCTGCAGCCGCTAAATTTCGATACGGTTAAACGAATTATTTTTAAGGAAAAGCCAGATGGCCTATTACTTGGTTTTGGAGGACAAACGGCATTAAATTTAGGTTTAGAATTAGCAGAAAAAGGAATATTAAAAAAATATAAGGTAGCTGTATTGGGTACAGCGGTTGAATCTATTCGCCAAACAGAAGATAGAGATCTTTTTAAAGCGGCTTTAGAAAAGATAGACGTAAAATCACCGCTTAGTTTTGTCGTAAAAAATGTTACCGAAGCGCTCAACGCCGCAGAGAAGATAGGTTACCCTATTATGTTGCGCTCAGGTTTTTCTTTAGGTGGATTAGGTTCCGGAAAAATTATTAATCGAGAAATACTTGAGCTGCGGGCACAAGAAAGCTTAGCTGCAGCACCACAAATATTGATAGAAGAATATTTATTTGGATGGAAAGAATTTGAATATGAGATTGTACGAGATATAGGGCGGAATGCGTTAACGATTTGTAATATGGAAAATATGGATGCGATGGGGATCCATACCGGTGAAAGTATTGTGGTTGCGCCGGCACAGACCTTAAGTAACGAGCAGCATCAGATATTGCGCAATATCGCATTGCAAGTGGCTAATCATTTTAGCATTATTGGCGAATGTAATATTCAATTTGCCATTAACCCTGAAAATGGCGATTACCGAGTTATAGAAATGAATGCGCGTTTGTCGCGTTCGAGTGCTTTGGCGTCTAAAGCAACCGGCTATCCGTTAGCCTTTATTGCGACTAAGTTAGCATTGGGATATCACCTATGCGAAATAAAAAATAGTGTAACTCAGGTAACAAGCGCTTATTTTGAACCTGCACTCGATTATATTGTGGTAAAAATTCCACGTTGGGATACGCATAAATTAAAAGCAGCCGAAAGAACGATTGGCACGGAGATGAAAAGTGTGGGTGAGGTGATGGCGATAGGGCGATCGTTCTCAGAAGCACTACAAAAAGCGGTTGGGATGTTAAATAAAGGGGCTTCCTGTTTAATGGATTACCCGGAAGTAATTGATAATCCTCGTAATGAAATACAATTTGCCACGGATAGGCGTTTATTTGCTTTATACCAATTTTTTAAGGATGGAGGCTCGGTAGCACAAGCGCAAAATTTATCACAGATTAATTATTGGTTTTTATCACATATTCACGAATTAACCGAATTAGAAAAACGGTTAAATCAGCAAAAGCTAAATAAGCAGCTGCTCTATCAGCTAAAGCAAGCTGGTTTTTCAGATAGCTTTATTGCTAAAACAAAAAATAAGTCAGAAAAACAAATTCGATGTTTACGTTTAAAATATGGCATTGTCCCTTTTGTGAAACAAATCGATACATTAGCCGGTGAATTTTCCGCACAAACGAATTATCTTTATTTAACGTATCATGCGGTTGAACATGATATTGCTCCCGCTTTACACAGACCTATTATTGTATTAGGTTCCGGTCCTTATTCGATTGGTTCATCCGTTGAGTTTGATTGGTGTGCGGTTAATACCGTACAAACATTACGTCAACTAAAAGAAACCGCTATTATTATCAATTCGAATCCTGAAACCGTGTCAACCGATTATGATGAATCGGACCGGCTTTATTTTGAACAGCTTAGCTTTGAACGAGTTCAGGATATTGTAGATTTTGAATCAGCAAAAGGGATTATTGTTTCCGTGGGCGGACAGATTGCTAATAACTTAGCGGTCCCCTTAGCAAAAGCCGGCTATCATTTGTTGGGTACGGATCCAAGCTTTATTGACCGGGCTGAAAATCGTGAAAAATTTTCTGCATTATTAACTAAACTGGGTATTGATCAACCGCCATGGGAGCGTATTAGCAGTCTAAGTAAGGCAAAAGCATTTGCAGCAGAAGTAGCTTATCCTGTTTTGATAAGACCCTCGTATATTTTATCCGGTTCGGCGATGAATGTTGTATTTGATGCTGAATCTTTAGAAGAACATTTACAGGCAGCCGCACGAGTTTCACAAGATTATCCCGTAGTCGTTTCTAAGTTTGTTCAGGAAGCGAAAGAATTAGAGATAGATGGTGTAGCAAAGCAGGGCGATATTGTGATTGAAGCAATCTCAGAACACATTGAAAATGCAGGTGTCCATTCTGGTGATGCCACAGTCGTGCTGCCGCCGCAGAAATTATATTTAGAAACCATACGCCGCACTAAAAGAATTGCGCGTAAAATTGTAAAAGCATTGCATATTACAGGCCCTTTTAATATTCAATTTATTGCTAAAAATAACGATATTCAAGTCATCGAATGTAATTTACGTGCTTCGCGTTCTTTCCCGTTTGTTTCTAAAGTAACGGGTCATAATTTAATACAAATAGCAACGGAAGTCATGCTCAATAAGCATCAACCCAAACATTATGAAACCTTAGAGTTAGACTATGTGGGTGTAAAAGCAGCGCAATTTTCTTATAGTCGTTTAAAAGGTGCCAATCCAGTGGCGCAAGTGGAAATGGCCTCTACGGGTGAGGTGGCTTGTATTGCCGAAGATTTAGTGGAAGCTTTTTATAAAGCATGGTTGGCAACTGATCAAAGCATCGGAGAGAAGAAATTATTATTAAGTATTGCCGATAATTATAAAATAAAACTTTTACCTTGGATAAAACAGTTAGACGAACAAGGTTGGCTTATTTATAGCACAGAGGGAACCCATCAGTTTTTAAGTCAACATGGGATTGCCGCCTATTTTATTAATAAAACTAGTGAGGCCAAGAAGCCGAATATAAAAGACTTAATTACCCAGCGTAAAATAGCAGGAATTATTAATATTCCAAGTTCCTCGATTGGTTTGCAGCAGACGGATGGTTTTTTAATTCGACGTTTAGCCATTGATCATCATATCCCTTTGATTACTAATGCTCAGATTGCACAGATTATTTTGCAATGCTTGGTCAGCTTGTGGGGCAGAGAATTGTCTGTGGAGTCCTGGCAAAGCTTCGTCTGTCAGGAAGAATAATTGATTGATTTAATTTGAAGGGGAGAGTAAATTTATGCCTAATCTATTTTTCAATAAAGATATTATTTCAATCCGTGATCTTTCGCTCACTGAAATAAATTTAATATTAAAGCTAGCGAAAAAATTTAAGAAAAATCCGCCCAAAAAATATCTTCTTAATAAGATAATTGCCCATTGTTTTTTCGAGCCCTCAACGCGTACACGTTTGTCATTTGAAACGGCGACTTTACGTTTAGGGGGGCAAGTTATAGGTTTTTCTAATAGTGAAAACATTTCCATCAAAAAAGGCGAAGATTTAAGCGATACTATTAAGACAATTTCTTATTATGCCGATCTTATTGTTATTCGATATCCACGCGAAGGCGCCGCACGTTTAGCGGCAGAAGTGTCTGACAAACCTATTATCAATGCCGGAGATGGCGCTAACCAACATCCTACCCAGGCTTTAGCTGATTTACTCACTATCCAGGAAACGCAAGGCAATTTAGAAGGTTTGTCTATCGCTTTAGTTGGGGATCTAAAGTATGGACGCGCAGTTCATTCTTTATTACAGGTTTGCGCATTATTTAATATGCGCCTATTTTTGGTTGCCCCCTCCTTATTAGCATTGCCCGAAGCGCTATGTGATGAATTAAAGCATCAAGGCATTCGATTTTCTTTTCATTCAAACTTAGATGAAGTTATTTCGAGGGTTGATATTTTATATATGACACGCTTACAACAGGAACGATTTACTAAATCAGAGCATGAGCTACCCGAAGAACAATATGTTCTAACGCCCGATAAGTTGAAAAAAGTTAAAACTAATTTAAAGATTTTACACCCATTGCCAAGGGCAGGAGAGATCGATAAGGCAATTGATAAATTGCCTTATGCCTTTTACTTTAATCAAGTTGCTAATGCAATTTATATAAGACAAGCCATTTTGGCATTATTGCTTGGAAAAATAGAATCTTAAAAAATATTTTGGGGGTTTATCCACTATGATTAAAACTCGTTTGGTTTCCGCCATTGATAATGGCGTTGTGATTGATCATATTCCAGCAGGTCAATCACTTAAAATTATGCGTTTATTACACGTGATAGACAGTAAACAACGTGTTACTTTAGGTCTTAATTTAAGGAGCAAAGCACTTAAATTAAAAGATTTAATTAAAATTGAAAATCGTGTGCTGACCCGCCAAGAAATTGATCAAGTGGCTATTTTTGCTCCGGGAGCGACAATAAATCGAATTGAAGATTTTAAGGTAAGTGAAAAAATTAATTGTCAATTACCTGAAACTATTCGCGATGTTTTAGTGTGCCCTAATTTAAATTGTATTAATCGTTTTGAATCTAGCGGTTACTTTAAACTGGAAGGTTCTCAAAAACGCATTAAACTTCGATGTTTTTATTGTGAAAAGCAATTTGAACGCGATCAAGTTGAAGAAGTTAATTTGTGATCTCTATAAATAACATAAAAACGGTAGAAAACAAACGTCAAAATATTGAAATTGCAAGCGATCAGCAAATTGCGATAGAAGCTAGCCATTTACTATTATTGCCGGGGTTAATTGATCCGCATGTGCATTTTCGAACACCCGGATTAGAGTATAAGGAAGATTGGAAAACAGCGGCTAAGGCTAGCATAAAAGGCGGCTATACAACAGTTTTTGATATGCCAAACACGGTGCCCCCTACGGTTACTCAGATTGCATTAAAGGAAAAGAAAGCGCTTATTGAGGCTCAATTAAAAGAAGCCAAAATACCTTTGCGTTATCATTTATTTTTTGGTGCTGATAAGGGGCATTTGAATGAAATCAGCAAGGTAAAAGGACAAGTAATCGGTATCAAGGTTTTTATGGGTTGTAGTACAGGCGGCTTAGTCATAGACGATGATGAAAGCTTGCAGGCTATATTTAAAATAGCCGCTAAAGAAAATATGTTAGTGGCTGTTCATGCAGAAGATGAATATCGACTAAAAGAAAACGCCAAAAAATTTAACGGATTACTATCCTACGCAACACATTCAAAGATTCGCGATGAAACTGCGGCAGTAATGGCGGTAGAAAAAGCAATTCAATTAGTTCGCTTTTATGGAACCCGTTTATATATTTTGCATACGAGTACGCGCCAAGAAATTGATTTAATTGCACACGCTAAAGAGGAAGGCTTGCCTGTTTTTGCTGAAACAACGCCGCACCATTTATTTTTAAACGTAAATGATTATACGCGTTTACAAGGGAAAGCCGTTATGAATCCTCCACTACGATCCACAGAACATCAAGATGCGCTGTTTAAAGCGATAAAGTCAGGTATTATCGACACTATAGGTTCTGATCATGCCCCACATACACTCGAAGAGAAAACAAGGCCTTATGGGAGTTGTCCTTCAGGTGTGCCAGGGATAGAAACCACTTTGCCATTATTGCTCGAAGCTTATCATCAAGGTTTGCTTTCTTTAAAGAACATAGTGGATTTAACTTCGCGGCGCGCAAAAGAAATATTTCAATTGAACGATTATACCGATGATTATGTTTTAGTCGACTTAAGCTTAGCAAAACGTGTTGAGGAAAAACAGCTGGAGACTAAATGCCAGTGGTCACCTTTTGCAGGACGTCTTTTAAGAGGTTGGCCCGTTATTACCCTATTAAAAAATCATGTTTATGATTTAACATGTCTATAAGTCCTTTTTTCTTAATCCTTTTTTAAACCAGATTAATGCTTGTAGTGGTTCTTCTAAGCCTTCAAATAATTCGCCTAATTCAAGGTAAGTTTCCGTGTTAGAAGCGTCATAAATTAAACTCTTTTCTAAATAATCGCGCGCTTTCCCCCATAGCTTTCTTTGTTTACAGAGACGGCCCAAACTTAATAGCAGGTAGGGATCATCGGGATGTTTTTTAAGCCATTTTTCAGCTAAGGTTAATTGACGCGTAGGGTTAGTACTTTTAATAAGGCTGTAGCTTGAAACGATTGGGCCAAACCATTGCTTTTTTAATCGTTTAGTTATTAGCAATTCAGCTTTAGCATCTTCATGGTGTCCTATGAGTGCTTTAACATAAAAATTGAAAAGTATAGGATCTTTTTTTAATACAGGAGATAAGTTATGCCAGGTATTTTCAAGTATTAGTAAATTATTAGTATATTTTTCTTCACTTAATAAGCCTTCATAACTTTCTTTCTGTAAGTTTAAAATTTGTTGCTTAGATATCCAAGATTTTTTTTCTAATTGCGGCAAAACAGCTAAGATGTTTTGCCAATTCTGAGGTTTTTGACAAATTACTGTAAATAAATGTTGGCTATCGATAGCGTCTGCTTTTTTTAAGCGTTTATTATCTAAGTTATTGCGCCAATGTCGGGGTAGTCTTAGCAAATATCTAGTTAAACGAACTAAGTAATAAAATAAAATAAAACTAATAATTAAAATAAATGCGATTAACCATAAAGGCATTTCTAAGGCAAGATGATGCCATGTAATTAATACATAACCTGGGTCAGCCGTTATTTTAATGCCGATCCAAGCGGAAATGGCAAAAACCAATAAGAATATAAAAAACCGATACATCAAGAGGTTCCCTTTTGATTGATACTAGTCATAGCAGTAGACGCTATTGCTTTTTTTATAGTAGATGTTTTCTCGATAGCAGAAAGTGCTTCTAATATAGGATTTAAATCTAAAGGAGAGGTTGATAAGTCTATTTTTTTGAGTTGGTTAATAGTTTGCACGATAGTTTGAGTTGTAATGGAATTAGGGCCAAAATTAGCTTGTACGTTTTCTTGAAATTGCTGCAAGCTAGACTGATAAATAGCAGATTCATTGTGCAATAAAGCCCATTGCGCTTGCTGTAATAATAATTGTAGATTGTGTTGTAGATATTGTAATTCTGCTTCTGGTAATAAGGGTTCTATAGGTTTATCGAGGCGTCGAATGACTATTAACTGCCGAAAATTTTTAAGGCTAGCTTGCAAGGCGTGAGTCCATTTTTTTTCTACGGGACTAGTCGCCGTATCGTTAGTGATTGCTGCTGCAGGAATGGTGTCTGACAACAAAGATAATTGTGGAACTTTCATTTGCAAGTCATGTAGTTGCGCTAAAATCGCCGCTAGGTCAATACGAGGTAATTTTTTTAAGCTAGCTATAGAGCTAGCCACTAAACCGCGTAGGTTTTCTAAGCGGAAGTCAGGGCTTATTATCTGGTCCAATTGATTTTGTGCTAATGTTAACGCCACTAAGGCGCTGTCTGAGTTATGAAGATAGCTGAGATTATAATGAGCTAGCTGAATCAGCTCCTTAACGTTAGTTAGTAATACGGTACTGTTATTGGCTGAGAATTTTTCTGCTATGAAACTTTGTAACTGGCTTATATGGTTTTGTAAGTGTTCATAGTTGTTTTGATTTTGCAAAATTTTTGTTTGCATTTTAGACAGTTGATGTTGATATTCAAGTAGTTGCTCTTTATTTTTTAATGCCAGAAGCCCCAGAGTAAAAAATGAAGCTAAGCATAGAGCGAGTAATAAGCCAATAACGCACCATGTAATAAAAATTTTTGCGTGTGAACGATAATTTTCTTTATCGTCTAATTTGACTTTTTTTGCGATGGGGGTAGTGAGCTGTGATTCCATATAAATTGCTCCCGCCAGGAAAACAAGGTTTGTAAAATAGCTGTATTACTCGCATTATCCGATATTAAAGGAGATTTGACAAAACCTAGCTTTTTCGCACTATCGGCAATACGTGGACTTATTACCAGCAGTTGCTGCTCAAATAAAATATCTTCCCAACTAGGATATAACAAATGAACTAGATTTTTTAATCCACTATGACTGGTACAAATAATGACATCAGCTGTATTTTTATCGGGAATATTATTTTTAGCAGATTCAGGAAGTTGACGCTTATAAACGTTTAGACGGCTGATGTAAGCACCCCTCGATTTAAGTTCCTTTGCTAAATATAAACGGCCGCCTTGCCCTTTTAGGATTAGAATTTTCTTTTGCTTTAGATCTTGTAGTGCAGATAGTGCTAATAGGCCGACCCCACTAAAATCCTTTTCAGGGTAGTAATCACTAGGCAGCTTATGTTGCTTTAATGCCAACACGGTCCCGGGGCCTGTAGCGACTGTTTTGACGTGCTGAGGCCAGTTGGGCCAAAGCTTATGTATAGGGTAGGCGCTTTTAAAAACCGCGTTAGGGCTAATGAATAGGACGAAATCGTAAATCGGTAGTTTTTCTAGTGCTAATGTCAGTGGTTTTATAGGGGTTGCTACAATTTCTAATGTAGGAAAACAGATAGCCACTCCATTAAAGCGCTTAATTTGGATAGCTAGCTCACGTGCTTGATGAGCGGGTCGTGTAATAAGGATCTTCAAATCGAGTAGTGATTTCATAGCCTTATTAAAGTATCGTTAATTTTGCTGAGAATCAATTATTCAATCATTTTCGCTTAAATTTTAATGTAAATAGTAAAAATCAAGGGTTATTTTTTAAGGCTAATGTTTATCTGATAATTTTCAGTTAAACTAAAATATTTGCTTAAGCGACTACTTATGGCTTTACTTAGCTTGAAAGATTTAGATTTACACAACAAGCGAGTCCTTATTCGCGAGGATTTTAATGTTCCTTTATCAAAAGGAATCATTACGAGTGATGCGCGTGTACGGGCGGCGTTACCGACTATTCGGTGTGCTTTGGCAAAAGGTGCCGCCGTTATTTTGTTGTCTCATTTAGGGAGACCTGATGAAGGGCATTTTGCCGGGGAATTTTCTTTAGCCCCTGTTGCAGCACGATTACAAGATTTGCTCGGTCACCCGGTAAGATTTATCATCGATTGGTTAGATGGATTTGATATCTTGCCGGGTGAAATCGTGTTGTGTGAAAATGTTAGATTTCAGCAAGGTGAAAGACGAAATGATTCTGTTTTGGCAAAAAAAATAGCAAAATTAGGTGATATTTTTGTGATGGATGCTTTTGCAACAGCGCATCGTAGCGAAGCATCAACGGTAGGCGTAGCTCAATTTTCCCAACAAGTTTGCGCGGGTTTATTATTAATGGCGGAGTTAAAAGCTTTAAATTTAGCATTTGAAAACCCTGCTAGACCTTTGTTGGCTATTGTGGGTGGCTCTAAGGTTTCTAGTAAATTAGTGTTGTTATCTTCATTGCTTAATAAAGTGAATGTATTGATACTAGGTGGTGGAATTGCCAATACCTTTTTAGCTGCGCAGGGCTACTCTATAGGCCGATCTTTGTATGAGCCTGAATTAGTCGATGAAGCAAAGCGTCTTTTAATCTTAGCTCGGCAAAAGCAGGTGGCGATCGTTTTGCCTTCCGATGTTATAGTCGCTACCGAAATCTCGTCTACAGCAAAAACGCGTATCAAAAAGTTAACAGAAATAAAAAGTAATGAAATGATTTTAGATATAGGGCCAGAATCCATTAAGCATTACACGCAATGTGTGCAAGCAGCTGCTAGCCTATTATGGAATGGACCTGTTGGGGTTTTTGAATTGCCGCCTTTTGAACAGGGCACACAAGCGTTAAGCATGGCTATTGCAAATAGTGCCGCCTTTTCTATTGCAGGGGGAGGCGATACTTTAGCAGCTATCGAGAAGTATGGGATTGGCGATAAACTTTCTTATATTTCGACAGGAGGTGGGGCTTTTCTTGAATTTATTGAAGGAAAAGATTTGCCCGCATTAGCCATGTTACAAGAAAAAACAGGAGGAGAGTGACAATGAATCGCTTTAAAAGAACTAAAATTGTCGCGACATTAGGTCCTGCTACCGATGCTCCAGGTGTATTGCAGGCCATGATAGCGGCCGGTTTAGATGTAGTACGATTAAATTTTTCTCATGGAAAAGTCGAAGATCACATTAGACGGGCCAACTACGTCCGTGAGTGTGCCAAAACAGCAGGGCGAGAAATCGCCATCATGGCTGATTTACAGGGCCCAAAAATCCGCATTGCCCGATTTAAAACCGGCTCTATTTTTTTAGAAAAGGGCGCCTTATTTATTTTGGATGCTAATTTAGCCAAAGATGAAGGTGATGAATCAACAGTAGGGATTGATTACAAAGGACTCCCTAAAGATGTTCGCTCTGGGGATTTTTTATTGCTTGATGATGGACGTTTGGTACTTAAGGTAGATAAGGTTCAAAAAAATAAAATATTCTGTTTAGTTGAGGTAGGCGGAGAGTTATCTAACAATAAAGGAATTAACCGAAAGGGCGGTGGCCTTTCCGCAATAGCGTTAACGGATAAAGATAAAAAAGACTTAAAAACAGCGGTTAAATTAAATGCAGATTATATTGCGATTTCTTTTCCACGTAGTGCGGCTGACATGAAAAAAGCACGGAGCTTATTAAAAAAGGCAAAAGGGCATGCCGGTTTGATTGCCAAAATAGAACGTAGTGATGCGATCCCTGTTATTGACGAGATTATTAACGCTTCTGATGCAGTTATGGTTGCGCGGGGTGATTTAGGGGTAGAAATTGGTGATGCAGAGTTGCCAGCGGTACAAAAACATATCATACAACGGGCGCGGACTTTAGATAAAGCCGTTATTACGGCAACACAAATGATGGAGTCGATGATCCACAATACCATTCCTACTCGAGCCGAAGTATTTGACGTGGCAAATGCCGTATTAGATGGGACTGATGCGGTTATGCTATCGGCAGAAACCGCTACCGGGGATCATCCGGCGTTAGTGGTAATGGCGATGGTGCGTATCTGTTTAGGCGCGGAAAAACAAGCTAAAACGCGTATATCTGGTCATCGTGTAGAATGTCAATTTCATCGTGCGGATGAAGCCATTGCGATGGCGGCTATGTATACCGCGAATCATTACGATATTAAAGCAATTATTGCCCTAACTGAAACGGGCGCTACTCCTTTGTGGATGTCGCGCATTCGTTCAGGTATCCCTATCTACGGTTTAGCACATAGCCTAAGAACAACCCGTCGATTAGCGCTTTATCGAGGGGTTTACCCACTCTATTTTAATATTGATAAGGCACCTAAAGGCAATATAAGTCGATTTGCTATCGAAGAATTAAAAAAACATAATTTTTTACATAAAGGCGAGCGCGTTTTGATCACTTATGGGGATCTATTAAAAACTACCGGCGGAACAAATACCTTAAAGATTTTAGAAGTCGATTAGTTAAGCGTATTCAATTCGTTTAAAGAAGGGATGTTAATAGTTTAGACTAAATAACTAGGCTTTTACTTTAGTAAAACATTTATTGCAGATGCCGTAAATAATGAGACTATGATCGGTCATTTGGTAGTTAGCGCGTTGCGCTACCATTTTTTGACGTCGTTCGATGGCTTTATCAACAAACTCATCAACTTTTCCGCATTTAATGCAGACTAAATGGTCATGATGTGGGCCTTGATTCAATTCGAAGACAGAATAGGTATCTTCAAAGTTTTGGCGTTTAACTAAGCCTGCGCTTTCAAATTGTGTTAATACGCGATAGACGGTGGCTAGTCCTATATCTTCTCCGGATTCTAATAAGGTTTTGTAGATATCTTCTGCACTTAAATGACGTGTTTTAGCGTGTTCGAGTAGTTCAAGTATTTTTAATCTAGGCACTGTTACTTTTAAGCCGACTTGGCGTAGTTGTTGATTATCCATTAGACTAGCTCTAAACTTCCCAATAAGTAAGGGGTGTTTTGGATTTAATGTTTACTAAATGCATTTCTGTTTCACCATTATTTTTTAACTATAGCGCAGAGATCAAGGTTGTAGTTATAATTTTTAATTATAATGATATTATTTTATGAAAAAATTGTTTATTAGTTTGTTGTTATTAATACTTTCTGGATGTCATGTTATCTATCGGCCTAGTGTTCAATCAGGTAATATACTTAAGCAGTCTACCATAGCGCAATTAAAACCCGGTATGACGATGGATCAAGTTCGTTATCTTTTGGGCAGCTGTGTGCTACAGTCTCCTTTTCAATCAGGCCGTAAAGATTATATCTATTTTTACCAGCCAGGTTATGCTGAGCCTGTTCAAAGACGTGTTACGCTTTTCTTTTCAAAGGGGCGTTTACAAAAAATTGAAAAATCAGCACTTAATTAACTAATTTTAAAAATTTAACAAATATGAAAATTCACGCTAATAGGTGCTTTGCTTTTTAGCGCGATTTTTTCTGATTTTTTTAGGATCCGTCGTAAGGGGACGGTAGATTTCTATTCTATCTCCCTTTGCTACTTGGCTGTCTAATGCGCGTAGTTTCCCAAAAATGCCCACTTTATTTTTTGTGAGATCGATCTGCGGGAAGTCTGATAAAATACCCGAACGGCGTATCACTTCTGCTATGCAGCTAGAGGACGGTACGGATAGCTGTATAGTTTTTTGTTGCTGATTTTCAGCAAATGCGACTTCAACAGAGATAAACATTTTGCAAATATATACTGAAATGTTAGTTTAATCTAATTGTCTTGTCGATCACCATATACTTGATGAGCTCGCTTATAAAAAGCTTGTACTAAGGTATTCGCCACCTTTTCAAAAACAGGTGAGAAGGCAATCGCTAGCAGGCGGGTAGAAAATTCGAACTCTAAATTTAAATGAATTTTAGAGCCGTGTTGCGTCGCTTCAAACGACCAATACCCTTCCAAATGTTTAAATGGCCCGTTAATGAGACTAATTTCAATCAGCTTATTTTTTTGTAAACGATTAAGCGTAGTAAATGTTTTAGATAAGCCGCTAGTGGTTAATGTTAGACTAGCTTGTAGGCTATCTTCATCTTGACTTATTATCTTACTTTTACTGCACCAAGGAAGAAACTCACTATAGTTTTCAATGCGGTTGACGAGCTCATACATCTCTGCCACATTGTAGGGTACTTCTAAACAGTGTTGAATAACTGGCATAATAAAGGTTCAGAGCGGGCCCTGTTTTGGGATGTTTTCCATCAATGATGGCGGCCTGTATAATAACCGCGAAATGCTCGAGTATATCTCATGAATCCAAAGAAATCATTGCAAGATACAACTATCGCATTAAATAGGCGCGCACGCCATGATTACTTTATTGAACAATCTATAGAGGCTGGGCTGGTTTTGCAGGGTTGGGAGGTCAAAAGCCTTCGTGATGGAGGGGCTCAATTAACAGAAAGCTATGTATTACTAAAAAATAGCGAAGCATGGCTTCTCGGCTGCCATATTACCCCATTAGCGACAGTTTCTGCCAACCATAGCAGACCCGATCCCAGTCGTACCCGCAAATTACTATTAAATGAGCGCGAGCTGAGCAAATTGGCAGGAAGTGTTATGCGTAAAGGTTATACACTTATTGCATTAAAGCTGTATTGGAAAAAGAACCGGGTTAAGCTGGAAGTGGGCGTAGCTAAGGGCAAGCAAGCGCATGATAAGCGCGCTACTCTCAAGGAAAAAGATTGGCAGCGGGAAAAAATGCGTTTGGGCCGCTTTCTTAAGTAAGAGATTTACCTACATTTAAAGAATTTTAAGCTATTTTTTAAAAAATAGCATTTATCTGAAAGCGAGTTGTAATTAAGGTATAATACTTATCTGGGGGGCGATCTGGCTTCGACGTTGGTTACAAACCCTAAGGTGCATGTCGAGGACGCAACTTTGCCTCGTTAATCACGTTGCAAACTTATAGTTGCAAACGACGACTATATCTCCGCTAAAGACGTTGCGATTGCTGCCTAACCGGCAGTAAATTTTCAACGTTGTGCTGCCTAAACAGCGGCTAGCGCCATGAACTTCATAGGCTTGTATGTGAAGGGAGTGGTCATAACTGACAAGCTCGTAGCCTAGCCTGTCTGGGGCGAATGCTACTAAAACTAATCAGACTCGTTGATAAGTTCCCTGTCTATCGGAGATTTGTCGATTAAATTTAAAGATTGACTAAACATGTAGTGCCAAAGGCAGCGGACTGGCGGACGTGGGTTCGATTCCCACCGCCTCCACCAAGACAGTAAATTTATGATGTGAAGAAGTTGGACGGTGTATAAAAAATAGGCGTCAAAGCAGTTTTATATCGAAAATTATGTTATGCGAGCGTTAGGCTTCAAGGAAGGAATTGTTCATGATGAGCACAGTAGATAATAATTCTAAGCGAGTCTATTTTGATCCACGTAGCGAAGCAACAGTAACTCTCTCGCTTGTTGTCCCGATTTTTAATGAAGTCGAAACTGTAGGTTTATTCCTTGATCGGGTAATGCAAGTCTTTGTAAAAATTTCCAGTATCAATCTAGATATTGTTTTCGTCAATGACGGCAGTTCAGACAACACACTTGGGCGCTTGTTGGAATTACAGAAAAGCAACTCGTCGATACGCATTGTTGATTTGAGCCGTAATTTCGGAAAGGAGGCAGCGCTTACGGTGGGTCTAAAGGCTGCTGTTGGGCAAGTTGTCGTCCCGATTGATGTCGATCTTCAAGACCCGCCAGAACTTATACTCAACATGCTTGAAAAATGGCGTGAGGGATTCGATGTTGTGCTTGGCAAGCGAATTAACCGAAGTTCAGACTCGTGGATTAAGCAAGCATCTGCAATATGGTTCTACCGCCTTCACAACAAAATTGCCGATCTAGAAATACCCGAAAATATTGGGGACTTTCGTCTGATGGACCGAGTGGTAATTGATGCCTTGAATGAACTGCCAGAATCCCGCCGTTTCATGAAGGGTTTGTTTGCTTGGGTAGGTTTTTACACCGCGACGATCGAATACGCCAGACCAAAGCGAGTAGCCGGTACCACGAAATTCAATAGCTGGCGCTTGTGGAACTTTGCCCTTGAAGGAATTACTAGTTTCAGCACTGTTCCCCTGCGCATCTGGACCTATCTCGGTGGCGTGGTTGCACTTAGCTCATTAATTTTTGCTGTTTTCATTGTTCTAAAAGCTTTTTTTCAAGGGATAGATATTCCGGGCTATGCATCAATCATCATGGCAGTTACCTTCCTCGGTGGACTTCAACTGATCGGCATCGGGATAATTGGTGAGTATCTCGGGCGAGTCTATATCGAATCCAAGCGTCGCCCGGTTTATCTAGTGCGGCGAATCTACGAAGCAAAGGAGACTAAGCAATGGATCTCAAAGAAACAGATATCCTCGGCGACGATATTTCACAGCACTGGTACTATCGATCTAAGGTAAAAGCGATAATGCAGCTCCTGGGTAGCATTGGTTCATCCACGATCTTGGATGTGGGAGTAGGTTCAGCATTTTTTTCGCGCCATCTTCTGGCTAACTCTTCAGCCAACAGTGCGTGGTGCATAGACATTAGCTACGACGATGACTCGGATGTGCTCGAGAATGGAAAACCAATGTATTTTCGACGTTGCGTCGAGCAGATTGACGCCGATTTGGTTCTGCTCATGGACGTACTTGAGCATGTCGATGATGATGTTGGTCTTCTAAATTGCTACGTAAACAAAGTTCCCCGAGGCGCTCGATTTCTGATTTCCGTCCCGGCATTTCAATTTCTCTGGAGTGATCATGATGTTTCTTTAGAGCACAAACGCCGCTACCAACTCAGGCAAATCGAGGACGTAACCCACCGAGCAGGACTCACTGTTGTGAGAGGAGCGTACTTTTTTGCTATGGTTTTTCCGATTGCCGTCATCACGCGATTATCTGCACCAGGCTCTACCAATAGCAATATGCCAGTTCGATTACAACTCTCAAAACACCATCCCCTGGTAAATAGCACCTTGGCGACATTGTGCCGTTTTGAACTGCCGCTGATGAAATTTAATCGTATTGCGGGTTTGACTGCTTTTTGTTTGGCAGAAAAAAATAGATAAATTGTGTTCCCAGCTGATCAAAAAGCTGAAAATGGGCCCTAGATTTTTGGCCAACTGCTTTTGAGGTAACTATATAAGCACCCACCATTAGCAGGCACAAAGCACTAGGTTAAACAGACTCAAATAATTAGTAGAGACAATGAATAAAATAGAAAACAGTAAAGCTTTATCACAAACAAGTTTGCGTTTGGTTTCCACCTTTGCAATAGCTGCTGGCTTATTTGTATTCTTAGCAGTTGTTGGGCCGAGAGCACTGTACCCCAGTAATATTGCTTGGCTGGCTCAAGGCGATCCATCTACCCATTATTTAGGGTGGCTGTTTTTTCGAAATTCAGAATGGTCTTTTCCAGTTGGGCTGAATCCAACATTTGGGTTGGAACTCAGCAACGCAATTTTTTATTCTGACTCCAATCCACTGTTTGCAATTTTCTTTAAGGTGTTCTCATGTTTCCTTCCTGAAACTTTCCAGTATTCGGGGTTACTGTTGCTTACATGCTTTATTCTTCAGGCATTTTTTGCCTATAAATTAATTAATCTTATAACAAATAGTCCTACACTCTGCATGCTAGCTGCGTTTTTTTTCCTTTTTGCGCCACCGATGCTTTGGCGGCTTCAGGGACATTATAACCTCGTTGGGCATTTTCTTATTGTAGCCTCACTCTACCTGGTTCTTTGTCCTTCCCCAAAGTGGCGAATTATTAGTTGGGGCGTTCTATTAATGGTTAGCGCGCTCACGCATGCTTATATTTTAGTAATGATTGGTTTGATCTGGGTTGCTGATATTGTAGGTCGTCTGGCTAAAAAAACACTTTCAATTAACCGCGCTGCTCTCGAATTGCCCATTGTTTTTGGGTTGACTTGGTTTGCTTGCTGGCAGGCTGGATATTTCAGTGTGGGGGGGGGTGATGTTTCTTTAGGTGGCTTCGGATTCTTTCGAATGAATCTACTATCAATTTTTGACGCCAGCGGCTGGTCGTATATGCTTCGCGATATTCCAGGGGGGGGTGGGGATTACGAAGGATTCAATTATCTTGGCTTAGGAATGATTTTTTTAGGGATTTGCGCTTTCTCAAATCTATTTAATAGACAAGTCGGGGTGGTGCGCGCGGTAACGAAAAGGCCCATACTATTAGCTGCGATGCTCGGGTTGAGCATTTTTGCTTTATCTAACAACGTAGGTATTGCCACCGTTAATTTTAAATTTGAACTATCTCATTCTATGATGGTAATAGCGAATATTTTTCGTGCATCTGGAAGGATGTTTTGGCCTGTTTTTTATCTGATATTTTTCACTATAATTTTCTTAGTCATTCGTGGATACAGCAAACGAGTAGCCATTACCCTACTAGGTTTGGGCTTGATTATCCAAATTGCGGATACCAGTAAAATGTGGCTTGATATTCGAACGCATCTAATGGTAAAGCCTAGTTCGATTTGGCAAACTAAGATGGCAGACTCTTTTTGGAATGAGGCTGCCGCTAAATATAAGAAAGTCCGATTACTCGATTTTAGTGCCCCTCTTGAACTTCTTGGAGTCATTGCGCCTCCCAATTGGCAGATTATCGCCAATTATGCGGGGAGTCACAATTTAGCCACAGACGCCGTCATTCTTGCACGAATAAGTAAAACAGCTGTGGCGACATCTCGTAAAAAATACGTAGACACGCTCCTATACGGTGAATTTGAGGCTGATTCACTTTACTTAGTGAACGAAGCACTTTTGCGACAAGTTGCTATGATCCTCGATGTGCAAAGTGATCTGCTGGCTCGGATTGATGGTTTTTACGTGCTTGCACCGGGATGGAAAAAATGTTCGACATGCTCCAAAGTTTTTGGAGAGATCAATGTCGCTAACCAACTTCCGAAACGTCTGAGAGTTGGCGAGCGTTTGTTATTTAGTCAAAACCACCCCGGCTCGATGTATCTCGGCGGCGGCTGGTTAACCCAAGAGAACTGGGGGACATGGTCTGGCGGTACTGATGCAGTTATCTTCCTTCCCCTCGATACTGAACGAGCGAGCATGGTTTTGGTGGAGGCGAAGCCATTATTGAGTGCATCGCATTCCAAGCAGGTCGTGGAGGCCAAGATCAACGGAATCCCAACCAATTCAGTAATCCTAACTGCCGCTTCGGGAGGTAAATTTGAAGTGGTGATTCCAGCAAAGGTTAAAGAGCAATTGAAGCATAACTCCCTTCTTAAGCTTCAACTTCACTTCCCTGATGCAGCACGTCCAGTAGATATCGGAATCAATAGCGACGAACGGAAATTGGCAGTCGGATTGGTTGCGCTTACTGTTTTCAATCATCAAAAGGGAAGTGTTGTTAAGTGAGCGGGCTTTTGATACAGGTTAATTTCCTATAAGACTTGAGGATAACAAGCCCCTCAGAAGTAAAGCAACTTTGCCGTTTTGATCAGCGTCTATTTTTGTCTGTTAGACCCCCTAGTGACAAGCCCCTTAAAAAAGAATAGACTACCGCCTCGTTAGAAAAACATGATTAATTTTTATGGAAAACCTGGTTGTTGTTGTTCTGGGCCTTAATGAAAATCAGCTTACTGATCAAGTATTTAGATTAGTTGCTCATAGTAGTTGCCATATTGTTGACGCGCGTGTCAATACGACAGCAACACATATTACTATGACCTTACTGATTGGGGGTGCTTGGAATACCATCGCGAAGTTTGAAACACTGATAAAAAAATATGAAGGCCAGGTTTTGGTTGCACGTACCCAGTTTCGCGCAGCGCAACCGGATAATTTTCCTTATTCTTCCTATATCGTTGCGCCAGATACCTCGGATGTTTTGGCTAAGATCACACAATTCCTCTCTGAACAAGAAGTGACGCTTTATAATCTCCATATAGAATCCTATAAAGCGCCCATAACAGAAGCGGCAATGCTCGGTATTTCATTATCTTTTGGTTTCCCTGCGCATCATTTAGTGGCGGATTTCCGTGAGCACTTTATTGTGTTTTGTGATGAAAATAATTTTGATGTTGCCATGGAGCCCCAGAAAAACTAGACTCCTTTTTTATTTAAAAGTTATTACCTGAAATGTTAGTTCTAAATAAACCGGCGCCTGATTTTAGTTTGCCCGCTACTAGCGGTAAAATCATTCATTTAAGTAGTTTTAACGGTAAGAATGTTGTTTTATATTTTTATCCTAAAGATTGCACTTCAGGATGTACTCAAGAGGGTAAAGATTTTTCAGAAAATTATAAAAAATTTGCTTCTTTGAATACGGTTATTTTAGGCGTGTCCCGTGATAGTTTAAAGCTTCACGAAAGGTTTAAATCTGAGCAACAATTTCCTTTTGAACTATTATCGGATGCCGATGAAAAGTTATGTCAGCTTTACGATGTGCTAAAAGAAAAAATGATGTATGGAAAAAAAACGCGTGCTATAGAAAGGAGTACATTTTTAATTGATAAAAAGGGTATTTTATGCCACGAATGGAGAAGGGTGCAGGTTCCGGGTCACGTGGAGGCGGTGCTACAAGCGGTGGGTAAATTGAGTTAGGCGCATGTTGACTAGCCTAGTTTATTCGGCGGTGTAGCCTTTATCTTTTTATAAGAAATAGCATTTAAAATCGCTTTTACGACACTGGCTAAGGGAATAGCAAAAAATACCCCCCAAAATCCAAGTAAGCCACCAAATATAAGAACGGCTATAATAATGGTTACTGGGTGAAGATCAACGGCTTCGGAAAATAAAAACGGTACCAGTACATTGGCATCTAATGTAATTATTAATGAATAAATTGCAACCAGATAGGCAAACTGGGCTGTCCATCCCCATTCTAAAAAGCCGATAATGAGCACTGGAATAGTCACCATAACAGCACCGATATAAGGGATAACCACAGAAATCCCTACTAAAACACTGAGCAATATAGCGTACTCAAGGCCAAGTATGGCAAAGGATAGATAGGTAACTATCCAAACAATTAGCATTTCTAACGCTTTTCCTCGCACGTAATTTCCTGTTTGTGCAAGCACCTCAGTCCAGACTTGAGAGATTAATCGGCGTTTTTCTGGCAAATATTCGACTACCCAAGCGATTATTTTTTTTTCGTCTAATAAGAAAAAATAAACCAATAGAGGGACTAATACGAAATAAATAGTAAATGCAATGATATTAGGAATATAGCCTAATGAAGCAGATAATATCCCTTGTCCCGAATGCGTTAGTCCAAGCTTAAATTGAGTAATCCATTCTTGTATTTGGCTGGCTGAAGTATAGCCTGGGTAACGAATGGGTAGGTATAAGAGTAATTCCTGGCCTTTGGCAGCCATGGCCGGTATTTCGGCAATTAAGTTACTCAACTGTCGAAATAGTAAAGGCAATAAACCCACAATGCCAAGGATAACTAAGCCTACAAAACTAATATAAACTCCTAAAACGGCGGCGATTCGCGGTAAGCGAAGCTTCTCTAAAGAGCTAATAGGCCATTGCAATAAATAGGCGACGACAATGCTGACTAATACCGGCGCTAAAATTTTTCCTAATGCGGCAAAGAGCACAATAATAAAAAGTAGAAATAGCCATAAAATAGCCAATTCTGGATCAAGAAAATACCTTGTAAACCAAGTTTTAACAAGTTGCAGCATAATCTTAGTCGTTACTTTTATGAGACAGAAGTAACTTGAAGTCTATTGAACAGACGAGTTAAAGTCAAAAAAGTGCTTAGATAACATTTTTTGAGGTCAAAGATAAGCGTTTTATTCCCATTCGATTGTAGCCGGTGGTTTTCCCGATATATCATAAACTACCCGTGAAATCCCCGGGACTTCATTAATAATTCGATTAGACAGTGTTTCGAGTAGAGCATAGGGTAAATGTGCCCAGCGAGCCGTCATAAAATCAATGGTTTCTATGGCGCGTATGGCGATGATAGGCGCATATTGGCGTGCATCCCCAATGACCCCAACTGAATTAACGGGTAAAAAGACACAAAAAGCTTGACTAATTTTGTCGTAATAATTTTGTGCGCGTAGCTCTTCTTGTAAGATGAGATCCGCTTTACGGACTAGGTCAATATTTTTTTGGTTTACTTCACCTAAAACGCGTATAGCTAATCCAGGTCCTGGAAAAGGATGCTTGTAGATTAACGCAGGGGGCAAACCTAATTCTAAACCTAACTCACAAACCTCATCTTTAAATAATTCGCGTAAAGGCTCTAATAATTTAAGCTTAAGTGTATCCGGTAGCCCGCCTACATTATGATGGGATTTAATAGCATGCGCTTTTTGTGTACTAGTGCCGGCTGACTCAATAACGTCCGAATAGATAGTCCCTTGTGCTAACCAAGTTATATCGGGATGCTTGCAGGCTTCTGCCTCGAATATTTCTACAAATAAATTGCCAATCGCTTTGCGTTTTTCTTCAGGATCAGTAATTCCATTTAAGACTTTTAAGAATCGGTCAGAGGCATCTATTTTTACAACGGAGATATGCATATCATCAGCAAGCGCTTGAATGATAGCATCTTTATCAGTAGTGCGAAGTAAGCCAGTATTAACAAAGACACATAGTAACCGTTTGCCAATCGCTTTATGTAGTAAAGCGGCTAAAACGGAAGAATCTACGCCGCCGGATAAAGCAAGTAATACTTTTTCTTCTCCTACTTTTTCTTTTATTTCTGCAATTTCGTGTTCTAAAATTCGAGTGGCTGTCCAACTGGCTCTGCAATGACAAATTTTCCCAACAAAACTAGCTAATATTTTTTTGCCTTGACGGGTATGCGTAACCTCAGGGTGAAACTGTAAACCATAGAATTGACGTAGAGGATCGGCCATGCCCGCAATAGGCGTATTAGGTGTATTTAGAATTACCATAAATCCAGGAGGAACGGATTCAACGTGATCACCATGACTCATCCAAACATCAAGTAATGCATTTTCTTCATCTTCAGGATTATCCCGAATATCCGTTAATAATTCAGTAGGAGTCGTAATTAGGGCTGGAGCATAACCAAATTCACGATGTGCGCAAGAAACTACATTGCCGCCAAGTTGCTCAGCCATAGTTTGCATGCCATAGCAAATACCTAAAACAGGACAACCTAAGGTAAACACGATTTCAGGTGCGCGAGGCGTAGTGTTTGAAGTAACTGTTTCAGGACCGCCCGACAAGATAATTCCCTTAGGATCAAAAGCTCGAATTTCAGATTCTGTTGTATCATAAGGATAAATTTCACAATAGACATGTTGTTCACGAATACGCCGGGCAATTAATGGAGTATATTGTGAACCAAAATCTAGAATCAGTATGCGTTCTTTAGGAAAAGTCATCTAATGTACACTCCGTTTTTTTATTCGAAATAAATAGTTAGGTTTCATAAAAAGCTCAACAATTACTATAAGATTTGATATGTGAGTACTCAATCTTCACGATAGTAGTAATTAGGCGCTTCTTTGGTAATGGCTACGTTATGAACATGGCTTTCTCTTATACCAGCAGCAGTTATTTTTATAAATTGAGCTTTTTTGCGAAGCTCGGCGAGATCAGCGCTTCCGGTATAGCCCATGCCAGCACGTACCCCGCCTAATAAATGGTGAATAACTGTTTGCAGGGGGCCTTTATAAGGGATTCGTCCTTCTATTCCTTCGGGAACTAATTTATGCGACTCTAAAGCGTCTTGAAAATAACGATCTGAGGAGCCTTGTTGCATAGCGCCTAAGGAGCCCATGCCACGATAAGCTTTATAAGGTTGATTTTGGTAAAGCTCTATTTCTCCCGGTGCTTCTTCAGTGCCGGCAAATAAGCCTCCAATCATCACTGCGTGTGCACCGGCGGCCAATGCTTTGCAAATATCGCCTGAATAGCGAATTCCACCGTCGGCGATAAGGGTTACTGGTTTTCCTTTGATCGCTGTAGCAACGGCCATAATAGCAGTAATTTGAGGAACGCCTACCCCTGTAACAATTCGAGTTGTGCAAATAGAGCCAGGGCCAACACCTACTTTTATAACATCGGCACCTGCGGCCACTAATGCCTGTGCCGCATCTGCTGTTGCAATGTTTCCTGCGATAAGAGAAACGTGAGGATATTTAGTTTTTAACCAGCTCACCATCTCGAGAACGCTTTGTGCGTGGCCATGTGCGGTGTCGAGACAGATTATATCAGTATCCGCTTCAATCAATGCCGCTGCACGTTCTTTAGCATTAACACCGATCCCTATAGCCGCACCTACACATAATTGGCCGCGTTGGTCTTTGCTTGCAAATGGTTTTTCTTTGGTTTTCTGTAAGTCTTTTGCCGTCATTAAGCCACGACAATGAAATTGTTTGTCGACAATCAAGATTTTTTCTAAACGGTGACGATGTAATAAATCAATAATTTTTTCTGCGCTGGCCTGTTCTTCTGCCGTGACTAAACGCTCTCTTGGGGTCATGACCTGGGAAGCAGGCTGATCTAAGTTTTTTTCAAATCGTATGTCCCTATGTGTGATGATGCCGACTAATTGGCCTCCTTTCTCAATAACAGGGATGCCTGAAATAGAGTAAGTAGCCATCAATTTCAGCAATTCTCGCAGCGTTGTTTCAGGAAAAACTGTGATAGGGTTCCTTACCATGCCGCTCTCAAAATTTTTCACTTTTTTGATTTGCTGTATTTGAGCTTCTATCGACATATTCTTATGGATGATGCCTAGCCCCCCCTCTTGAGCAAGTGCTATAGCGCGCTTTGCTTCAGTGACAGTATCCATCGCGGCCGAGACTAAAGGGGTTTTTAAATTAATTCTAGCGGTTAACTGGGTTTCCAAGGATACGTCTTTAGGCAAAACCATGGAGTGGTTGGGGAGCAACAGTACATCGTCGAAAGTTAACCCTTCTGGAATCATTTTCATAATAAAAGTAAATAGTAATGCCGAATAAATTTGGGTAGAAGGTACCTTATAGCCCCCCCTGAAGTCTAGTGTCCAATTATAAAAAAGCCCTATTTAGACCAGAATGTTATTAATATTTTTTATCTGTTTTTAGTTAACTACTTGAGTTAAAATAGTTTTTTAAGTTTAATAAATATCTCTTACAGGAGACTTCCGGCTATGTCCCAGGCATTACTTCAGCGTAATTTAGATACCCCCGGTGCAAGGCTTAAGTATTTGCGCTCAATTTTACGGCTTACTAGGGCGTATATAGAAAAAAAATATAAATTACCAGAAATTACTCTAAAATCTTGGGAAAATAGTATGATCAAGATTTCTAAAAATGGGATTAAGCGCTGTGTTACTGTTTATAAGAGCGAAGGTTTAATCGTTGATGAATCTTGGATAGCCGATGGGAAAGGACTTGATCCTACTATTAGGCTTTCATTAGGCCATTATTTTGCGATGCCTAGTGAAACTGTTATACCTGTCGATGCGGATGATGAAGTGGCTATGATGAGGGATGCCCAGGAGTTTAGAGATAGATATTCTAATGCAGTTGTTATGATAGTTTCAAATGATGAAATGAGTCCTCATTACAGGGCGGGGGACTATGTAGGCGGAAGGCTAAGAACCACTAGCGAATTAGAGTTGATTGTCAATAAAGATTGTATTATTTATTTAAAAGGGGGCGGCCAATATTTTCGGCGACTTTTTAAAGATGCCTTAGGGCGTTATAACCTTGCTTGCTTAAACCCGGTCGGTAGAACGGCAGAGCCTATAATTTTTGATGCTGATATTGAGTCTGCTGCCGCCGTTATCTGGATTCGAAGAAAAGACGAATAGAGGGTGAGTCTATCAGGTTCAGGTTTTCTAACAATTAATAAAGTGAATATCCCTTTCGATGATTTTAGAGAGATCATTTTTAAGCCTAGTAAGCTGGATAT
Source organism: uncultured Coxiellaceae bacterium (assembly GCA_964611135.1). GTDB lineage: Bacteria > Pseudomonadota > Gammaproteobacteria > Diplorickettsiales > Diplorickettsiaceae > Aquirickettsiella. The sequence goes on along the minus strand of CAZSWN010000001.1, from coordinate 14,860 downwards.
AGTATTTAGTTAGGAAACTATAATGATTAAATTTAGAAAACCCGGTGGCGAGTACAATCATGTATTTTAAATGTTGCTGCTTGTGTATAAGCAATAATCCATTTTTTATGCCGTGTAAAACGCGTTGCCTCATGACTTCTTTGCCGAAAGAGTCGATATAGTCGATTTCTGAGAAGGGAAGGATGTTTCTTTGCGACAGTTTTTTGGCTTTTATGAGTGGATCATGGTTAGTTATTTGGTTTTTATCGAAATAAACTTGCCATTCTAGTCTTGAGATGAGCGAAATGAGTTTTTTGTGTGTTTGGTCTTCGATACCGACGGCAAAATAATCGATAGGGGGGACGTTAATATTATTAATGTAGTCGAAAAAAGTAGTTCGTGTTGACTCTGTATTTATAGGCGTATAATGATATCCCTTCATGGAAAGAAGACCCTCATTAGATAAGGATGCGAGTAAACCTTAGCTTAGATTGGTTAGTATTTTCAAGCTTTACATGCTATAAATGAGGAATATTTTATCATATTTCTTTAGCTAGCAAAGATATTTATACTAAGTATTATGGAATTTGTATGTTCCCACTTTATCAAGTTAATGCAAAGCCACTTGTTATTGCGCACCGTGGAGGGGCAGGGCTGTGGCCGGAAAATACTTTATTTGCGTTACAGGAAGCAGCGAAATTAGGTGCTGATTTAAGCGAAATTGATATTCATATGACTCGCGATGGAGTTTTAGTTGCTATCCATGATGAATCTTTAGATCGCACTACGAATGCCAAAGGTTTGGTCCAGGATTTTACTTTCGCAGAACTGAAAAAATTAGATGCTGCTTATCATTGGACTAATGATGAGGGCCATACCTACCCTTTTAGAGGTCGAGGGATCAAAATCCCCAGCTTAAATGAAATTTTCTCTGCATTTCCAAAGCAGGTTATTAGTATAGAAATAAAGCAAAATGATCCTCCTATCGTGGCTGCATTGCGAGAGCTTATTAATCACTATCAAAAAACTAAACAAGTATTAGTGTCTGCTTTTAACACACGCACTATGAAAGTTGTACGCAGGCTTTGTCCTAAAATAGCGAGCGCCGCCACACAAGTAGAGATTGATCGTTTCGCCAAACTCAGTCAAATATTTTTGACAAGGCCTTTTTTATTAAGTGCTACGGCATTGGAGGCCCCTTTCAATGTGGTTACGCCTCATTTTGTAAAAGCAGCACATAAAAAAAATAAACGGGTCGACGTCTGGACAGTCAATGAAATCGAAGACATGGAGCGATTACTAGCATTGGGAGTCGATGGCATTCTAACCGATTTTCCGGACAAATTGCTTAATTTAATTCATGCTAAGACTTAAGCTTCCTTTAGCCCTGCTATTTTTCTACTTCTAGTAGAAAACTCTTGCCAGCAATTGCAGTTTTCTATAGCTAATAAGGAGGAAAAATATAAAAATTTTCCACGCGATCTGGCAAATTAAGCCGGTGTTTATACTAAAATCTATAGTGTCACGCTATTAAATCTGTATAATACAAGCGCTTAATTCTTTAAGTAAATAGTTAGTCAAAACAAAAGGTTGAGGCACTTATGGCAATTCAAAAGACCCTTTCTATCATTAAGCCGGATGCGGTTAAAAAAAATAATATTGGGGCTATTACCCAGCGATTTGAAGAGGCTGGATTGAAAGTTATTGCGGCAAGAATGGAGAAATTGACCGTCCGCCAGGCTGAAAAATTTTATCAAGTTCACAAAGAGAAGGCTTTTTTCAATCAATTAGTTGATTTTATTTGCTCAGGCCCCATTATGGTTCAGGTTTTGGAAGGGCCTAATGCCATTTTAAAAAATCGCCAGCTTATGGGAGCCACTGATCCTATACAGGCTGAGGCGGGTACAATTCGTGCAGATTTTGCTGAAAGTATTAGTCAAAACGCGGTCCATGGCTCAGATAGTTTTGATACAGCCCGACAGGAAATCGCTTTCTTTTTTACGCAAGATCAATGCTTTAGCGAAGAGCTTTAATTATGACGGCGCCGCTTAAAAATTTACTTGATTTTGATCGGGAGGGAATGCAGCGGCTCTTTGATGAGTTAGGCGAAAAGCCCTATCGAGCACAGCAGGTTTTAAAATGGGTTCACCAGCTTGGAGTTCAGGATATTGACCTGATGAACAACCTAAGCAAATCCTTACGGGCGCATTTAAAATCTATAGCGGCAATTAGTGTGCCAAAAATCGTTTCTGAACAGTTATCCGAGGATGGGACGCGAAAATGGTTGTTACGTCTTAGCGATGGCAATTGTATTGAAACTGTTTTTATTCCTGAGGTAAATCGAGGGACTTTATGTGTTTCCTCACAAGTAGGTTGCGCATTGAATTGCAGTTTTTGTTCGACAGCGCAGCAAGGGTTTAATCGTAATTTAACCGTCGCGGAAATTATTGGTCAAGTATGGATTGCAGTACGATATGTAGCCGGTGTGTCTTTGCGTCACGATCATACCGTCAGTAATATTGTGATGATGGGGATGGGCGAACCTTTATTAAATTTTGAAAATGTAGTTAAAGCAATGGATCTCATGATGGATGATTTTGCTTATGGCTTCTCTAAGCGGCGCGTTACGTTAAGTACTTCCGGTCTAGTGCCCGTATTACAACGTTTGTCTGAAGTGAGTGAAGTAGCGCTTGCTGTTTCTTTGCATGCCCCTAATGATGAACTAAGAAATCGTCTAGTCCCTATTAATAAGAAATACCCGCTTCGGGAATTATTAGCGGTTTGTCGAAATTATTTTAAAGAGGACAAGCGCCGTCGAATTACCATGGAATATGTTATGTTAGAAGGGATAAACGATAAGCCTGAACATGCGCGTCAATTAATTAAAATTTTAGAGGGTATTCCTGTTAAGGTGAATTTGATTCCTTTTAATCCTTTTCCTAATACGATTTATCGTCGCTCTACACCAGAAACTATAGAACACTTTAAAGATATTTTGCTGCGGGCGGGGCTTAATACGATAACTCGAAAAACACGAGGTGAGGATATTGATGCGGCTTGTGGTCAATTAGTAGGTTGTGTACAAGATAGAAGTTATCGGAATAGAGGACGCCAAAACATAATTCCTATCTCAGTGGAATCATCTATAGTTGTTTAATGGACGTTAAAAAAAGGGGAGAGTAAATGATATCGATGTTAAAGCAATTTATTGTAATTTTTTTAATTACAAGTCTTACAGCGTGTAGTATTTTTCCCAAACCACAAATCCCAACAACGGGTCCACAAGCCGCAGAGGCTAATGTGCAATTAGGTTTAGCTTACTTACAAAGCGGCGATGTACAGCGCGCGCATCAAAAATTATTACTTGCAGAACAACAAGCTCCTGGGTCTATGCAGGTTCAAGGCGCAATGGGTTACTTTTTAGAAAGCACAGGAAGTCTTCCTTCAGCAAGCGCTTATTATCGTAGAGCCATAGCACTTAATCCAAAATCAGGTGCTGCACAAAATAATTATGGGACTTACTTGTGTCGTCAGGGGCGCTATTTACAAGCCGATCAACATTTTTTATTAGCGCTGCAAGACCCTGCTTATCTTAATACAGCGCAAGTTTATGAAAATGCAGGATTATGCGCCATGCAGATTCCCGATAGTAAAAAAGCGAGCGCTTATTTTATAGAAGCTATTACCCAGGACCCTAAACGTGCTATGTCTTGGTTAGAATTAGGGCGAATAAGTTATCAAGAAAAGGATTATCAGCAAGCACAACAATATCTAGATCATTATATGCAGTTAACTAAAGAACCGACGCCGAATGCATTATGGTTAGGGGCTGTTTTAGCAAGAGCCTTAGGAAATCAATCCGCAGCGGGACGTTATACTCTAATGTTACAGACAAGATTTCCTAACTCCGATGCTTATAAGGCGTTAATACAGACGCCTAAACTTAAAAGTAAACAAAAAAATAAACAACTTTATTATTAATTATGGCGGCGAAAATTCAAGCAATTCGTGGAATGAATGACATTCTACCGGAACATAGCGCTATTTGGCAGAGAATAGAAAGTGTCTTGCGCGTACTTGCCAGACAATACGGCTACCAAGAGATTCGTTTACCGATTCTTGAAAAGACAGAATTATTTAAGCGCTGTATAGGGAGTGTTACTGATATTGTTGAAAAAGAGATGTACACTTTTCTCGATCGTAACGGTGATAGTTTATCGTTGCGGCCTGAAGGAACGGCAGGATGTGTTCGCGCAGGCATAGAGCAAGGTTTACTTTATAAGCAAATTCAGCGTTGGTGGTATCTGGGCCCTATGTTTCGACATGAGCGACCTCAAAAAGGTCGTTATAGGCAATTTCATCAGTTTGGTATCGAAGTATTTGGTCTAGCACAACCACATATCGATGCAGAGCTAATCCTCATGACAGCACGTCTCTGGGATAAGTTAGGACTAAAACACCAGTTAAGTTTACAGATTAACTCACTTGGATCGCCTGCAGCGCGAAAAGCACATAAAGAAAGTCTAGTGGATTATTTTGCTCAGCATTTCAACCAGCTAGATGAAGACTCTCAACGTCGGTTACAAACCAATCCATTGCGTATTCTTGATAGTAAAAATCCTATGATGCAAAAGCTGGTTGAAGCCGCACCACAAATACTTGATTTCCTTGATGAAGATTCACAACAAGATTTTTGTATTTTACAAGATATCCTTAAAAACGCCGATATTTGTTTTACAATTAATCCTCGTTTAGTCAGGGGGTTAGATTATTATAATAAAACCGTGTTTGAGTGGGTTATTGCAGCCGAACAAGTTGCACAAAATACAGTTTGTGCAGGTGGTCGTTATGATGGCTTGGTTGAACAACTCGGTGGGCATGCAACGCCAGCTGTCGGCTTTGCTATAGGCTTAGAGCGTCTAATTAGTTTGTTGTCTGAATTAGACGCCGCACAAACTGAAGCCTTGGATCTATATTTTATAACTATAGGTGACAGTGCGCGGCAAAAAGGGTTAATTCTAGCCGAATATTTGCGTACTACTTTCCCAAACGTAAATTTGATCCTTGATACGAGTGGCGATAGCATTAAATCTCAGTTTAAACGGGCTGATAAAAGTGCCGCGCGTTTTGCTGTCATCTTGGGAGATGACGAAGTAAAGTCAGATACGCTTATTATTAAAGATTTAAGAGAGAAAAAGCCACAGGAAATTATAAAACAAGATCAAATTATCCCGAAATTGCAAAGGTGTTTAGTAAATGAATGAATTGGCCACAATAGAGCAAGCAGAGCGTATCAAAAAGTACTGTCGTGAGTACGGTGTTAGCGCGGTATTAGGGATTATTTTCGCTATTCTGATTAGCTGGGTTTGGCATTATTGGCGACAAGCGCAAGAGAATTATTTGTTAAGAGCCTCGATGCAGTATGAACGCTTGTTAGCGGCGACTGTGAAAAATGAAAATATCCCCATGCAAAATAGCTTGGCGGAAGGTTTGCTAAAAAATTACCCGCATACGCCTTATGCTGTATTAGCGGCTTTGTTACTGGCCAAACAAGCGGTTAATCAAAATAACTTAACGGATGCAAGCAATAAATTATCTTGGGTTATAAGACACGGAGAAGATCAAAAGTTACGCTCAATCGCACGAATACGCTTGATACGGGTTTTATTAGCAGAAAACCAAGCAACGCAAGCCTTAAATATATTAGCTGAAAATAACGACCCCGCTTATAATCCTATTTTTCTTGAAGAAAAAGGCGATATCCTTGTAAATTTAGGTCGCAGTAAGGAAGCGCTGCAGAGTTATTTAGCGGCTAAACGCGCTTTTTCTAAAAGGAATATTGAGCAAGCGCTGTTGGAAATGAAGATTAATAATTTGGATTATGCTTAATGAAATATACCATGACTAAAGTTTGTGTTCGTTTATTCACTTTTATTTGCTTTTTTGTCTTAGTAGCTTGTGCCGGTTTAGGTGATGATAATGCGCCTCCTCCAGCGCCTTTAAGCGCTTATCCTTTCGAGCTCCAGCCAGTCTTGTTATGGTCTGTTGCAACCGGTGCTGGGATGGGGGAAGATTATTTACGTTTGAGTCCTGTGATTAAACAAGATCAAATTTTTGTAGCAAGTAAGTCAGGGACTATTACTGCATTAGAATTATTGAATGGTCGTAAGTTATGGCAAGAAACTATTGGGCAAACTATAACGAGTGGTCCCGCAGTAGCTGAAGGCGTTCTTATCATCGTGAGTAAGCAACCGCAGATCATCGCGTTAGCTGCAGAAACAGGGGATGTATTATGGCGGACAGCTGTACCTAATCAAGTATTAGCCCCACCGACTATTAGTCGCGGCCGTGTTGTTTTTAAAACAGTAGATGGCCAAGTATTAGCGCTAGAATTACGAACGGGTAAACATTTGTGGACCTATAAGCATGGTGCGCCCACATTAGTACTCAGACCAAGTAGTGCCCCGCAAATTATAGCTAATAAAGTTATACTAGGGTTTTCTGATGGCGTATTGACCGCTTTGAGCTTAGCAAATGGCAATTTGCTCTGGGAACACAGCGTTGCTTATCCTCAAGGTGTCACAATGGCTGACCAATTAGTTGATATTGCCGCTGACCCTTTATTATCTAGTCCTATAGTTTATGTGGTGACTTATCAAGGCAAGCTAGCGGCCATTTCTTTACAAACAGGTCGAACGCTTTGGCAACGACCTTTCTCCAGTTATTCAGGACTTGCAATTGGCTGCAGTCTTTATGTGAGTGATAGTGAAGGTGGTGTTTGGGCCTTTAATCGTTCCACCGGTAAATTGCTTTGGCAGCAACAGCTATTACAACATCGCGGTTTAACTGCCCCGGTTATTTTTGGCAACAGTTTAGTGATAGCAGACAAAGAAGGCTATATCCACTGGCTTTCTCAGGTAGATGGGCACCCTTTAGCGCGGGATCTTGCTCATGACGACGCGAGTATTGTAGCGAGTCCAGTTGTCGCTTATCCACTGGTTTGTGTGTTGACCCGGGAAGGTGGTTTATCCGCTTGGACGCATGCTGCATTACCTGTATGACTAGCTCTTCTTTACCCAGTATTGTTCTCGTAGGTCAGCCAAATGTAGGTAAGTCGAGTTTATTTAATTGTTTGACTAGAAGCCGAGATGCTTTGGTGGCTGATGTCCCTGGCTTGACGAGGGATCGGCTCTATGGAAAAGGAGTCGTTGGCGAGCATCCCTATATTGTAGTTGATACAGGGGGATTAAGTGGGACCAAAGAAAAAGATATTGCTTTTCTCATGGAAAAGCAAACACAACGCGCTATAAGGGAGGCGGATCACGTTTTGTTTTTAGTCGATGGACAAGCCGGTTTATCTGCATTGGATCAGCAATTAGCACAAGCACTACGGCAACTGAACAAACAGATTACCTTGGTTATTAATAAGAGTGAAGGCTTGGATCCCACGTTATTACAAAGTGAGTTTTCTTTATTAGGTTTTAGTCCTTCATCATCCTTAGCCATTATTTCTGCTGCTCACGGCCAAGGTATTCAGGGCTTAATGGAAAAGGTACTAAAGCGTTTTCCTAAAAATGATAGGGAGAAAACTGAACAAGCGGCTGAGCAAGAGTGCGTTACTCCGAGAATAAAAGTAGCTATTATTGGAAAGCCAAATGTTGGTAAATCAACCTTATTAAATCGAATTCTCGGTGAAGATCGGGCTATTGTATTTGATAAACCCGGGACTACCCGCGATAGTATCGCAAATGATGTTGAATATCGCGGTAAATTATATACTTTGATTGATACAGCGGGTATTCGCAGGAAATCAAAAACAGACGAAGGCATTGAAAAATTTTCGGTGATTAAAAGTTTACAAGCGATAGAAGTCAGTAATGTTGTATTGATGGTAATTGATGCGCAAATAGGTATAAGCGAACAAGACTTACATCTTTTAGGATTCATTCTCGAAAGTGGTAAAGCGCTTATTATCGCAGTTAATAAATGGGATGGGCTATCTAAAGAACAGCGAATACACGTCAAAAAAGAATTAGACCGTCGTTTACAATTTGTGCAATTTGCAAAACTCATTTTTATTTCAGCATTACATGGCACCGGCGTTGGTAATTTGTTTGCTTTAATTCAACAGGCCTACCGGTCAGCAACACAGGCGTTACCAACCTCACGTTTAACTTCTTTGTTAGAACAAGCGGTTGGTTTACATCAGCCGCCGTTGAGCCGAGGACGTTCGGTTAAATTACGTTATGCACATCCAGGTGGTTATAACCCACCGATAATTCTCATTCATGGACAACACGCGCGTTCTTTGCCAGCATCTTACCGGCGATACCTTGAAAACTTCTACCGTAAGGCTTTGGGGATTATAGGAAGTCCAATCCGGATTGAATTTAGAGATAAATAATAGTTAAGCCCCCCCGTTTTTAACTTAAGAAAATATGGCCAATAATTCTTTTGCTTTTTTTCGTTCCGATCCTTTACTGCTAATATTACGTTGCACTGTGAGTGGAATGATGCGGGCGCCTTGATAAATGTTACGTGTAAATTCTGTATCATGATTAGAAATGATGACATAAACTCCTTGAGAGGCTAAATTTTTTGCTGTATTGGCTAGGTTTATTTGTTGAATATGGCTAAATCCACCCGCCGTATAATGAGTAAAGTTAGCCGTTTTAGATAATGCCACATAGGGCGGGTCACAATAAATAACATCCCCTTGTTGAACATAGTCGAATGTGCCTAGGAAGTCTGTGTGCATAAATTGCGCTTTTTTTGCATGGATATGAAAGAATTGCATTTCTTTTTCTGGGAAGTAAGGTGCTTTGTAAGCACTAAAAGGGGTATTGAACTCACCTTTTCGATTAAAACGTGCTAAGCCATTGAAGCAATGCTTGTTCAAATAAAGCAATAAGGCCGCTCTAACGCGGCTTTCTTTACTTTCGTTAAAGAGACGACGCAGTCGATAAAATTCTTCCGCATTATTTAATTGCGTATGGAAAAAGATTCGACAATAATCGATAAAAAGTTGCCCCTCCTTTTGTAGATACTTATATAAGCTAATTAAATCTGAATTATTGTCAGCTAATAAGTAAGAAGGATAGGATGTATTAAGAAAAACGGTAGCGGACCCTAAAAAAGGTTCTATTAAACGCTCTGTTTTAGGCAAATAAGTTTTTATTTTGTCAATAATTCGATGTTTATTTCCTGCCCATTTTAAGAAGGATTTCATGATAATACAAAGTTTAAACGAAATGGCGTATTAAAAAAAGCGAATTTATTTCATTTAATGTAATGGGCCATAAAAGATTTTTATTTTTAATTTTATTAATTAATTTTTTTAAAAAATAATATATACTGAAAGTAAAACTTGTAGTTTTTTGAAAGTAATCTAAGGTTCAGAACTAATTATTTTATTGCAAGTGCCGATAAGGAGCTTTTATGGTTTCAGTTCGCCTTCCTGATGAATCAAGAGAAGTGGATTCAATATTAACGAAATCAAATGACGAAGATTTTTTTGAGAAAGGAGCTAGAATAAGACGTCTATCAGGAGATAAATCGCTTGGTGAAGAATCCTTAATGTCAGAAAATCCTGTTTGGTTAGTAAGTCCAAAGACAAGTGTTCCAGTATTTAATACTTGTCTTGGTTCGTTAGATGAAGTGGTGGCTACTCCCGCTTTTAATGTGAATGTGATTGAAGGTGCCTGTAATAAAGAATTTAAGTTATTTGACGTTATAAATAAAAGTAAGTATGTGTCACTAATTGATAGTGCATTTGTAAGTTTCGGAGTAATTGCAATATCGATTGGGGTTTATGTACAGCAATATTGCAAACTTCGTGAAATTGAACGAAATAGCGATTTTTTTTATTTTAATCGTTTACTTAAGTTGAAGGAAAAAGAAAAAATTAAAGAAAAAATGGGAGAGAGTCGTTTTTCTTACGAAGTTTTAAGGGCGGCAGCTTATTTTTATCCCCCCGATATTTCTGAAATTGCGCGTAAAAGGCGCCGTATATTTTGTTGGGGAAAAAGAAGAGCAGCACTTAATGATCTAAAGCGTGTTTTACGGGAGGGAGGGTCAAGAGAAAAAAAACTTAACGAAATTCATCAGGAAGTTATAACAAAAGTAAGTAATTTTTTAAATTCTTTAAATAAGGAACCTTTAAATAAAGAAAAGGACTCAAATAAATTTCAAGCATGTGACGGAGATAATGGTTGGGCTCTCGGTTTGACTGACTCTTATTCAAAAGACTTCTTTTCTAAAGTGCAGCACTTGATAGAAAAGAATAAAGAAGATACTGAAAAGGCAAATAAAGATAAAAAAAACAGAGATTTTATTTTTCCTATTTTAGGAGCGTTAGGTCAGGCTAGCTTTATATACTGGATTTTAATGTTTATTTTTTACTTTATTCCAGCAGCACCAGTCGTCACAAGCGCCGCTATTTCAGTTATTCCACTTGGTATAGCGCTGTTAGGCGCTTTGCCGGCACTACTGATTTATAATTTTTATAAGGCTTATCGTGCGAATAAATTGTGTCAGCAAACTAATGCGGCGACTATCGAGGAAGAGCACAAAGCAATGCTGGTAAAAAAAATAGCCGAATTAAATAAGCGACAGATGTTTATAGAGTGTATACAAGAAAATCAAGCCAGCGTGCGTTTAAAAGAAGCGCCTGTCATGAAAGATTTGCAGGCACTGCTTAAAAAACGTCGCTTTATCCGGTATCAGGCGATAGCGATGGGGTTTCTTGACGGTTGTTTTTTACCTTTTTTTGGGGGGTGGTTATTTTTAGATGGCGTTAAGGTGGCTATTACCTATGCTACCTGTTCTACAGCCGCAATGGCTACTTTTACACCGATAGGTCTTGTCGCTACGGCAATTATTGCGTTGGTAACATTGTCGCTGGGATTATTTTACGGTATTTGTTCAGCTCGTAAAGCGAATCAAGCGCATAAAGACAGGTTTGATGGTTTAGATAGTAAAATTACTATACTCGGAAAAGAAGCGCCAGATACATTGATATTAAATAAGTCACTGCGTGATTATGATCGCTTATTACGACGTTTTAGTACTCATCAACCCAAATGGACAAAAGTCAAAAAGGTTTTAAGCCGTTTATTGGTTATTGTGAAGCGTTTAGGGACAGGGAGTTTAGTTTTTCGTCTAGTTATATTGGGTCCTATACTCGCATTCGCACTTTTTCCGGCGGCTGCAGGTATTCCAGCTGGGTTTGCCGCGGTATTAATTACAGGTACCGTTATTACGGCATTGATCGCTGCGATTAACTACCTTTTTGCTTATAATTTAGAAAGTAAGGCTGCTCAAGCAGGGAGAATAGTGGAGCATTTAGTTCAATTTGCCCAGTTGGATTGGCTCGATAAAAAGAGGCCTGAACCTAAAGAATCAGAGCAAGATTCGGTTGTTGTTCAAGTGTCCACTTTAAATACGAAAGAACTTGCCGCCACCAACAAAACATCTGAATCAACAGAAGAAGCGCAAGAACTTATAAGCAAAGATTCGCTTATTTCAGAAGAAAATGAATCATCTATTCCAATAGGACAAGAAATAGCAGATGTTCATGCAGTTGAAACTGATATTCCAAGTAAGCCAAATCAGAATAGTGCAAGCAGCCCGCCTGTAACACAGCTGTTTAAAAAAACGGTTGATCGGGGTGATAGTAGCAACATAAAAATGCATGAATGTCTCAAAGGGTTGATAATGGTTTGAAATTTTGTCCTTGAAAAAGATGTGTGAAATAAACATCTAGGCGGTGTTGTTTACCAAAAATACTATGGCCAGGTTTTAACTCCGCTAAATAAGGCGCTAAGCGAGGTCTTTTTACCACAACGCGCTGCTTGGCGCATACAAGGGATAGCGCTAATAAATGCGCTGCATCCATGTCGTCGCCTACAAGTTGTCGTAGAAAGCGCATTTCTTTTTTAGCTAAGGCTGATTTGGCCGAGTGTGGATACATAGGGTCTAAGTAGATAATTTCGGGAGCTTCTTTGCCAGCGCTTATTTTTTTTAAATAAAAGAGTGCGTTTGTTTGTATGAGTTTAATAGATAAAAATGAGTATTTAGGATGATTTAAGGCACGATATAAGCCATCGTGCAATAAAGCAAAAATGACAGGAGAGCGCTCTAATAAAGTAACTGAACAACCTAATTGCGCTAAAATGAAAGCATCATTGCCAAGTCCGGCGGTTGCATCTAGGACGGTGGGTTTGAAACTAGCTTTTAAACCCACCGCTTTAGCGAGTAATTGTTTTTGATTATGCAGATGGTGTAATCGATAAGCCAGCTTTCCTTGAAAAAAGTCAATTTTCAATACACCTAAGCTTTTTTTACCGAGGTCTTTTAAGCATAAGCCTGCGGGTGTTAAAGCTAAAATAAAGTCAAAGTTTTTTTGTTGGGGAGGCTCAATGTAAGGAAGAAAAAGGTTTTTTGCTAATTTCTGCGCAGAGTCTAATAAAGAAATTTCAGTGCTTGTAACCGCAATACGCAAGGGTTTATTCATTCGTAGCAAAATACATCAATACGAGCAGGAGGAAAATTCTGCCATACCCATTGGTGGTGAATTAATTTTAGTTTGGGAGAAGGCGATAAAGGAGGGCCCCATAAACTATAGGTATATTGTATAAATAAGCCCCCTTTTTTTAAAACCTGGTCAATCTCAATCCCTATTTTTTTTACAATAGGAGATGGTAATGAACGTAAGGGTAGGCTTGAGACAATGGCTTGAATAGGATCAGCGGTATACTGATTAATTAAGTCATGTAATTGTCGAGCATCTCCTTGTATAACGCTTAGCTCAGGAAAACGCTGACTGAGATGGCGACTAAGTTTTGCTGAACGTTCAATCACTATAAGTTTACGAGAGAGGTTTTTTTGATTGAGCAAGGCCGCTGTGATTGCGCCGGTTCCAGCCCCTAACTCAACTACCAGCTCAGAAGAGGAGGTATTGGCGGGTAGTTGTTGGGCTAGACTATAAGCAAGCCTTTTTGAACTAGGAAACAATGCTCCTACAGCACTTGGATGCATCACAGCTTCACGGAGAAATAAAGTAAGTGCCCTCATTGTTTTTATCCTAAAATCGACTATTTTTAGCTATTTAACGCTAATTTAGAGAAAAAATCCATGTTTAGCTAGCATTAAAGCCAGCTTAATTTTGCGGTTAATTTTTATTTGTAATCCTATTAAATAATTGGGATGTCTTCAACAGCTTATAAAAGAAGGTTTACTTATTAAAAAGCAATGTTAGCTAAAATTACTTTTAATGTATTTAAAAAGTATTGATTTTCCCTTTTTGTTCCGATTGAGAGCCGTAAACAGTTAGGTAAGCCATAGTCTAGCAAAGGTTTTACAGCGATGCCATGGTCCAAAAGTTGTTGATATACAGGCCAAGCTGGAGATCTTAAGTCTATACAAAGAAAATTAGCATAGCTAGGTATGACAGCTAAGCCTAAATTTTGTAAGCCTTTTGATAGTTGTAGGCGTCCCTGTTGGTTTAATAAGCGAGCTAGCTTAATGTGATTTTGATCATTGAGACTTGCTTTTGCAGCGGCTAATGCAATGGCGTTAACGCTAAAGGGTAAAGAATTAAGACTTAAAGAGGTCGCAATGGCTGATCCGCTGATTGCATAGCCTAAGCGTAATCCAGCTAAACCATAGAACTTAGAAAAGGTTCTAGTCACGATTAAATTAGGATAATTGGGTAATAATTTTATGGTGCTAGGATAATCATCTGCCTCTACATATTCGCCGTAGGCTTCATCGATAACTATTAATATATCTTGTGGGAGACTATCCAATAAGTCGGTTAATTCTCGCTTGTTAATATAGTTGCCAGTAGGGTTATTTGGGTTAACAATAAAAATTATTTTTGTTCTCCTATCAATAGCCTCTAAAATAGCTGATGCAGATATATATGAAAGCGTATTTTTAGCTATTTTGAGTGGCACAAGGTCATTTTTTATGATTTTTGAGATACCTGTAAAGCAATAGTTTGGGATAACGGCGGAATTTAGAGGGGTTAAATACGTTTTGCTAATAAGTGCTAATAAGCCTTCTGAGCCATTACCCAGTGTGATGTTTTCGGGGGGAACGCTTAAATGTTTAGACAAGCACTTTTTTAAGGATAATCCTTCATTACCTGGATAGCGATGGCAGTTAAGCATCGCTTGTTGACCTGCGGCTATAGCAAGGGGGCTGGCCCCAATAGGATTTTCATTCTGATCGAGCTGAATAATTTTTCGGGCTGATTTTTTTGCTTTGAGTCTATGGCTTATATTGGGAAGCATTGTCATGGTAAAGATATTTTAAGCGTGTAGTTATTGTTTTATATCTTTAAAGGATATAGATTTACGATTGCTTTAAAATTTTCGTTTGGCATAATTTAAATTCACAACGAATATCATTTTATAGGTCAGTTATGTTGATATGTTTGGATGTAGGTAATACGCATATGTCGGGTGGCGTCTTTGCTAAAGATAAACTTATTTTGCGATTTCGTTACGCCACTCCCCTATTAGGAACGGCCGATCAGTTTGGCATTTTTTTAATAAATATACTTAAGCACAATCAAATCGACCCCTTGAAAATTAAAGCGGTTGCAATTTCTTCTGTTGTACCAAATTATGATTATACGTTACGACATAGTTTTTTCCAGTATTTTAAAACGGCAAACTATTTCATGTTGCAGCCGGGCGTTAAGACGGGCTTAAACATTCGGTGTAAAAATCCAAATGAGGTGGGTGCCGATAGGATTGCGAATGCTATAGGAGCAATTGCGGCTTTTCCAGAAAAAGCCCTTATTGTCGTTGATATGGGGACGGCTACCACTTTATGTGCCATTACAAAAGATCGAGATTATTTAGGGGGATCA